>CAYWNK010000271.1:0-8406 GCA_964459495.1 uncultured Planctomycetaceae bacterium
CAGCAAGGGGACGGCGGCCGCGAGTGCTTCAGTGGCCAGTCCTAGCGGGACGAGCGCGAGGGACGCCGCCGGCGACGGCGGCCGTCGTCGTCCCGACCGCGGTCGTCATCGTCGCGTCGGGGACGGTCATCCTCGTCACGGCCGCGACCGCGGGGACGATCGTCCTCGTCACGGCCGCGCCCACGGGGCCGGTCCTCGTCGTCGCGGCCGCGCCCACGGGGACGGTCCTCGTCGTCACGACCGCGCCCGCGGGGCCGGTCCTCGTCCTCACGGCCGCGCCCGCGGGGCCGGTCCTCGTCCTCACGGCCGCGCCCGCGGGGACGATCGTCGTCGTCACGGCCGCGCCCGCGGGGCCGATCGTCGTCATCACGGCCGCGCCCACGGGGCCGGTCGTCGTCGTCGCGGCCACGTCCCCGACCACGGGGACGGTCTTCGCTGTCGCGACCACGGCCACGGGGACGGTCCTCGCTGTCCCGACCACGTCCGCGCGGACGGTCGTCTTCATCGCGCCCGCGCCCACGGGGGCGCTCGTCGCGACCGCCACGGTCGCCGTCGGAACTGGATTCCTTGGCTCCACCTTCCGCGCCGGCCAAGGTCGCCCGGTGGCTGACCTTAATCTTGCCGCGATCATCGACGGCGATGATCTCGACCTCGAGCTGGTCGCCGACGTTGGTCACATCCGTCACCGCACCAACGAAGCCGTCGGCAAGCTCAGAGATGTGGCAAAGGCCTTCCACGCCGGGCAGGATCTCGACGAACGCGCCGAAGTCCCGCACGCTGCGCACCGTGCCGGTGTAGCGCGTCCCCACTTCGGGGGTCTCGGTCGATGCCTTGATGGCGTCGGCACAGCCCTTCACCTTGGCGGCGTTCGTGCCAAAGATCTGCACGTTGCCCTCGTCGTCCATGATGGAGACGCGCACCTCGTAGTCCGCCTGGAGGGCCTTGATGTTCTTGCCTCCAGGGCCGATCAGGAAACCGATCTTGTCGGACGGAATCTTGAGCTTCTCCATACGCGGAGCGAACTCGGAGACCTCCTCGCTCGGACGATCGACCGCCTTTAGCATCTCGCGCAGGATGTGGATCCGCCCCTCGAGAGCTTGACCCAGGGCGCGCTGCAGCAGCTCACGGCTGACCGATTGGATCTTGATGTCCATCTGCAGCGCGGTGATCCCCACGCCGGAGCCGGCAACCTTGAAGTCCATGTCGCCGTTGTGGTCCTCGGAGCCGAGGATGTCGGTCAGGATCACGGTCTCGTCACCCTCCTGCACCAGGCCCATGGCGATGCCCGCCACCGGCTGGTTGATGGGCACACCCGCGAGCATCATCCCGAGGCAACCACCGCAAACGCTGGCCATCGACGAAGAGCCGTTCGACTCCATGATGTCGGAGACGATCCGCACGGTGTACGGGAAGTTCTCCTTGGCCGGCAGGACGCCCTGCAGGGCGCGCTCGGCGAGCATGCCGTGGCCGATCTCACGGCGACCCGGGCCCATGATGCGGCGGGTCTCCCCCACCGAGTAGGGCGGGAAGTTGTAGTGCAGGTAGAAGTTCTTGCGGTACTCCTTCTCCACGCCGTCGATGACCTGTTCGTCGTCGGGCGTACCCAGGGTCACGCTGACCAGAGCCTGCGTCTCCCCACGGGTGAACAGCACGGAACCGTGCTGGCGCGGGATGAAGTTCGGCACGATCGTGATCGGGCGCACCTCGTCCGCCGGACGGCCGTCCACACGGCGCCCCGACAGGATGCAGTCCCGCTCAACCTTGCGCTCCAGGTCGTGGAAGAAGGTCTTGAGGGCCTTGGTGTGGGCCTTCAGGTCGTCGGGGTGAACGCCGTCGGACAGACGGGCGATGACCTCCTTGCGCACCACGCGAACGGCGGCGGAGCGCTCGTGCTTGCCCTCCGTCCGGATCGCGTCGACCAGGTCGCGCTCGAAGTCGAACACGCGGTCGCGCAGGTCCTCGTCCACGGGAGGAGCCACGAACTCGCGCTTGGTCTTGCCGGCCCTTTCGACCAGCTCCTCGACCAGCCCGACGATCTGCCCGATGATCTCACCCGCCAACTCCAGGGCGTCGATCATCTCGTCCTCGGTGAGCTCCTGGGCGGTGCTCTCCACCATGGCCAGGCCACGCTCGTGGCCGGCGACCACCAGATCGAGGCGGCTGCCCTCGCGGCGCATTTCATCGGTGGGGAAGGCCACCAGCTCGCCGTCCACGTGCCCGATGCGCGTCGCGCCCAGGGTCGTGGCGAAGGGGATGTCGGAAATCGCGATCGCGGCGTAGGCGCCGATCATCGCGGTCACGTCGGGGTTGTACGTTTCGTCGTACTGGAGGCAGTGGGTCATCACCTGCACTTCCTCCTTGAATCCCTCGGGGAACATGGGCCGGATCGAGCGATCGATCAGGCGCATGGTCAGGATCTCCTTCGTGGTCGGACGACCTTCACGCTTGAAGAAGCCCCCGGGGATCTTGCCCGCGGATTCCGTCTTCTCGCGGTAGTCGCAGACCAGGGGGAAAAAGTCGATGTCCTCGCGGGCGGAGCCTGCGGTCACTGCAGCGAAGGTCTTGGTGTCGCCTACGGTGCAGATGACCGATCCGCCGGCCTGGCGGGCCATCTGGCCAGTCTCGAGGGAGATGCGCACTCCGGCGATCTCGCGCTCGACACGAACGGGTCCGTTCGTCATGGGTGTATGCCTTGTTTTCGGTTGGCTTTCTTGTTTCGTCACGTCTAACAGGACGCAGGAGTGAATCCCTGCGCCGATGGCCCTGGTGGGGTGCCCTCTTGCGGGCCGCCCCCTCCTACAAGGGCCGAGACCGCGCCCCCCTCCGGCTTGCAAGCCTGGGTTGGCGCGGTCTCTGGTTCAGATCGGACGCGGTGGGCTGGGTCGTCGGCCCCGGGGGGCGGCGGCGACCTGGCCGCGAGAGGCATGGCGAAGCCGAGCGGCCCGTCTCATCCTCCTGCGCGTCCTTTGGATAAGCATCAATGATGCGTAGGTGTCGGTGCTCTTGGAGCGCGCCTAGCGACGCAGGCCGAGCTTGGCGATGATCGCCTTGTAACGCTCCACGTCCTTGCCGCGCAGGTAGCGCAGCAGCTTCGAGCGGCGGCCGACCATGATCAGCAGGCCTCGGCGGGACGTGAAGTCCTTCTTGTGCACCTTGAGGTGCTCGGTCAGGTTGCGAATGTCTTCGGTGAGAAGTGCGATCTGCACTTCGGCGGAGCCGTTGTCGCCAGGCTTGGTGGCGAACTCTTTGATCAGCTCTGCTTTGCGGGCGGCTACGATGGCCATGGTTTGCTTGCGTTTCGTCTGGGACTTGCCCGTGCACGAGGGGGAATCAATCCCTCCCGTCGCCGGGTGCGGGGCCGAACCTTCCAGGTTCAGGCCAGAGGTTCCCGGGGAGAGCCCCGGGATTGGCTGGGGAGTCTAGCGGCGCTTGGCCGGCTTGCAGGCCCTGGACCGCCCAAATTCGTGGGAATCCCCGGGTGATCGGGAGACAGGCCCAATCCGAGGAGGGCCCGAGCGGCTCACCCTGAATTCCCCAGGCGGTTTTGCTGGGGTCTAAGGCGGGTTCACTCGAACCCGGGCTCCGTACGGCGGGCGGGCATCGCCGCCAGCAGCTCTTGGGCAATGTGGTCCAAGGAGGTCTTGTACTGAACCGTGCTCGAGGCGTAATCGATGGAATCGTCTGCGAAATCGAAACGCCGTTCCAAGCGACCAGCCCAAAGCGCGGGCCCAAGGGGGTCGGTCGGATCGACCATCCGCACCTCCAAGTCCACCGTCAGGGCCTTGCGATCGTCCCAGAGGCTGTCGTCGTAGTTGTGCACGACGATCTGGCACACGGCGTCCTCGTCCAGGAGCCCGGTGCGATAGGAAGCCTCTACCGTTCCTTCCTCGCCGCCCTGGAGGGACATATCCACATATTCGAGGGCCAATGGCGCGTAGCGACGCCGAATCAGGGCCTGGACGAAGGCCTCCCGGAGCTCGAACTCCGGCACCGTCAGGGGCTCTTCCGTCCCGAACTGCAGCGGCGCGACGACGATGTCGTTGGGATTGGCCTGCTCGAGGCGGCCGATCTCCATCACCCGCACGTCCATGCCTTTGGGCTCGGGGAGCTGCTGGCAGGATGCCGCCAGGGCAACCAGGACGAGGGGCGCGAGTCGGCAGATGGTCAGAGCAGGTCGCATGGAAGGCCTCCGGGGCGCGAGCAGGAGAGCACTCGGCGCGGGTTCAAGGGGCGCGGATGCCTCAGCCACCACGAAATCCGTGGCGGAGCGCGCGCGCGGACCGAGTCTAGGAATCCGGGAAGCCCCGTTCTAGCCCAAAACCCGGCCCGGATCAGTCCACCGTGAAGGAGATCGGGGCCGCGAAGGAGGCCAGCTCGTGCTCGCGCTCGATGTCCGACCACAGAAACGCCCCCCCATCGAGGGAACTCCAGGAGTAGACCGCGACCTCCCCCGTCGCCGGCCCCAGCGCCAGGGGCGTGCCTCCGAGACTCACTGTCGCGATATCAGGGGCAAAAATGCGTACCAGCCCGGCGGAGTCGGGCGGATCGAGGGTCCACAGGTGCCAGCTGCGGCCCTGCGCGTCGGTGATCGTGCACTTGACCAGCCCCTCGACGCCCGCGGCGTCGGGAATCACGTCCTGGATGCCGACGTTGAAGCCGGCCCCGCCGTTCCCCCCAGTGGTTCCGCCGGCTAGCGGCGAGAGCAGATTGGGGACATCCGAGACGACCAGCAGCTCCATCGAATTCGAAAGGCGCGGGCGCGCCACCAGCGTGTTGCCGTCCACGTCGTTCACCTCGGCGCGCAGGAACAGGTCCGCCTCGAGCGTCCCTTGGGTCACCAGCGAGCCCAGTTCATCCGTGCCCCCGTCGTCGTCGACGTCGGCGGCTCCGGGGACCGCGGCCAGCACTGACCAGGTGGTCGCAGTGGTGGAAAAGTCCACCCCTTGCCCCACCAGCACGGGGCCCGGCAGCCCGGGCGTCAGCCCTTCCACCGTCACGAAGGGATCGCCGCTCAGCGTCCCCAGCCCCACGGCTGCCGCCGTGTTCAGCAGGTGCTCCGGCAGGGCCACGGCCTGCTCCTGGTCCCCCAGCAGCCCAAGCGTGAACTCCAAGTCGACCACTTGGTCCACCTCGGCCTCCCCCGGGGCGGCGCTCTGCAGTCCCGCGCCCAGCTCGAACGCGATGAGGTAGTCCTCTGCCTCGAACTCCGCGGGATTTGCGGGCTCATCGACGACGGTGATCGAACGGAGCCCGATGCGGCCCGGCAGGACCCCCAGGGGGCCAAAGGGGCACTGAATCTGCATGCCGCCGCCGGAGGTCCCACACACCGCGCTCAAGATGGAATTCTCCAGGCCCAGTCCAGCCCTGCTGTCGCGCAGTACAGCGGTCTGGTTGAAGATCCCACTCGCCTGGAGAAACGACGCCTGCACCTCCCCGGAGCTGGTCGCGCCCAGCAGGCCCACCGGCTCCAACACCACCGTCAGCTCCGCGCTGGGAACGCCGTCGAAGGTGAACAGGTCGAACTCCACGGCGTCGACCGTGACCAGGGTCTGTCCATCGGTGGCCCCGGGCACGGTCACCCGCCCGTCGGCTCCGCTGAAACCGGGCGCCCCCAGCTCGGTGACGGCTCCGGTGACCGGGTCGCGGCGATGACTCATCACGCGCGCTCCCATGACCGGGGTCAGGCCCAGCCTCGAAACCACGCGAACGCGCACCTCCGGGCCCGGCAGGGGCGCACCGGGTCCCACGCCGCCCACCGGCGTCAGGCTGCCCATCAGGGCCTCGGTGACGTTGAACGCGCGGTCGTACAGCTGGATCGTGAAGGTGGGATCGCCGGCGGCAGGGTCGATCTGTCCGGCCAACACGGGGGCCGCGATGAACAGGCCATCCTCCCCGGCCAAAACGACCGGGGGGATCTCGCCTGCCGTGAAGTTGTCGCCCAAGCTGGAGCTCACCGTCGCCGCGGCGACGGTTTCATTGGCCCGGCCGACCACCACCAGGTTGCGCTGATCGCTCGCAAAACCGGCGAGGCTGAGGCCGCCGGGTCCGAATCCAACCAGGCTGGGCGGCGTGGTGTCCAGCATCAGGTCCTGGGGCCCGGGCAGGTCCGGGTCAGCGTCCGCCAGCCGGACCGCGCTCGCAACGAGGCCGCGCGAGATGCTGCCGGCGATCGTGACGTCCCCCTCCCCGAAGAAGGGGCTACCGGCGGAATCCGCCAGCCCGAGCTGCCCCGGCAGAACGTCGACGAGTTGGTCACCTTCGGTGAGCGCCACGGAGCGGGCCACCGTGACCCGCCCGCCGTTGCCGCTCGGCTCGTTGCCGAAGAGAAAAAGCTCGAGGGTGTCGCCCGCGATCGCTGGCGTGGCGAGCTCCGCCTGCAGCACGGGCACCGCCCCGGCGAGGTCGGGCCCGCCGATCGCATCGATGGGCTCGAAGGGCTTGGTGATCGCTACCGGGGCCGAGAAGTTGGCGAGGGTGAAATCGATCGTCGTTTCGGGCAGGTCGATTCCATCCTCGTCATCGGCGATCAGCAGTGCCCCGTCCGGCGACAGGGTCACGCTCATCGCGGCCCCCACCGGCAGGGCTTCCCGCGCGCCGCCCAGCTCCTGGTTTGCCCAGGTCCAAACTTGGGTCAGGGCCTCGGGCCCCATCGCCCCGACGGTCAGCCCCGGGAGCGGCAGCGGGTCCGCCGAGGACGCCAGACCGTTCACCCGCACGACAAAGGAGTCCCGGGAGAAGCTGTCCTGCACCATCGGGCGATCGAAGACGACGGTGATCTCCCCCAGCTCGCTCTCGCCGGTCGCCCCGTCGGCAGGAAAGGTCGCCAGCACCTGGGGCACCTCCGGAAATAGGGCGCTCACGGTGAACCGCACGATCGTGCCGTCGACGGGCGGCGTCCACGCCTGACCCGAGATGTCGGTCACGCTGGCATCCTCGGTCAACCGCAGGATGTAGGTCGAATCCAGCTGAAGGGATGCGATCGAGGTCAGGATCGCCACCCGCCCATCAGCCACCAGGGTTGGGGGGACGAGAGGAGAGGGAAAACCCGTAATCTCGTTCAGCAGCTCGAAGGCCCCGACCATTGTCGCGGCGTTCATGGTCTCCGAGAACGTCAGGACGATCGGCGAGTCCGGGGCCACGTCCGCTGCCGTGGGCAGGGCGTCCACCAGGGTCGGCGGACCCGCATTCAGACGGTTGCCGTCGCGGGGGGTCCCGACCTCGGTCGCACTGGGGTCGGGATCCCCGTTCCCAAAGCCGTCCTGGCAGTTGCCCGGCCCAAATACGCATGCGGGGTTGTCACAGCCGCCGAGGAAGGCGAGACCGGCCAACAGCGCGGAGTACGCGAAATAGCGGACGGGGGGGGCAAAAACGGAACTCATACGTAACCGGAGGGGGATGAGGGGGATCGAGCCCGCGAACGGACGCCGCAGGTGCTTTGGTCTTCCCCTGGGATCCACTATAGGTGCCTCCCCCGGCAAGAGAAGGGCAGCCCGGGCTGCGTATGTCGCTTCCTGGCGCTCCCGCGGGTGTGCATGTGACCCGCGCGCACCCCTACCCTAGACTCCGCACCCCGCAGGCCCGTTCTGCCGCCCGCCCCGACGGGCGCCGAGCTGGCCGCCTGAACGAACATGTCTACCGCATTCCCCATGAGTACCTGGTTCCTTCTCGCCGCCCTGTCCGCTTGCGCCAGCGCTCCGGCCTCGGATGTGCCCGCGGACGATGCCCTCCCGGCGCTCCAAGACGGCGCCCAAGCGATGGAGGCCTCTGCGCCGCAGGATGGGGTCCAGGCAGCACCCCAGGCGCAGGCCTCCCCCGGCGCCAGCGATCTACAGGCAGCTGTGACCAGTGCCCTCGCCGCCGGCGACTTCGCTGCGGCGCGCGAAGCGATCGACGAGCTCGAGGTCCAGAGCGTGCTCGCGCGCGCCAGCGAGCAGCTCGGCTCCGGCGAAGCGCGCGCAGCACTCGTGCCGCTCGACCGCGGCATCAAGCTGCAGCCCGACAACGTTCGGCTCCTCGAGTTGCGCGCGGACGCCGCCATGGCCGCCGCCGCGGGGGATAGCAAGCCGCAGTTCTTCTACGAGGATGCCCTGCGTTACTACAAGCGCGCCGCCCAGGCGGGCTTCCGGTCCAGCGGCGGCAAGGCCGGGCCTCGAGTGCTGAACTGGACCCTGCGGGCCAGTCAAGCCGCCAGGCTCGTGCCCAAGCCCGACGAGGCGCGTAGCCTGGCGCAGAAAGCGATGGAGGTCCAACAGTCCCTGGAGGAAGAGGGCGTCGCGCTGCTCCCCGGCACCCCGCCCCTGCACCGCGTGCGGGCGGAGGCGAGCTTCGACAACTACCGCGCCGCCAAAGGCGAGGGCAAGGAGGGTCTAGCCACCGACCTGTTCACCGAAACCGAGGCCGGCCTCG
>CAYWNK010000272.1:0-8385 GCA_964459495.1 uncultured Planctomycetaceae bacterium
GCCTTTGGGGACGTGGAGTTCGACCTGCTGGGTGGGGCCGCGGATGGGGCCGGCATCGGGTCGGGGCTTGCGAGTTCGAGCTCGATCTCGCCCACGACCACCTCATCGGTATCGCCATCGTCATCGCCGGCCCCATCCGCGGCCCCACCCAGCAGGTCGAACTCCACGTCCCCAAAGGCCACTCGCTCCCCACCCCGCAGGTGGGCCTCCTCGACGCGCTTGCCGCCTACCCGGGTGCCGTTGGTGCTGCCGAGGTCGCGCAGCTGGAGATCCTGGCCATCGGACAGAAACTCGGCATGGCGTCCTGAGACCGACTTCATGAGAAGCTGGAAGCTGCTCCCGGGCTTGCGGCCCACGACGAAGGGGCTGCCCTGGATAGGCACGGTCTCACCCGCGCGCTCGCCGCTGACGAAGCGCAAGGAGTAGCGAGAACTCATAGAAAGGATGGGGGGACCCGTGAAACGGGGGATGGAGGGAGCGACATGGGCCCTCCGAGCACCAGACCTAGGGGCTGCACCTGGCCCAGTTACCCCTAGATGGGCTGGAGGTTACCCCCCCAAGCCTATGGGCGTCCACGGATTGGGTTCCGGGGGGGCCCCATTTCGAAACGCCCCGCCTAGCCCCACGGGGCCTGAGCCTCAGGGATCCGTTGGACGGGGCTCCGCTCCGTTGAACGGCATGCGGCTGCGCAGGCTGACCCAGCAGCCATCCCCGAGGACCACGTGGTCCAGCAGCGGAATTCCGAGGAGTTCGCCGCTAGAGATCAGCCGCTTGGTCAGGACCAGGTCCTCGGCGCTGGGCTCGGGGTCACCGGAGGGGTGGTTGTGGGCCACCACCACGGCGGCCGCAGCGCAGCGCACCGCTGCTCGAAACACTTCCCGCGGATGCACGATCGAGGCCGTTAGGGTCCCAATCGACACCTGACTGCAGCCGATCGGCCGATGGCGGGCATCCAGCAGCACCGTATGAAACTGCTCCTGCTCCTGACCCTCCACCTGCGGCGCGAGGAGATGGGCCACGTGGGACGCCACGTCCGCCGGGGTTCGGAGGGCCCCCGGAGAGTCGGCGCGGGCCAACGAACGTCCCAACGCGGCCGCAGCCCTCAGGCGCCGGGCACCCGCCGCCCCGAGCCCCGCCTCGGCGGCCAGCTCCGGCAATGGTCTGCGCACAAGGCAGCGCAGGGCCTGCCGGGACCCGAGACCCGCCCGCATCAGCCGTCCGCTGGCGCGCACCCCCACCAGGTCCTCCAGCCAAGACGGACACACATTTCCCTCCCCCGGGATCCGTGCGCTCACCTCACCTATACAGCCCCCAAGGTCCTTTCTAGCAGCAACATCGTTCGACATGGGCCTGGAACCCGCTTGCTAGCACATCGGTTACAGGATGGTTGTGGAGTCTGCCAGAATGTGGGGCAAAGAAAGTGGTCCAGGCCTCGGTAGTGCTCACCGATAAGAAAACATAGAAGGGACATTCGTTCTTTCCTCCACGAAGCAAAGGAGCACCGTTTGAGTTCCATCGTCGCACTTGGAGCATGCTTGTCAGGAGTATGGGCATTGGAGATGGCCCTGATCCTGTGGAGCTATCACAGCCACAAGAAGCGCGAGCGCGGCTTGCCAGGCAAGGCAGCCTAGGAACTCGTTCAACGGCGGAGTGGATGCCGCCGTTGAAATGACGGAGAGTCGAGAAATCGAGCGGGTTCGCAGTAGCGAGCTCGCTCGATCTTGTTTGCGCCGCGTATCGAGATGGACCCACGGCACCCCACCTTCAGGGACCTGGCCCTGCCCCCTAAAGATCGTGGGCGAGGTCTTCGAGAACGGTGTCCAAGCCCAAACCTATCCGCCCCCTGAGGCTGCTATCGGGCGTCTTGCCGTTCCCGCAGTCGAGCACCATCTCCACGACTTCCCGCAGGCCATATTGGCGCTCGATCCAGTCGACCAAAGCGAGCGACTGGGCATAGGCCCGCCCGATCTCTTCAGCCTTGTCCCAGCTCGCCAGGCTCCCCTGCAGTTTGTCGAGCGGGTAGAGCTCGAACCCCTTGAGCTGCGCGCGGGCGAGCTGCAGGGCTGAGCTGCGCCGAGCGGGGCTGTCCAGCTCCAGCCTTTGGCTCAGCCCCTCGTTCAGCCATCCCGGTACGGCTCCTCCGCCCACCAAGCGCACGAATGCATGGCAGAGCTCGTGCCGTAGGACCTTGGCCAGCCTGCGTCGAGCGCTGTCGCCCTGGACACGCTCCACGGGAATCCTGACGGTGCCGTCGAAAGCGCCACCAGCCCAGTCCCCCAGCCCGGTCGCGGAGTCGAACTGCTCTCGATCCATCAACACAACCCGAATCCGGCCGCGCCCCTCCTCCACCGGAAAGCGCCCGAAGTGTTCGCCGAACTCGTGGTAGGAGTCCTCCAGACGCTCCAGGATCCAGGGGGCCGACTCCCGCAAACCTGGGCTGTCGCCGTCATAGCTGAGCTGAAAATGCACGTGCCCATCGTCCAGCATGGTGGCCTCAGCGGCCCCTGAGGCGCGCCAGCGGGCAAGCCGCTCGCCCTGATTCGCTCTCAGCTGCACCGTGGCCGGGTCGTCGCCCGAGAGCAGACCCATCGCGCGCTCCAGCAGCTCGAGGGACTCCTCGCGCTCAGCCAGCAGATCGCTCGTCTGCAGCTTGCGGGCCAGGGCATCGAGGGCGATGGCCAGATTGCGGGCAAAGACCGGCTCGTCTGGAAACGCCTCCACGCAGGCCTCGAAGAGACCCACGGCAACCGCCGCATCGCCGCGCTCCAGGGCCTCGATCCCCGCATCGTTGCGCTGCAGCCACTCCGCTCCGATTGCTGCCCCCGGCAGCGGACCGGGAGCCAGGGCCGGAACCGAACTCGCTGGCTCGGCCTCAGGCGGCTCAGCGCCGTCCGCTGCGGCCTTCGAGGCGCTTCTTCCGCCGGATTCCGGCGGCAAGGCCGCATCCAACGGGGCGACAGGCCCGGCAGAGTCCACAGAACTCGGCCCGGAATCCAGTAGGAGCCAGGCGAGCCCCCCGGCCAGGGGCAACGCCAACAGCAGCAGCGGACTCGGCTTCATCTGCCAGCCATCGACGAACCGCCTTCCCCAATCTTCCCGGGGAGGAGCGGGACTTCTGCGGAAGCCTCCGCAGCAGGGCCGACGCCCACGCCCCGGGCCGCGAGGAGCGCCGGAAAGCGGGCGTAGCTGGCCGCGTAGCCCGTCTCGCGCTCGATCTCGCGGACTCGCCCAAGAAAGACCTCGTGGGCCTCCTCCAGCACGCTCTGCGTGTTTACGTCACAAAAGTAGGTGCGACAACCCAGCGGGCGGCCCGCCCGCGCGGTGCAGCGCCCCCCCACGTGGTAGGGGCACCGTCCCGGCGCTTCGGGAGGAGGCGCGGGTCCAGCCCGCTCCGCCGCGTAGTCGGCTTCGAGCGCGGTGCTGAACAGTTCGTGCCCAGCTTCCTCGAAGCGGCAGCACACCCCACGGGCCAGACAGACCGCGCGGCTTTTTTCCACAAACGCATCGACCTCGGCGTACAGAGCTTCGAGCAGCCGAAAGGCCTCGTCCCGCGCTTCACCCGTGACCTCCATCGCGATGCCTGGGCAGGTTCCCCGCGCCGCCTCAAAGCCCTCCTCGTCCTCGAGCACCGAAGGCCAGTAGGGGAACGTGCGGCAATGGGCGGGCCGGTCCTCGTAAACGCTGCAGTGGTTGGCCCCTTCCAGGAGCGCGCAGCGGCCCCCCGAGCCCCCTGAGGACTCTGGGCGCTCACGCAGCGACTCGCGCAGCTCGCCCGAACGCGGGTCAGGCAGGGTGCGCACGTGGGCCTCGCGGAACGCGGCTGCCGTCATTCCCAGGCGCGCAGCCATGGCCTCGACCTCACCGTCCGCCAGCCAAACCGCGCCCTCACCGCCCGTGCAGCAGTGGCCGCAACGATGGCATTGGAAGCGAAAGGGGACGACCCCAGCGAGCCCTGGGTCGCTCATTTGCGGCGGCCGCCCGAGCGTCGCGTGCGCACGGCGGGACGCCCGGTGCCGCGCTTCGCGCTCGGCCCCTTCGACCCCTGGCTGTAGTCGAGCGCAGCTCGGCCCTGCATTTGGCCGCGGACGTCGGTGATCAGCTCCTCCCACGACTGGAAGCGCACATCCGCCTCCTTGGCCATCATCTTCTCGATGAGGTAGTGCAGATGCGGCGACGTTCCGCGCGCCTTGAGCTCGGGGGACTTGAGCGACTCCATGACCGCCTTGCGCAGCGTGTCCTCGTCCCCCTCTCCCTCAAAGGGCAGGCGCCCGAGCGTCAGCTGAAAGAGCGTTACCCCAAGGCTGTAGATGTCGCTACGCAGATCGGCCGCCGCTCCGCCCTCCGCCTGTTCGGGGGATAGGTACTCGACTGTTCCCACGGCGCTATCGGTCGCGTTGGAGGTGTCGCTGGACGCACAGAAGCCAAGATCGATCAGCTTGATCGATCCCGAGCCACCCAACATCACGTTGCCCGGTTTGACGTCCCGGTGCACGAGATCCTGTGAGGCCAAGTAGCTCAGCACCTCGGCAACCTCCACGATGATGCGCAGCGCGATCTCCTCCTCGAACACATGTCCGTCGTCGAGGTATTCCTGCAGCGTTCGCCCATCGACGAGCTCGAGCCGATTGAAGTAGGTTTCCCCCGACCGCGCGACGCCAAAGCCCCGCACGAGCCCGGGATGCTCCAACTGTTGGAGCAGCTTGCCCTCAGCGACAAAGCCCTTCAGGACGCTCGCCTGGCGAGTGCTCCGGTAGGTCAGCACCTTGAGAGCGAGGGGCGAGCCAGACTTCTTTTCACGGGCCTGAAAAACCTCCGCCGTTCCGCCCGCACCAAGCTTGCCGAGGATCTCGTAGCCCGGGATTTCCGGTCGTTCCCCGGCGTTCGTGCGCCGCATCCGGGTGAGCTTCTCCTCGTCCCAGCCGCATTCCGCGATCAGGAGGCTGTCGAGCGCCTCGCCGTCCTTCATCCGCCCCAGCAGGGGCTCGGCAGCGGAGCGGCCGAGGTAGCCGCGGTGAACCAGCAGGGCGAGGAACTGCACATCGTCTCGGGAACTCATGGACCCCAATCCTAGTCCCTGGACGACCGGGATAGGAAGCGCCTGCCCCTGCCCGCGGCGAAAGGCCCATGACCGTTCAGGCTCATCGAGCCTTCATGTCCGACCCGGCTGGGATGGGCTACCTTCAGGCCATGCTGCTCCCCTTGCTTGCCCTCTGTCTCCAGGACCCCGCCCCCACCGTAACTCCCCGCTATCTGCCGGGCCGCGAGGGGGCGGGACTTTCCCTCCCCAGCGAGGAACCCGTCTTTCAGTTTGCGGTTTTCGGGGACCGTACCGGAGGTCCGGACGAGGGAGTCAAGATCCTCGCCCAGGCCGTGGACGAGGTGAACCTGGTCCAGCCCGACCTCGTGATGACCGTCGGCGACCTGATCCAGGGCTACAACACCACCGAGCCCTGGCTCGCCCAGATGACCGAGTTCCGGGCCATCATGGACAAGCTCCTTTGCCCCTGGTTTCCCGTCGCCGGCAACCACGACGTGTACTGGCGCGGCCCCGACCGTCCGGCCCTAGAGCACGAGACCAACTACGAGGAGCACTTCGGCCCGCTCTGGTACGCGTTCCGGCACAAGCACTGCTGGTTCCTCGTGCTCTACACCGACGAGGGCAACCCCGAGACCGGCGAGCGCAACTTCAACAAGCCCGAGAGCCAGCGCATGAGCCCCGAGCAGTTCGCCTGGCTCGATCAAACGCTGAAGGGCACCGGTGAGGCGGACCATGTCTTCGTTTTCCTGCATCACCCGCGCTGGATCGGGCGCGGCTACGGCGACGACTGGGAGCGCGTGCACCAGCGGCTGGCCGATGCCGGCAACGTGGACGCCGTCTTCGCCGGGCATGTGCACCGCATGCGCTACGACGGTCCGCGCGACGGCATCGAGTATTTCACGCTGGCGACCGTCGGCGGGCACCAGTCAGGGCTAGTTCCCGAAGCGGGCTTCCTCCACCACTACTACCTCGTCACGGTCCGCGCAGGGGGCATCTCTGTCGGCAGCTACCCCGTCGGCAGCGCCCAGGATCCGCGGCGCATCACGGGCGAGGTTTCGAACCACTGCGCGGCCTTGGCGGAGAATCTGATTCCTCAGGTGGCTGGCGTGGTCCCCTTCGTTCCGTCGAGGGGGGCGTCAGGCGAGACGACCCTGACCTGGACCAATCCCCTGCCGCGCCCTGTGGAAATCACCTGGAGTGCGGCGCCCGGGGACCGCCGCTGGCAGATCCTGCCCGAACACGTGCACGGCAAAGTCGAGCCCGGAGCCACCTGGACCCAGGCCTTCCGCGTGCTGCGCGGCGCGGGTGCCGTCGACGCCGCCTTCCAGGTGCCCGCGCTCGAGATCGGCGCGGACTACTTGGGCGAAGACCTGCGCGTGACGCTCCCGGTCCAGCGTATGGACTGGCCATTGGACATCAGTGCCATGCCGGCTCCCGCGCCCGTGGAGGGCGAGGAGCGCGTACTCGCGCTGGACGGCGAGTCGGGCTGCCTGAAGATCCCGTCCGACCAGGTGCAGCTGCCCG
This sequence comes from uncultured Planctomycetaceae bacterium, assembly GCA_964459495.1. Classification (GTDB taxonomy): domain Bacteria; phylum Planctomycetota; class UBA1135; order UBA1135; genus CAYWNK01. Next base: position 6,563 of record CAYWNK010000272.1, read on the forward strand.
ACGGCCCCCTCACCATCGAGGCCTGGATGCGCGCGGACGAGTTCGGCCAGCGGGTCGGCCTCGCCACCAAGACCGAGAGCAGTGAGTACGGAATTTTCGTGTCCGGCGGGCAGGCCGGCTTTTCGATTCACCTGGACGGGGCCTACGCGGAGGTCCAATCCGCTCCCGGGGCCCTGGTCGTCGACCGCTGGCAGCATGTGGCGGGGGTCTTCGACGGGTCGGAGCTTCGCCTCTACGTGGATGGAGCTCTCGTCGCTTCCAGGCCAGCGAGCGGAGTCCGAACCCTGAACCGCTTGCCGCTGGTCGTCGGCGGCGACGTGGGCCGGTCGGGGGGTGCAGGCTCGCTCTTCGCGGGCGAGATCGATGAGTTCCGCTTGTCGACCGTAGCCAGGTATGCGGGCGAGCGGGTCGAAGTGCCCCGCCGTTTGACGGACGACGCAAAGACCACGGTCTTGATGCACTTCGACGGCCAGGTGGGGAGCTGGGTCTTTGGGTCCGGGCTTGGCTGGCTTGGGCTTGAGCCAGGGGCGGGCGTTGGGGTGACGGCCGGGCGATAGGTGCGACGGTCGTCGTTGGTTCGCGGCGGAGACCTCGGACCGGGAACCAGAGCAAGCGGGTCCGCTGCCCCCGGGCTGGGCGCACGCCCACGGGGCCTTGGCCTGCGGTTACCCGACATGCTCGGCCCACTATACACGTCCATGAATACGACCCGCCGACACTTGCTCACTGCCAGCTCCCTCGCTGCAGCCAGTCTTGCCGGGGGCTGGCTCCCCCAGGCCTTCTGCGCCAGCAGCCGCGGGCTGAACGCCGCAGACCTGATGTACGCCTGGAAGCAAGCCAGGGCCAGCGGCCGCCCCCTGCTGGTTCTCGTCGTCCCCGCGGACCGTTCCCGGACCTACGGCCACGGAACGGCCTGGGGAGCGGTCCTCAACCACAGCTCCACCAGAGTTCGCGCGGCCCTTCAGCTCTGCAACATTTGCTGCGCGGACTACGCCGTAGTCCGAGAGACTTTTGCCGACGAACTGGAGCAGCGCAAAACTCCCCTCGCGGCCAAGGAGCCCCTGGGTCTGCTGCTGGAAACCGACCAGCTGGCAGCGAGCTACATCCCGGCCCCGCGGGACTTGGGTTCGAGCAGTCTCTATCGCTCCGGCGGGCGCAAGCAAGCCAAGGCGATCGCCGAGTCCAACATGCAGGAGATCGGCCAAGACCTCCGCGATGCGATTGTCCCCACGGAACACGCCGCCCATCGCCGCGCAAGTCAGGAACGCAAGGCCTTGCCCCTGGACACCTCCCGGCTCACGTACGAGTTGCAGGCCACCCTGTCCCCTGCCAGCTTCTACGCGACCCCCTTCGAAGGACGCTCGGACCTACGCAGACAGGCCCGTTTGATCCTTGCCGCCCAATTCGACAAGCGCATGAAGGACCCAATCCCTGGTGCCCAGTGGGCCCGATCCAGTGGATGCGGCACCCGCATCGAAGGTGACCCCAGCCCCTTCCTGATCTCCTGTGGGATCGGCCACGTCCCAACCCTATCCCAGCGGTTTCTCTTCTTCCTCCAAGAGACCCCGTCGACCAAGTGACCATCTGGCGGCCCACCTTCGGCCCCCTGAGAGCGGCACGGAGGCGGGAATCAATCCACCGTTTTCGAACCTCCACCTCTCCGAGCGAAGCTCGGCAACCTGAAATCGGTGGGTCTATTCCCGCCCCTGTACCGTTCTCAGGTCCCAGCGTAGTCGGGTCCATTTCCCCTGGATCGCGAACTCGACCATCCGGCCCCCAAAGCCCACCGCATGCTCTTCGGGACTGGCCACGAACAGTCCCCC
>CAYWNK010000273.1:0-8331 GCA_964459495.1 uncultured Planctomycetaceae bacterium
TTCCTGGACGGCGCGCATCGCCGGCCTCAGCGGCAAGCTCTCACCGCACACCCTGCGGCACTCCTTCGCCACCCACCTGATCGAGGGCGGCGCCGACCTGCGCGCCGTCCAGGAAATGCTCGGCCATGCGTCGATCCGCACCACCGAGCTCTACACCCACCTGGATGGGGAACACGTCCGCGGCGTCCACCGCCTCTACCACCCGCGCGGCTAGGGCCGACCGGGGCTGCGCTGCTGCATCAGGGTCGGGTCAGCTGAATGTCGGACCAAACACAGATGCCGCGGGCCATCTGGGCCCCGAGGCCGTAGCGGCCGGACATGTCGCGATCCTTGACCGTGAAGGTACCCACCCGTTCGCCGTCGATCTCGATGAAGGCGAGCTCCTCACCGACCCGGATGCGGAATTCGAACGGCACCCCGGTGACCAAATTCACGCCGCCGCTCTGCTTCAGCAGCACGCGGTACTCGTCGGTGAGCGCCAGGTACTCGAAGACGGTGACCCCGGTAAACGTGTTGAACGCAACGCTGAAGTAGTCGCCGCCGCGCTCTCCCAGCAGCACGTTTCCCTGGGCCGAGCCGCGCCCTCCGTTGATGTTGCGCGGAGAGGGCGCGTACGGAAGGAGGGTGCCGCTGACCGTGTAGTCCCCCTTGCCAGCAGGCTCGGGGTACCAGCAACGACTCGAATCCGTCCCATGGGCCACCTGCATGAAGCGCCCCGGATCAGGGCCATAGGGCAGGAAGCTGGCTGTTTCGAGGATCCAGGAGGGGGCCTGGGCAGCGGCCTCAGCAAGGCACTGGTCAGCTGCACCCCCCTCGCTCAGGTCGAGGCCCGGCCAATCCTCTGGTATCGAGGTGAGCTCTAGCTTCGGATCGGTGCCCAGGCGGGCGACGAGCACCCTTCGGGCTGCTCGAGCGGCGGGATCGGAGAGCGGCGCACGGAGGAGTTCCTGGGCAAACGCCGTGCTGGCCGCCAGGCTTTGGAGCTCAGAGCCCAGGGTGGGGTCAGCGGCCGCGTCGGCCGTGGCCCAAGCGCGCGCGACAAGCTTCCGGTGGACCAAATGGAGCAGCAGTCCCTCCCGGACCCAGCCCCCCTCATCGCCGCGCAGGCCCAGGGCGATCGAGTCGAGCCAGGCCAAGCCCGCCGCTTCCCCCACGTCGCGCAGGACCCAGCCCGGCGTTCCGAGCTTCTCGAAGGCGATATCGGTCATCGTCGGACGAATGGCCACGTGGACCGCCCGCTCACCGGGCAAATGGAAGGGGGCCGTTCCCTTCGTTTCGATGCCCAAGCCCGTACGGGCCATCACCAGATCCTTGGGCCGACGGTAGAGGTTGATCAGCAGCGGCCCCTGCCCCTCGAGCGCAATCCCCGCCACCAATGGATCGCTGTCCATCAGACCCTTGAGCACCTCGTCCGCAAACGCCGCGACATCCTTCGCGATCGCGTCTCCGTTGCGCTCCGACCGCCAGTGGGCGAAGACCTCACAGAGTTCGCCCTCGGCAAACTCATAGTCGCGTTCGGGCGCCTGGGCCGCTGGGGCTGCCTCTTCCTGGGACCAGGCGGGGCTAGCGCAGGCAAGCGCGAGCGCGATGGGACCGGCGAACGTGATAGAAATGGCCATAGCGAACTCTACGACAGGCAGGCAGAGGGGTGAGCAAGAACAACTGAGCTCAGGGCGGAAACACCGCCCGGACCGGCCTGGGCAGGCCTGGGCCTGGGCGGGCTCGGCGCAGTGGCCCGATCGGCCGGTGGGCTGGAATCAGCCGGTCTGCACCAAGATGGGAACTTCCTGGTAGGCCGGAAAGCGGTCCAGGGCCTTCTTGGAGAAGACGAGCTTTCCGTCGACCGTGACCTCGAACACGCCGCCGCCGCTCTCGACGAGCTCGACTTCGACGTCACCAAATGCACCCTTCAGTTCAGCGGCCAGACCGGTCGCTTGCGGGGTGTAGTTTCATTGCATGCAGAATTCGATGGACACCTTCACGGCGGGCTCCTGTGGCTGGGGGATTTCGGGACTGGATGAGCCGGGAGAGTAACCCATCGAAGGGCAGATCCAACCGGCCGGGATCGCTTCTGGCGGGACGATTCCCCGCCGGGGTGGCTACTTTTTCGCCAGCTCCCGAACGATCGATTTGGCCAGATCCGCGCTGATGCCCTCCAGCGCCATCAGCTCCTCGACACTCGCCTTCGCCACCCCGGCTACCGATCCGAAGGTCCTCAAAAGGGCTTTGCGTTTCGCGGGCCCCACGCCTGCGATCGAGTCGAGCTTGCTCGTGATGCGGCCGCGCTCCTTGCGGTGGTAGGTGATGGCGAAGCGGTGCGCCTCGTCCCGCAAACGCTCCATCAGGTGGCGAGCCGCCGAGTGCTTGGGCAGCTCGATGGCCTCGTGGGCCCCCGGCAGGTAGACGCGCTCTTCGCTGGCCTCCTTACGCTTTCCCCCCACCTTGCGCTCCGCGCGAGCCTTCGCCAGGCCCACCATGGCGACCTCCCAGGCGCCGGCCTCCGCCCGCGCCTCCAGGGCCTTGCCCAGCTGGGCCTCGCCCCCGTCGATCACCACGAGGTCGGGCAGATCCCCCTCCTTCACACCGCGGCGCAGACTGCGCAGCACCACCTCGTGCATCGAGGCGAAGTCGTCCTGCCCGTCGACCGTACGTATTTTGAAGCGCCGGTAGCCCGCGCGGTCGGGGTGGCCGCGGCGAAAGCGGACCCGGCTGGCCACAACGTGGGCTCCCTGGGTTGTCGAGATATCGAAGCAATCCATGACCTCGGTGCCCGGGTCAAGGTCGAGCAGCTCGACGAGTTGATCGAGGGCCTCCTCGTCCCGTGCAGCCTCCGCGTCGGCCTTGCTCAACGCCGCGCGCGCGTTCTCGCCCGCGAGGTCGAGCATGCGCCGCTTGTCCCCGGTCCGGGGCACGTGCAAACGCGTATTCCCACCGAGCACGTCCTCCAGCAGCTCGGCCTCGGTTGGCTCGCAGGGCAGGAGCAGCTCGGCGGGCGACTGGCGCCGGCCTCCGCCGTAGAGCGCAGTGACCACCACGTGCAGCAGCTCTTCCTCGGGCAGCTCGGATCGGAAGTGATGCGTGCGGCTCTCCGCCAGCCGTCCTTCGCGGAAGGACAGCCGGTGCACCGCCGCCGTGTCCCCGCGCCGTGCCAGGCCCAGCACGTCCCGGTGAATCTCGTCCTTGGGTCGAACACCCTGCCCCTCCATCGTCCGCCGCAGGGCCTGCAGCCGATCCCGCCAGCCGGCCGCGCGCTCGTACTCCAGCTCGGCCGACGCCGCCTGCATGCGCTCGGTCAAATCCGCTTCCAGCTCGGCCACGTCACCGGAGAGCACGCGGCTAGCGCGCTCGACGAGCTGGCCGTAGTCGCCTTCGTCGACCAGCCCCACGCAGGGCGCGCTGCACAGGCCGATCTGGTGCTTGAGGCAGGGTCGCGAGCGGTGGTTCATCACCGTGTCCGGGCAGTCCCGCAAGGGCACGATCCGGTGCAGATCCGAGAGCGTACGACGCACCGAACGCGAGGAGGCGTAGGGGCCAAAGAAACGCGCGCGCCCCTTGGAGCGCCCGACTTCGGGGTCGTGGGCACGCACAAACTTGAGCCGCGGAAATCGCTCGCCCAGGTCGAGGCGCAGCATCAGAAACGACTTGTCGTCCTTCAGCCGGATGTTGTGCCGCGGTTTGTACTGCTTGATCAGCGTGTCCTCGAGCAGCAGCGCCTCGCTCTCCGTACGGGTCACGATCGTCTCTACCGACTCCGCCTCCTTTTCGAGGAAAGCCACGTTCAGCCGTCCGTCTCCCCCAGGGCGCCGGTAGCTGGCCAAGCGCGCCTTCAGATTGCGCGCCTTGCCCACGTACAGGACCGCCCCGCCCTTGTCCTTGAACAGGTAGACGCCGGGCCGTGTCGACACATCCCGCAAGGTCCAGCTCGGCTCGCTCATCGATCGGTCGCGGGCCCGGCGGATTCTCTAGCCGGCTTCCCCTCCGGGTTGCCGACGACGATCGTGCGCGCCACGCCCGCCTCCCCGCTGGTCGTGAGCTCCAGCGGCTCCAGCCGGTTGCCCTCCGCATCCCAAGCCTCGATCTCGAAACCGACGGTCACGACGAGTCCGTTCTTTTCCCCCGTGACCCACCAAATCGCCGGCGTGTGCTCATCCGCAGCCTCGATCCCGTCCCGCAGCGAACCCTCGGATCCCGGCAACGACTGCACGGCGTACACGCCGACGGAAATGCTGCCTTCGGGCTCCACCGGCAGCGCCAGCTCTACGGTGAACGGCAGCTCCCCACGAAAGCCCGAGGCCACCTGCACGGTGCCGCTGACGCCGGGCAGACCGCGGACGGTCAAAGTCACGGCACGGGGCGGCCCAACGCGGGATGAGACCAGCGCGAGCAGGACGGAGATCCCGAGGACCAAGGCCCCCCCGATCCACGCCCGTCGTTTCAAGCGGCTCATCGGGACAGCTCCAACTCTTCGTAGCGCTTGACCACGTCGCGCAGCTGCGCGGCTTCTTCGAAGCGCAGCTCCCCCGCAGCCTTCAGCATGTCCCCGCGCACCCGCTCAAGCTCCTTGCGCAGCTTCTTCGGGCTCCAGCTCGCGGGGTCGTCCTCCGCCGCGACCGAGGCTCCGCCCGCCGGTATTTCAGGCACAGCCCCGTAGTCCATCTCGTACATCGCCTCGATCGAATCCCGCACGGGCTTGATGATGGTCTTGGGAACGATCCCCATCTCCGCGTTGTAGGCGATCTGCGCCTCGCGCCGCCGGGCCACCTCATCCATGCACGACCGCATCGAATCCGTGATCTTGTCGGCGTAAAAGATCACCCGGCCGTCGACGTTCCGAGCCGCGCGACCGCAGGTCTGCACGAGGCTGGTCCGACCGCGCAGAAAGCCCTCCTTGTCCGCATCGAGGACCGCCACCAGGGCCACCTCCGGCAGGTCCAGTCCCTCGCGCAAGAGGTTGATGCCTACCAGCACATCGAAGCTGCCCAAACGCAGATCGCGCAGGATCGCCGAGCGCTCCAGCGCATCGATCTCCGAGTGCAGGTAGCGCACCCGCACACCCAGCTCGGAGAAGTAGGTGGTCAACTCCTCTGCCGAACGCTTGGTCAAGGTCGTGGTCAGCACCCGCCAGCCCGCCTTCACCGTGCTGCGGATCTCATGCAGTAGATCGTCCACCTGGCTGCCAGCGGGGCGCACCTCGATCTCGGGATCCAACAGCCCCGTCGGCCGCACGATCTGCTCGACCACGTGGTCCTTGGAGGCGCGCATCTCGTAGGGACCTGGGGTCGCCGAGACGTAGACGAGCTGCTTCGTCAAGGCCTCGAACTCGGTGAACTCCAGGGGGCGGTTGTCCAGGGCGCTGGGCAAGCGGAAGCCGTGCTCCACCAAGGTCGTCTTGCGCGCCCGGTCCCCCTTGTACATGGCCCCCACCTGGGGCACGGAGACGTGACTTTCGTCCACGTACATGACCCAGTCGTCGGGAAAGTAGTTCAGCAAGGTGAACGGGGCTTCCCCGGGGGCGCGCCCGTCCATGTAGCGCGAGTAGTTCTCGATGCCGTTGCACACGCCGGTGGTGCGCATCATCTCAAGATCGTGGCGCGTGCGCTGCTCGAGCCGCTGGGCTTCCAGCAGGCGCTTGTGGCCGCGCAGCTGCTCGAGCCTCTCCGCCAGCTCTTCCTCGATCGTTGTCACCGCACGCTCGATGCGCTCCAGGGGGGTCACGTAGTGGTTGGCCGGGTAGATCGCGACCTCCTTGCGCTCCCCCAGCACCTCGCCGAGCAGCGGGTTGACCTCGACGATCGCCTCGATTTCATCCCCGAAGAGTTCGATCCGGATGACCCGGTCCTCTTCGTAGGCAGGGAAGACCTCGACCACGTCACCGCGCGCCCGGAACGTGCCGCGGCGAAAGTCGATGTTGTTCCGCGCGTACTGCATCTGGGTCAGCTTGCGCAGCAGGTCATCCCGCCCGATCTCCTGCCCCACCGACAGGGTGACCGCCATCTCCGAATAGTTCGACGGCGATCCCAGGCCGTAGATGCACGAGACCGAGGCGACGATGATCACGTCCCGTCGATCCAGCAGCGAGCGGGTGGCGCTGTTGCGCAGGCGCTCGATGTTCTCATTCCGGCTCGCGTCCTTCTCGATGAAGGTGTCGGTCGAGGCCACGTAGGCCTCGGGCTGGTAGTAGTCGTAGTAGCTGACGAAATATTCGACCGCGTTGTTTGGAAACAGCTCCCTGAACTCGGAGTAGAGCTGGGCCGCCAGGGTCTTATTCGGGGACAGGACCAGGCTCGGACGACCCGAGCGGGCGATGGTCGAAGCCATCGTGTAAGTCTTGCCCGACCCCGTGATGCCCAGCAGCGTTTGGTGCGGGGCCCCTGCCTCCAGCCCACGGACGAGGGAATCGATGGCCGCGGGTTGGTGCCCGGTGGGCTCAAAGGGGCAGACGAGTTCGAAGGGGGATGACATGGTGGTGGCAGAAGTCTCGGGCCCCATCATGCCGGATTCCAGCCCCACAACGTCCCGCCTCGGTACAGGGTCCCCGGTCCGCTTGCGCCCGATTCTTAGGACCGCTACCTTGGGGAGTGGTGCCTGACACCTCCACCGCCCAAGGCACAGACCGCCCATGATCATCGAATGCCCCGCCTGCAAGGCGCGCGCCAAGCTCCCCGAAAGCAAAGAGGGAGCCAAGGTTCGCTGCTCCGAATGCTCCCGGGTCTACGTGGCACGCCCCGCGGGATCCCGCGCCGCCTCCGGTTCTGGACGGGCCGCCGCCCGTTCCGGCTCCTCCAACCCCACTCCCTTCGTGATCGGGGGGGTCGTTGCCGTCGCCGGGCTGGGTCTCTTCCTGATGACCAGGGGAAAAGGCCAGAGCGAGGGTCCGCCCCCCGTGGCCCAGGCGGCTGAGGCTCCCGCGGTCAAGGCGCCCGTCCAGCGTGGCTGGGATGCCCCGGTGGTCCAGGCCGCAGCCAAGCTCCACGGACTCGCTGAGTCCGGCAATCACGTGCTGCTCGGTGCCTCCCTCGCGGGGGAGCACCTCTGGAAGCAGGTTCAGCAGGCCAAGCGCGACGCAGGCGAGGAGGCCTCGGACCTCCCCTGGTCCGCCATCCCCGGCGGGGATCAGCAGACCTTCGTGAACGACATCGCCCGGGACATGATTTCGGGCGAGGCTGCCGATCTGGTGGGTCAGTGGAAGCCCTTCGACGGCGACGTCGTCACCGCTGACAGCTGGGAACAGGACTACGACCAGCTCGTCGACCCAGGAGAGGAACTCCAGGTGGTCCGGCTGCACGTCGCCCCCCGGGACCTCGACGCGGGGCTCGGCAACCGCTGGGTCGAATGGGTCATGGTCAAGGACCGCAGCCGCATGCTGGCTGTCCAGTGGCAGCGCTGGATCTCCCCGGAGGAAGAGGTCAAGGAGAAGAAGAAGCGCAGCAAGAAGATCGTCAAGCGCGAGCTCACCGACGGCTCCGTCGTCATCGAGAGCAGCATTCGGGCGATCCCCCACTCCGACGACACCCCCCAAGAGCTGCGAGATGAAATCGACAGCGTTGTCGCCGAACTCATCGGGCTGGAATCCAAGCCCTATCCGCTCCAGCAGCGCCTGCAGGAGATCGGCAAGCCCGCGATCCCCGCGTTGCTCACCCAGCTGGCCACGATTCCCCTTGAGACCGAGGAGAACGCGATCCAGCTGAACCTGGTTTGCCAGACGCTTCAGGACATCACCGACTACCGCACCACGTTTCAGGTGTCCGAGCTGATGGGCGCCACGAAAGAGCGCCAGGAATCCGGCCTCATGCAGTGGTTCGGCTGGTACGACCGCAAGTACCGACGCTTCTCCACTTCGACCGCCGCGGAGGAGGTGGAAGAGTACGTAGACGAGTTCGAGGACGACCCGGCCTTCAAGCCCCGCTCCGAAGCGGAGCGCCGGGCGATCGAGAAGGCCAAGCGCGAGTTCGCGAAAGAGAACGGCTAGGCCGCTCGACCAACCCAACCGGGAATCCAACCCGCAATCCAACTGGGTCTCACCCGCAGACCCGAGCCCCCCCCCACCCCAGCAGCGACCAGCGATGAGCGAGAAGAAAGGCAGGCGATCCTCCGGGAAACGACCGGTGCGCAAACCCAGGAATACACCCAAGACCGATGACGGTTTTGAGGAGTACAAGCCGTCCGGTCGGAAGAAGGATGGGCCTTCGATGAAGGAGCGCCTGCTCGCCGAACGTCAGGGCAAGCCCCTGCCCGAGCCGGAGCCCAAGGCCCCGGCCAAGGCGGCCAAGCCGGCCCCCAAACCCGCTCCCAAGCCGGCCCCCAAGGCCAAGCCGGCCCCCGTCGTAGAGG
>CAYWNK010000274.1:0-8266 GCA_964459495.1 uncultured Planctomycetaceae bacterium
TGGTGGGCCCGTCCCGATTCGAGTCGGAGCAGCCAGCCACGAGGCCGTGCAAGAGCCCGATCGCAAGCACGTGCAGGGGAGAAATGGCCATGCCGGCGATTCTAGCCCGGAAGCATCGCCAGGATGGATATGCAGCCGCGTTTGCTGCTGTTCAGGAGCAATGGCAAGGGCAGCATGAAATCGAAGAATTCGTCGGATTCTCCGGGACAGCTGGCTGGGTCAAGGCACCTGGAGGACGATGGCCCGCGGACTGCGGCGAACTCGACAGCACCATGGACTCCTACAATCCCTCAAGCCTGAAGCCCGACGCGGCACCCGAAGCACTTCTCGAGGAGCTCGCGTGGTTGAAGCAGGTCGCGCGCGCGCTCCTCGGCCGCCCGGAAGACGCCGAGGATCTCGTGCAGGAGGTCATGGTGGAGGCGGTACGCCAGCGCAGCCGGACGGGGGGGCTTGCCAGGCCGCGCTTGCGCACTTGGCTGCGGACCGTGGCACAGCGCAAGGCGTGGCGCCGGCTCGAGCGGACGGGCTCTCGGCGTCAGGCCGAGGACCTCGCAGGCGAGGGGGACGCTGGTCCGCACTCCGCGCCGGATGAGACGCTTGAGAGGCTCGAGCTGCATCGCGACCTCACCCACGAAATCGAACAGCTGGACTCTGAGGATCGTCAGCTCATCGTTCAACGCTACCTACAGGGCCTCGCCCCAGTGGAGATCGCCGCCCAGCTGGGGCTTACTTCCTCCATCGTTCGCAAGCGCTTGGCTCGAGCGCTGGAACGCCTCCGGGCCAGGCTGCGCTCTACACCGCGGGGTGACTCGTGGATGGGAGCGCTGGCATTTCTTGCAAATGAAGCTCCACGGCCAGCAGCACCTCTCCTAGCTGCGAGCACGGGAGCGTTCGCAACCCTACCTTGGATTATGGCAAAGCTCACTATCGCGGCGGGACTCATCGCCATCTCAGCTTCGGCTCTCTGGTTTGCGCGTGCAGAGGTTCTACCTGACCCAGCGATGGGGCGGTCCCTGATCGCCTCCCAGGAGAGCGAGCCCAATGCAGCCGAGGGAGAGGATCTCCGGGCGGATGCTGGCGTCTCGCTCGACCGGGCGAGCACCCGGGTGTCGGACGGATCCCGGGCGAGTTTGGCTCCTGTTCCCGATGGGGCGCCCGAGCCGATCCGCGCAATGCGCGCTGACGGGGCCCCGGTCCCCGGCGCCTTGGGCCTACTCGTCCCGGAGGAGGGCGATCCCGAACCCTTCGTCTTCGACGAGAAAGGCGAAGCTGTGCTGTCACTTGAGGATCGAGGATCTGTCTATGCCACGGCTCCCGGATTCAGCAACGCCCGCATCGATCTTGCTGAGGATCCTTCGGTGAGGAGCCTGGTCCTGCACGCTGCCCAGGTGGTGAAGGGGGTCATCACGGTGGAAGGACTCCCCCCCGGCGAGACTCTCAGGTTCAAGCGGTTCATCGGGAACCGGGAGGCGGGAATCCCCGCCGACCAGCCGGCCGTGCGGAAGGTGCTGCAGGAAGGCGGGTTTGTGCCGGAAGACGTTCGTGTGGCCACCCTGGAGTCAGGGGCGTTTCAACTGGAGCTTTCTTGGCTCCTGGGAACCAAGGAACTTTCGGAGATGACATTCGCCTGCCCACCCGCCTTCTTGGTCAAGGCTGTCAATGGGGTTTCTGTCAGCGGGGACCGGACGGAGATCGCATTCAGGCCCGGACCTGGCGAAGTTCATATCGACCTGGAACGGCTGCCGGGCGTCCGCGGGCGTTTGCGGTGGAAAGACACGTCCGAACCCGTGCTGGGGGGCATCGTGCACCAACGCCTGAACGCCGATGGAACATCGATGGACGGCATTCCCTACCTCGAGCTTGATGAAGAGGGGGGCTTTCTTGTTCCCGCCGTCGGAAGGCCAAGGAACGGAAATTTCGAGCCGGGGCCCCTGGCGGCGACGCTGGTTCTGCATGTGCAAGATCCCTCCGAGGCGAGCGGCACGCAGTTTCGTTTCTCACTCGCGGGCCAGGAGCTGCCCTGGAACCTAGGGGATCTGGAGGTCGAACGGATCCAGCCCCTGCCGGTTCTGGTTCGCGGCCGGCGAGCGGACGGCTCCTTCCAGCCCTTGGAGGCGGGACTGATCAGCTCTGATGCGGAGGCGCGCACAGGCAAAGACGGGATGGGGACGATCCTCTTCCGGCCAGGTCAGACTCTCGAAGTTCTCAGTGCGGGCTGGCACTACCGTCAGGTGCTTGTGGCCCCGGGGGTCTACACCGAAGAGGCGCCGTTTGAGATCGACCTTGAGCCCGCACCGCTCTTGAGCCTTGTGGGCTGCGAGGAATTGCGCGCCGCTGGAGTGTCCGCTCTGCCCACGGTACGGATCGCTTTTGATTGGACACCATTCGAAACAGCGGAGCTCGACGCGGAAGACAAGGGGTCGGCCTACGGTCATCGCGTGCACAACGTCCACGCCAAGTTCGGCGGGGGGGGCACGGGTGGCGCGCTGTGGAGTTTTTCGGACCCTGGTGCGCCGGGCCATGTGGAGTTTCGCTTGCCGAGGGGGGATCGACTGGAGATCCCGGGGCTCTTGGAATCGCGGCCCTTTGCGGTGCAGGTTGTCGACCCCCTCGGTCAGCTGCTTCTGAGCGAAGAGGTCACGCTCTCCGATTCGCGAACCGTCGACCTGGCACCGGCCAGTCACCAGCTCGCCTCGCTGGTCTGCCAGATTCAATGGGAAGACCGGACGCCCGTGGGTGGAGGGCAAGTCCTCTTGTCGGGCAGCGCGGGGCGGTCGATTGGTTTGCCCTTCGAGGACGGGGTACTGCGGGTGGCTCCCCTGGCCGCCGGTAGCTTGGCGCTCGAAGTCAAGGCGAGCGATGCCGAGGGGTTCCACGGGGAAGTCCACCTGGAGGCAGCGCAGGAACGGACGCTCACGATCACCCTTCGCCGCGCAGACTAGCGCCGTGCCCAAGGGGCGCCTGGGTGGAGCTCAGGTCGAGGGCTACGAGGATCGGATCGCTCGCGCACGTGTCTTGGAGCAGATACCCCTCAGCAGGGTTGTAGCGCCCGGTCCTGCCGCTCAAGCACAGCTCGCCGCGGACAGCTCAAGCCGAAGCACGCAAATTCCACCCGATGGGGCCCCTGGGTTCGATTCTCGCGGCGGACGCATGCGATCCCAGTGGACTTGGGTCCTCGGAGCTAGCCCTGTGGTCTGTCAGCAAGGGGGAACGTGGCAGCGCCCCTGGCGATTGGGGGTTACTCTCCTCGGCATGCTCACCAAGAGTCTTCTGCTCGATCAGATGCGCTGCCCCAAGTCGCTGTGGCTGGCTATCCACGGGGATCAACATCGCGCCCCGAGCAATGCCTTCGTCCGGCGGCTGAAGGCTGAGGGCCAGGCCGTTGGGGCCCTCGCGCGCGAGCGCTATCCGGAGGGCGTGCTGATCGAGGTGGAGCCTTGGGATGCGGAAGAGGCGGTGCGCCTGACCGAAGAGGCGATGGCGGACGGGGCCACTGCGATCTTTGAGGCGACGTTCCAGGCAAAGGACGTGCTGGTGCGCGTCGACCTGCTGGTGCGCGAGGGAGATGGCTGGTCGATCGTCGAGGTCAAAGCGGCGACCAAGCTTCGAAAGGGCGAGCACGTGCCTGACGTGGCGGTGCAGTGGTGGACGCTGGCGAAGGCGGGTGTGCGTTTGCGGAGCGCGGCCTTGATGCATGTGCGCTCGGATGCGGAGGAGGTCACGGCTGACGGTCTCTTCGTCGTGCACGACATCACGCCCAAGGTCCTGGCGGCCCAGGCCACGGTGGCGGAGGGGGTGGAGCACGCGCGGCAGGTGGAGATGCGACCGGCTGCGCCCTACATGCCCTTGGGGCCCCACTGCGAGAAGCCGCGGACTTGTGACTTTCTTGAGCACTGTCAGGCTGCGACGCCGCTGCCGAGCCCCAGTGTGTTCGACCTGCCACGCATCGGAAGCAAGAAGTGGGACTACCTGCAGGCCGGTTTGGCCGGTCTGGCGGAGGTGCCGACCGGGGATCTGAACGACATGCAGCTGCACATCCGCGACGTGATCCTGTCGGGCGAGCGCTACGTGGACGGCGAGGCGCTGGCGCTTGAGACCAAGGACTGGGGGTTCCCCATGCTGCACTTGGACTTTGAGACCTGCTCCTGGGCGATTCCTCCCTTCGACGGCCTGGCCCCGTACGCGCAGGTGCCGTTCCAGTACAGCCTGCACGTGGAGTTGGACGGGACCTCAGCGCCGCTGCACTTTGAATCGTTGCACACCGGCGACGGCGATCCGCGGCCTGCGCTGGCCGAAGCCCTGGCGGCGCACATGGAGCCGTACTTGGGACCCAGCGCAAGCGTGACGGCCTACAGCATGGCGGTCGAGCGAAGCGGGCTGAAGTGTCTGGCAGAGGCCTCGCCGGCCTCCGCCGATCGACTGCTCGATGCGGCAAGCCGGCTCGTAGATCCACTGCCGATCCTGCGCCAGCACGTCTACGACCAGGGCTTTCGCGGGTCGTTCAGTATCAAGAGTATCGCGCCCGTTCTGCTGGGCGAGGCCTTCGACTACGACCGGCTGGAGATCCACCACGGGGCCGAAGCCATGGCCCGCTACGATCAGCTACGCACCCAGGAGTTGAGCGAGGGCGAGCGGGAGATGATCCGCACGCAGCTCCTGGAGTACTGCCGTCAGGACACGCTCGCGATGCTCGAGCTCGTGCGTTGGATCCGCTGGGAGGCCGATGCCTAGGCTTGATCGGACTCCGGCGCAAGCATGTGCCTGCCCTTGGCGAAGTAGAAGCCCAGGAAGGCGCATGCGCCGAGGGCGCCACCGAGGAGCGTGCCGTCGATCTCGGGCAGGAAGAAATGTTGGACCAGGAAACCGGCGGACGCGCCGAGTCCACCAGCGGCACCCATGGGGAAGAGCAGCCGGTTCAGGAGGAGATGCATGCCCCAATGGTAACCCCGGGCGCCGGGCTGTCCCGTGGTGCAAGCGGCAGGTCCTTCGCATTTCGGAGCTTGCGTCAACTCGCTGGGTGTGCCGAGCGGCTGCGGAACTGTGATGGAGCTGCTGCAGGCGGTCGAGGAGCTCGAGCGGCGCTGCATCGCACTGAGGGCGCCAGACGGTTCGTCTTTGGAGCCCTCTTAGCGTTGCCCAAGCCAGGTCTGTCCCCCGTGGCGGCGGGTTGCTCCTGCCTGGAGCCTGGCGGCTTGTGCTGGGTGCCGACGGGGTCCTTGAGAAGGCACTGCTGGAGCCTGCGGCCGAAGGTTAGTCCAGCTTGACCCGCACCCGTTCGCCCATCGCGGGCACGAGGCTGGGCCAGTCCGCAGGAGACTTGCCCTGCAGGGAGCCGAGCAGGGCGCCGATCGGGCCGCCGTGGGTGATGGCGACGATCACCTCCGCGCTGGGAAGGGACTGAAGCCACTCGTGCATGCGGTCGCGGACCGCAAACAGGGTCTCGCCTCCCGGCGGAGCGAAGTGCTCGGGGTCGTCGAAGAGCTGGCGCATCGCATCGCGATCGCTCGCCTGGATCTGCGCCCAGGTTTGGCCTTCCCAGCTTCCGTAGCCGCGCTCAGCGAGGCGTGGTTCGAGGCGCACCGGAATGCCCGTGCGCTCCGAGAGTGCCTTGGCCACCGTGGCCGCGCGGGACGCGGCGCTCGAAAAAATAGCGGCAGGCGCGAACGCAGCGAGCTCGTCCGCAAGCCGCGGGATCTTGCCCTCGCCGGCGGGGGAGAGTCGGGCATCCATGTGGCCATAGCACACGCCATGCCAGCGCGGCTCCACCTCCGGGTGGTGAACAAGAATGAGCTCAGCCTTCATGCCAGCACGGTAGCGCAGAGCGGCGGAGACACGCGGGAATTCGAGCGCCCGGTGCACGTTGTCTTGCGTGTTGCCCAGGGGCGGGAGGTTCCTGGGCGATCGCTACCGGAATTTAGCGTGCGTCGAACACGGCTTTCACGTGCACGCGTTGAAGCGCATGGGCTTCTTCCTCCAGCGAGACAGTGCCCTCGCCAAGAAAGGCGTTGATCACATCCGCGTTGGTGGTCGTGTGTTCGGTGGCCTGCGTAGTCGAAAACGTCCCGCCGCCGAGCAGCGCCATGGGGAGCAGCAGCTGGTCCGCGAGGTGGCTACCCACGGGCGCATCCGAGCTGAGGTAGCGCTTGACCGACTTCGCCAGCGTGGCGACGAGTCGTCGGCTGGGCACGGACTTCGCGCCAAAGCAGGTGAAGACCTCGCAGACGTTGCGGAAGCCGAGGAAGATGCTGATCGCGTTGCCGGGTCCCGGGCTGGTGTCGTGTTCGCGCAGCTCGATGTTGTCGCCTAGCAGCGGCAAAAGTGTGCGCAGGAGGCGCACCTGCTTGCGGGGGATCGCCTCGCCGAGATGGGCGTAGTCGATCACAGCCGAGCGCTTCTCGTCGGGGCCCCGTTGAAGTAGTTCGAGGGGTTGGGGAGTGCTGGCGGGCTCGATGCGCACCCGCACGCGCCCACCGCCCGCGGGGAAGAACCCCGCGCGCTCCAGCGTCAACTCGACCCGCCCGCCCATGCGTTCGACCAGGGGCAGAAAGCTCATGGACAGGGCATCGGTGGGGGGAGCCATCGAGTTGTGCGTGCCACCCTCGAGAACGACCTCGGAGGGCCCCTTGGCAAGCAGCAGTGGCATGAGCACGGTCTGCAGAACCAGGTTGCAGCTGCCGGCGCTGCCCACGCGGAAGGTGTAGCTGCCGGGGCGGACCGGTCCGGGCTCCAGCAGAATCCGGTCGGAATCCAGGGATGCGCCAAGGGCCTCGCTGCCGGTGATCTCGGCGGCCGCCCGCACGCAGGCCAGATGCTGGCGCTTGAGTCCGGGTCGCTTGCGGCCGCCGCGGATGTGCGTCAGCTCGAAGGGGCGGCCAAGCACCGCGCTCAGGGCGAGCCCCGAGCGCAGGATTTGGCCGCCGCCTTCTCCCTGGCGTCCGTCGAGGGTCAGCAGAGTCATGGCTAGCCCTTGACGCACACCACTTGGCGCAGCGTATGCACGATTTCAACGAGGTCGGACTGGGCGGTCATGACGGCTTCGATGTCCTTGTACGCCATGGGCGTTTCGTCGATCACGCCTTCGTCCTTGCGGCACTCCACATGGGCAGTGGCGCGGATGTGGTCGTCGACGGAGTAGGATTTTTTCGCTTGGGTACGGGACATGGTGCGGCCGGCTCCGTGGGAGCATGACTCGAAGCTATCGGGGTTGCCCTTGCCAGACACGATGAAGCTCTTGGCGCCCATCGAACCGGGGATGATGCCGAGTTCGCCTTTCCCGGCTCGCACGGCTCCCTTGCGGGTCACCCAGCACTCCTCGCCGAAGTGCGTTTCGCGCTGGACGTAGTTGTGGTGGCAGTTGACGGCCATGAGGTCGGCTTGGAAGGGGGGGAGTTCGCGCACCTTACCTGCGGCTTCGATGACGTGCTCCATCATGACCTGCCGGTTGAGACGGGCGAACTTCTGCGCCCAGAGCACGCCTTCGACGTAGTCGTTGAAGTGCTCGGATCCCTCAGAGAGGTAGGAGAGGTTTTCGTCGGGCACAGTGCCCAGGTGGTTCTCCATGTCCTTCTTGGCCTTCTCGATAAAGACGCTGGCGATGCGGTTTCCCACTCCTCGGGAACCCGAGTGCAGCATGAACCAGACGCGGTCGGCCTCGTCGAGGCAGACTTCGACGAAGTGGTTGCCCGTTCCTAGGGTTCCCAGGTGGCCGATGTTGTTGGTGTTTTTGAAGACGGGGTAGCGCTCGACCAGTTCCTCGAAGCCGCTAGCCAGGTGCTCTTTCCAGAGGTTGGAGACGCGCTTGGGGATCTCGTTCCAGGAGCCCTTGTCGCGCCGGCGTCCGCTGGTGCGGCCGTGGGGGACGGCTTGCTCGATCATCTTGCGCAGGCCGCGCAGGTTGTCGGGTAGGTCGCTGGCGACCAACGAGGTCTTGACCGCGCACATGCCGCAGCCCAGGTCGACGCCGACCGCGGCGGGAACGATGGCCCCTAGGGTGGGAATCACGCTGCCGATGGTGGCGCCCATGCCCCAGTGGACGTCGGGCATGACCGCGAGGTGGCTGTGCAGGATGGGCAGGGCGGCGGTGGCCTTGAGCTGGCGCTCGGCGCTTTCCTCGAGTTGGACTCCCCGGACCCAGGCCTTGATGGGCTTGCCGGCGCTCTCGATTTCGATGTAGTGGCTCATGGCTGATCTCCGGTGGGGGACCCTAGTCGCTTGGGCTCCCGTGTTCTTGTTCGTTGGGGGGAGCCCCGGCGGGGAGCTCCCGGGT
>CAYWNK010000275.1:0-8194 GCA_964459495.1 uncultured Planctomycetaceae bacterium
GCCCTGGTGCTAGCGATGAACCCCATCTACGTGGACGAGATTCAAAAGTCCCTCCACTCCCTGGGCCTAACGGCCCCCGTAGAACCCGTCTAGGGACTGAGCGAGCGCCCGTAACCACGAGAGCCGGGGCACGGAATCAAGGAAGGCCGTGGGGCCAAGCGAACTAGGCCGCCTGGGCTTTGCTCGCTTGGCCCCACGGCCTTCCACGCTCTCTTGCCCCCCGGCGGCTAGAAGGGGCCGTCGGGTTTGAAGCGGTTGAGGACGGAGCCCATCAGGGAGCCGCCGCCTTCTTCGATGAGCTTGACTGCCTTGCTGGCGTGGGCTTTGGTGCTGGCGCGGGCGCGCAGGACCAGAATAACAGCGTCGACCATGGGGAGCAGGGAGAGCACCTCGGGGTGGTCGACGATGGGCGGCGCGTCAAAGAGCACGTAGCGCCCCGTGTTGCCGACAGCCTCGAAGAGTTCCGCGGCACGATCGTCGGCGAACTCGCCGGCGACAGCGGGGCGGGCGGAGCCTGCGGGCAAACCATAGAGGCTGGGGCAGCCGGGGACCTGGTAGCGGGATTCCTCGAGCTGGGCTCGACCGACGAGCATATCGGAGAGGCCGGGGACCCCTGGCAGGCCAAGGTAGGTGGCCAGGGCCGGCCGAGCCAGGTGGGCTTCGACGACCGTGACCTCTTGGCGCAGGTTGCGCGCGAGGCCCATGCCGCAGGCCGCGGTGATGACGCTGGTGCCCGCGCCGGACTCAGCCGACGTGAACAGAATGCGCGTACTCGAGCCGCGTCCCTTGACCCCGGCCAAGCTGGCCCAAAGCTCCTCGGCGAGGGGCTGGACGGCCTCGATGGCCTGTTGAAGAGGGCTGATGGCGCCCGCGAAGTCTTGGGACATGGGGATGGCTTAGGCGACGTTGACGTGGCCGGGGCGGATGCGGCGCAGGGAGCTGGCTTCGGGGACAACCCCGAGGACGCGGACGCCGATCGACTTCTCGACCGTCTCGGGATAGCGCACGTTCTTGTCCATCAGCTGGCGCAGAACGGCGAGCAACAGACCCAGGAAGATGCCGGCGCCGATGCCCGCGGCCAGGGGCTTGATGCGCGCGGGTCCACCCTTGCCGAGGGGCAGAGTGGGCGGTGAAAGGACGGAGAGGTTGGCGAGGCCCTCGTCGCCGAGATCGACCATTCGGCTCTGCTCCTGGGTCACGGCGCGCAGCTCATCCCACTCTTTCTTGGCGGTCACGAGCTCGGTGTCGAAGCCCGTGTGGGAGTCCTCACAGATGCCGATCTGAGAGAGTTCCTCGAGGGCAGCCCGCAGGGCTTCCTCGGTCTGGGCGATGCTGGCACTGATGCCGGCCATCTCCGCCTCGCCTTCGTCGATCCGCGCGATGGTCGCATAGTAGAGCTCGTTGACCTTCGGGACGACCACAGCGGGCTCTGCTTCGATGCTTTCATCGAGATCGTCGAGCTCGCGCTGCACGCTCTGGATTTGCTTCTCCAGGGAGCGCTTCTTCTCGCGCTGCTGCGCCATGGAACCCTGGTTGCTGTTCAGGGTCAGTTGGCGCTCAAGCTCCAGCAGTTCCTCATACATCAAGGAGTAGCGCGGGTTCTCCTGCATCACCGCCGGCTTTACCTCGTCCACGTAGGGATCGATGGTCTCCAGCTGCAGGGTCGTCTTCTTGATCTTGGCGGCCCAGGACTTCTGCTCGCCGCGGAAGCGCGTCAGCTCGGTCTCGTAGAGGCTGATCTTCTCGATCGTCGCCTCCTTCTGGGCCTGGATGTCGACGAAGCCGCACAGCCTTGTGTGGGAGCGGAACTCCTCGTTGATCAGGTTGTACTTCTCGTGCGCGAGCTGCGTGCGCTCGGTGTTCGCCGTATAAGCGTCCACCACGCTGTAGTGATCCTTGTGGCGCTCGACGTAGGCCGCAATGATCTTCGTCGCTGTGTCTTGGGCCTCCTGCTTGCTGAAGCCATCGTAGGCGACCTTGAAGATCGACGCACCGCGCACGGCCTCGAGGGTGGTGCGGCTCTTAAGCGACAGTGCCGCGGAACGCACCGCCCGGTCGGAGGCCGGATCGCCATCGAGGCCCGGTTTGACCAGACCGATCATCACCTTCTGGCAGCGGTGCCACATGCTCGCAAGCACTCCCGCCTCGTCGTCGTACTGGGTCGGATCGGGGGTAGCGAGCACCTTGTCAGGCCCAATTTCCACCGCGATCTTTTCGAACACCCGAATGTCGTCGAGGATGAGCTCCTCGTTCACCATGCCGGGCACGCTGTGGCGCAGGTCCCCGGACTCGATGCCGGCGGCCGCGGCCGCGTTGATCGACTCCGCCTTGCCCGGCCGGTAGTCCAACCGCGCGTTGGACGTATACACGTTCGGCATCGAAGCCCCGACCGCCAGTCCGAGCAAGGCCCCTACTGTTGCCGTGCAGCCGATCCAAAACTTGGAGCGCCATGCGCCGTACAGCAGCAGCACCTTCGGATCGATGTTGGGGCCACCGCCCTCGTCTTCCACGTCGTCGAATTCGTCGCGAATCACAGGATGCTCGTCTATGCCAGTCGGTTGAGAAGGCGCCATGCGGGACGGAATCGCCCCCTGGCCAAAGCGCGCTTGAGAGGTCTATTGGGCCAGGATGCGCGGGAATGGAATCATACGACGGACCCACATATCGAGTTGGATGCCAACTCGATCGATCCGCGTGTTCGGCACAAAGATCACGTCGTCCGGCTGGATCACGATCGCGTCTGAGTTGCCCCAGTGGCGCGTACGGGCATCCAGCACCCAGCTGCGCTGGGTTTGGGTCTCGGGATCCCAGCGCACAAGGAGGGTATTCCCTAGCCAGGAGGTCTGGTTGAGGGGGCCGCCTGCCGCAGCGAGGGCCTGCAGGAACGTGAGGTCCTGGTCGGGGCCCAGTTGAACGGGTCCAGGGAGGCCCACCTCACCGAGTACGTAGGCCAGGCGGGGTGCCTGAATCGACACAACCACCGTCAGGTCCGCCGTGCCGGAGAGGATCTCCGAGTAGGCGGCCGTCAGCTGTTCGTCCAGCTGGCCGGGCAGCATGCCGGCGACGGTGAGCTCATCGATCTCACGGAAGGATGCGCGGCCGTCGGCCTGGACCGTGACGTCCTGGTCGTACGCCTCTTGGGCGACGAACCGAACCGCCAGGATGTCTCCGGGCGCGATGCGATCCTGCCCCGTGTAGCGGAGCGAGTTGATCTCGGGGGCCTGGCGATTCAGGCTCTTTCCCTGGGGGGTGGAACAAGCACCGAGCAACAGGGCGACGGGCAATGCAAGACGGAGGAGAGACATGCCTGGAGGAGAGGACGGCTGGAGGTGATGTCGGGTGGTGGCCGGGCCGCGGAAGGGGTCCAGCCTTAGTTTCGTACGGGGAAGGCCCCATTCATGAGTCCATTTGGGACTCCCTTTGCGGCCGAGCCCCTAGCGGGCCCCCGGACCCACATTCGGGACCAGGTGGGATAGGGCCGGAAGAGGGCCCTGGATGACCTCAAGGATCTGGCCATTGGGCCCGATTCGGATCGCGGTGGGAATGGGCAATCGAAGAAGGTCGACAAGTTCGTCGAGGGCGCCTTCGTTGTCCTCCTCACCGGTAGCCAGGTAGTAGGCGGGAAAGTTCGTGCCGGCACGCTGGAGCATGGCGCTGGCCCGGTCGCGATCGTCGGGCACATCAACGCTGATCGCCAACACCCCCGCTCCCGCCGTGTCGTGCAGTTCCTGCAGCTGGGGCAGCTCTGCCACGCAGGGTCGGCAGTAGCTGGCCCAAAAGCACAGCCACAGCTCGCCGCCCGCCGCCTGGGCCGCCTCGGCCGGGCGCACTTCCATGCGCTCTCCGTCCGGACCCGCTAACACCAGCTCGGGAACCTTCTCACCGACTGCGATCTTGAGTCCGTCAGCCCAGGCATCCGGCAAGGGCGCGGGAGCCGCCTCGAAGGACTCGGGCTTGCCCGCTCCCTCGACCAGCAGGACCCGCTCCCCCGCGGCAACTTTGCCGAATGACTCCATCTCACCCCAGGGCCAAAGCACCTCGACCGTCGCGCTGGGAGCATCCCCCAGGCCGAAGATCAGCTCGGGCGCCTGGCAGGAAGCAAAGCCCCCGCCGCGGGTCGTGAGCTGGGCAACGGATTGATTGGGCGTGCGCACGATGACGCGCGCTCCTACCGCTTCGTATTGGCCGGAGGTCGCACGCAAGCGCACTTTGATCGAGCGGCCGCGTCCAAGGTCATTGCGAAAGAGGTTGTGCCGTTCGCGCTGGATGTTGTGCACGAACAGGTCGAGGTCCATGTCGTCGTCGAAGTCGGCGGCGATCAACGCTCGACCGTCGAGCGGAGAGTCGGCACCGGACACGTCAGACAGATCGAGGAAGCCCTCTGCGCCTCCGTTGATGAACAGCCGCGTCCGTTCGTTGCCGTTGAAGGAAAGGCCCTGGCGATACATCTCCTGGGCCCATGGATGGAGAAAGTCTCCCTCCTCCTCGCCCTCGAGGGACGTGGTCTCTCCGGCTAGGTCATCGCCCGAAAAGCTGTGGGACGGGTGCCCGGCGTGGCTCGCAGCATGCCCATCTCCCCCGTGCTGATGACCCTCGGCCGACTCTGCCTCGGTATCCAATTCCTCATCCAAGCCCAAGCTCGACGCCACCACGTGGCGCCAGTACGCGCTTCACGTGTCCTGGGGCAGGTCTCCGGTCACGAAGCCATTGGCGCACACCAAGTCGAGGCTGCCGTCCTCATCGAGGTCAGCCAGGCAGGTCCCCCACGCCCAGCCCGCACCATTTGCGCCCAGGGCCTTGGGGCTCTCTTTGAACCCGCCGTCCGCTTCGGCCAAAAACAGGCGATTGCCCGAGGCAAGCTTGAGCAGGTCGTCAAAGCCCCTGGGGCGATCGTGGTCCTGAAAGCGCGCCAAGATGCGCTTGCCCGTGGTGGACGAGGGGTTGGACAGGAACAGATCGAGCCGACCGTCCCCATTCACGTCGCCCCAGGTCACGCCCATCGTGTTGCCCCGGGCCCCGACGCCAAGGCTGGTGGCAACGTCCTTGAAGGTCCCGTCGCCCTGGTTCTCCCAGAATCGGTTGCTACCGAAGTTGTTGCCGACGTAGAGGTCCGGATCGCCATCGCTGTCGTAGTCGACGGCGACGGCGGTGTAGCTCCAGCGCTTGTCGGACAGGCCCGCGGCCTCGGTGACATCCACGAAGCCCGTACCGCCAGCATTGCGCAGCAGCACGTCAGGCGAACCGTTGCGGGACTCGACCCAGGAGTCGTTGCGTACCGACTCCATGCGGCCATAGCAACAGAGGTAGAGGTCCAGCCAACCGTCGCCGTCGTAGTCCAGCACCGTGACGGAAAAGGCAACATCGCGGCGCTCGGCTAGCCCGAGCATCGAGGTCGCATCCTTGAAGTTGCCCTTGCCGTCGCCGCGGAAGATGCGGGTGGGCGAGCCCTTCTCCCCCTCCCTCCACTCCTGCCAACCGATGTGCGCCACGGCCAGGTCGGTGTTGCCGTCGTTGTCGTAGTCAAAGGCAACAACCCCGGTGCCGCCGCCGGCGCCAGCGAAACCAGCGGCCTGGGCGACCTCTTTGAAACCGCCCTTGGGCTGCGCGATGTACAGGAAGTTGCGCAGCGATCCGGGCATGGCCAGGTCGAGCCTGCCGTCCCCGTTGAAGTCTCCTGTCGCCGCGCCGTTCCAGCCGTCCGAGTCATTGCCCTCGCGCCCGAAGCGGATGCCTTCGTGGTGCACTCCTGCCGCGCGCGAGACGTCTTGGAAGCCGACCCCCGAGGAGCGCAGGCCATGCAGTTCGCCAATCCAAAGCTGAGCAAGACGCCAGCCATTCTGCGCACGACGCACCCGTGCGACCCCGGCGAGCTCGATCACTTCGCGTCCACCGGCCTGGGTCACACCGACCAGGTGGGCCCCCACCTCGATGCGCCCCCAGGACAGCGGCGTCGACTTCTGGAACTCCGCACCCATGACCTTCCAGGTCGATTGCTCTAGCCTTCGCCAGGTGCCGATGCGCGCCTCAAGCGCGGCGAGCCAGGGTCCTTTCGCGAGAACGTTGAGGGAATCGACGTCGTGGTGCAGGGCAAGCGCGCTCATCGGCAGCGGCGAGCCTTCCCCCTGTGGGGTGAACGGATCGTGCCCGACGAAGTCCTCGGTCAAGAATCCTTCGATGCCGTCAAAATCGCGCACGAAGAGCTTTTCGCCCAGCGCGGTCAGCGTGTTGGTCACGCTCTCGCTCAGCAGCTCCACCTCGGAGAGCAGCTTCACCCGCGGCTTGGGGCGGGGCACCTCGCTGACGATCGGAGCCTCTTCAGCTGCCGTCGCCTCCTCGAGCGCAGGTGCAGCATCGCCCCCACAGCCGGAAAGGACCTGGAGGGCGAGCAGGGACAGGGCCGCCCAAGTCGGAAAGGGACCCCGTAGCTCGGTGGTCTCAGCGGAAGGTGTAGATCGAAGGTGCTTCATCGTGGGCGGCGGGAGAATACGAAAGGGCCTTCGACCTCGGCAGGGTGCAAACACCAGGGACGACAGGATTTTTAGGTTTCCGCTACGCCTCTGGCACAACTTGTGGACATGGATCCCCTGATGGGGCCTCCACAGCACATGGGGATTCCCCTCATTCGCCTTGCTGGCGGGAGTGGCGCGAGCCCTTAGCCGTTCAGCACCGCAAGCACGCCGACCTGGAGCACTCCGATCACCGTGCCCAGCACGCCCCCGAGGATCTCGATCGTCTTCAGCTCCTTAGACGCGACCTCGAGGATCATCGTTTCGAGCCGCTGAATCGGAAATCCAGCCACCTTCTCCTCGACCAAGCCTTCCACGTCGAGGCCCTGCTCCAGGCCGCTCTCGAGCGCTTTGGCGATTCCCTCCCGATCGGCCACGAGGGACTTCACCACCGACCGGCGCAAGTCGGCGACCCGCTCCTCTGTTAGCAGGGCCCCCACCATGGGCAGCCGGCGCAGCTCCGCCAGCTTGGACTCGAGGCCCGAGGCCAGTGCGCCGTCGAGGAGCTTCTCGAGGTCCATCCGCGACAGCGCCTGGGCCAGGTCCTCGGGCTGGACCAGGTGCCCGCCCACGACGCGCCCGATGCTCGTCGCCAGCTCCCCCTGACGGCGTCCAATCAGGCCCTGCACCTGGAAGCCCAGGATCCGCCGGGGATGAATCGGGCGAAAGATCATTCGCACGGCCAGATAGTTGGTGAAGTACCCGATGACTCCGCCCAGGAGGGGCACGACAATCCAAGTGGCAAGGGACAGTTCCATGACTGGCAAGGTACACGCTTCGGTGCCCAATCCATCGGCCGGCATCGGCTCACTGACGAAGGCCTTTGAGCCGGTCAGCTTTGTGACCGGCGCAAGTGGCTACGTGGGTCGGGCCCTCATGCCTGAGCTCCGCCGCGTCGAAGCGCGCGTCCAGGGTCGTTGCGTGGCCCATGTCCGCCCGGACTCTCCCCAGCTCGACACCTGCCGCAGCGCCTTCGAAGCGATCGGCGCCGGCCTCAACACGAGCCCCTGGAATCTCAAGGCCCTGCGCGCCTCCCTCCAAGAGCTCCGCCCCAGCCACGTATTCCATCTCGTCGGCACCACCAAAGCCCGCGCCTCAGCCGAGGCCACCGCCGCCCCCTACCGCAGCGTAGACCAAGGTCTCTTCGAGCTGCTCCTCGAGTGCCTCCAGGACTTGGAATCAGCACCCAGGGTCATTTACCTCTCGAGCCGAGGTGCCAGCCCCCGCTCCCTATCGGCGTACCTGCGCACCCGCCACGCCTGCGAGCAGCTCCTGATCTCCAGCGGCCTGCCCTACACCATCGCCCGCCCCGGCCTCATCACAGGCCCAGATCGCGATCCGCCTCGCCGGGGGGAACGCCTTGCTGCCGCAGTCCTAGGGCCGGTAGCCGCACTGGTCGATGCGCTAGGGCTGGGGGGCAGTGCCGCAAGGCTGCGCCCCTTTGATGCGGCTGAGATCGCCTATGGGCTTGTGCATGCGGGGTTCAACTACACGACCATCGGACGCGTGCTCGAAGCCGATGAGCTGCGGTATTCGCAGACCAAGGACCGGGAGTGGAGCCTGTCTCTTCTACACATCTCCGAGCCCACGCGACTAAGGCGAACCTCGTATGCCGTCTTCTGCTTGAAAAAAAAAAAAAAAAAAATATATAATAGATGTGCGACTGTAGTGACCGAGTAGGTTAGATA
>CAYWNK010000276.1:0-8175 GCA_964459495.1 uncultured Planctomycetaceae bacterium
TCGTAGAGCGTGCCCGCCTCCCGGCCGGGCTCCATGGCAAAGCCGCCGTCGGCGCGGCGGCGGCGGCACCAGCCCGGCTCCACGGATCGCGGCGGCGTAGATGGGAGGCCTCATGCAGCAGGACCGCGCGGAGCCGCAGCTCGGCGTCCTGGCGCAGCAGGGAATCAGGGATCAGGATCCTGGCCCGCCGTAGTCCGCAGCAATAGGGACGCATCCAGCTGCCACCCACCCGGTCCTCGACCTTGCGTCCTACCAGGGACGCAGCGCGCGCGCTCAGCTGCGCGGGGGCCGGCTGGGAGCGGCGCATGTCCCTGCGCAGCGCGATCCCTCCCATGACGCCGTAGAGCGCGAAGACGAGAGACCCGCCGAGCAGGTACCGCGGCCAGGTGGGGGCGAGTGGACGGCTGGATCGGATGGGAGACGCGCTCCGGGTGTCGGCTGTGCGGGGCTGCGTCGTGCCGGGCTGATCGCTGGGCAGGGAGACCCCTGCGGTGATCGATGTGTCGCTCATCGGTGGCCTGCCGGCGGAACGAGCACAGGGAGGCTCCGGCGCATCTCTGTGCGCGTGCTGGATTCCGATCACTGCGGTTCTGGTCGGCCACGCGAGCGGAGCGAACACCTGCAGGCCGGCCACCGTTGCGGCGGCGATGCACAGTTCGGCGATCCTCCGACGATGCAGGGAGTGGGCGGTCAGCAAAGCCGCCACCCTGCCGCAGGCCAGCACCACCGTCACGGCGATCGCGGCATCCGCCCCATACCTAGCTAGGGCGTCCACCGTTTCCTCGGCTGTCGTATTCCTCGAGCACCTTGCGCAGCCGCTCGAGGTCCTTGGGCTTCAACTTGCGAATCGAGAGAGCGCCTGCGACAAGCCGGTCGAGGGCGCCGCCGTACACCCCGTCGAGCACGCGTCCGAGCAGGCCTTGCCTGATGGGTTCGGGTTCGACGGCGGCGACGTAGATGAACGAGCGACCCTCCTTGCGGAAGGTCACCAGGCCCTTCTCGCTCAGGATTCGCAGGAAGGTCTGGACTGTGTTCTAGGCGATCCCCAGCTCCGGGAGAAGCGCTTCGTGCACCTGTCGAACGGTGGCTTCACCCCGGTTCCAGAGGACCTCCAGGATGGCGAATTCGCGCTCGGTGGGCAGGGGATCTGTCGTGGCCTAAGGAGGGTATCGGCTGATTTGGGCTATCGCCGAATGCTTTGAGCCTAAATGGCTAAGCTTTGCTGTGCCACTCCCATCAGCGAGGTGCTCTGGACCGGGTTCAGCGCGACGGCGCCGAAGCCAAAAGGAATGCCGGACAGACTGCCCAGGGCAGCCGGCCTGGCAAGGGGGTCGGGCTACGGGCGGACGAGCAGGTCCAGGCCGCGGCTGATGTCGAGCGTGCCGTTGAAGAGGCGGTAGGTCTGCACGAGCAGCCGGTCGCCGGGCACCAGGCCCAGCTGGGAGAGCACCGCGGGGGTCAGCTCGAGCTGGTTGGGGGCCGAGGGGAAGACGCGTGTGATGCCGCCGACGAGGCAGAGACCGCCGGGCTGAACGCCGAAGGCGCTGGCCGTGTTGAACACGCGCGGTTCGTAGCCGGCGTTGCCGGCGATGGCGAAGGCCACGGCGCCGAGGCTGCTCAGGACCGCGGGAGTGGCGGTGATGGAGATCTCGCCGGAGACCTCGAGGTCTAGGCCTCCGACGCAGAAGGACTCGTCTTCCCGGCGATGGAAGGGCTCGAAGGGCAGGGCGCCCATGTCGGCGCGGGATCCATCGGCGTCGAGCGGTGCGGCGGGGTCGCCGGCGTCGATGCAGGGGGAGTTGCCGAGCAAATGGACGTCGCTACCGGGGCCGAAAAAGAGCGGATCGGCGTCGATGTTGCCGGTGCCGGCTGCCCCGCCCTGAACGTTGCTGAAGAGGATCGTGCCCATGCTCGATTGATCGGGGGCGTTGCCCCAGAGCACAGAGTTGGTCACGGTCGTATTCAACACGCCACCACCAAAGGTTCCCTGGAAACCTGTCGAGAGGTTGTGAACGATCGTGCAGCGGTCGGCGTTCGAGAAGGAGATGCCGGCTCCGCTTTCCGCGACATTGCCGCGCACGATGCAGCGGACAAGATCGGCGGAGACCGCGCCGCCACCGCTGCTGCCAAAGCCCGCTTTGCACCGGTTTCCTTCGATCAAGCAGTCCGTCGCTGTTCCGCCGCTGATGCCGCCTCCACAAGCAGAGCCCATGAACAAGGTCTGGTTGCCGCGGATCACACAGTTCTCCAGCTGGCAATCAGCTGCTCCGCCACCCGTGAAGTCGGATAAGTTGTCGGTGATCAGGCAATTGACCAGCATCGAACGGGCTGCACCGCCACCGGGACCGCTGGGAGTACCTCCGTCTCCGATCGTCCTATTCTCGGTGATCTCGCAGTTTTGCGCGAACCCCTGGTCGAGGCCGCCCCCGTTGATGCTTGCCCTGTTGCCCCGGAACACCGAGTCGAACCAAGCGCCGCCGGAAGCTCCACCTCCGTTGAAGGTGACCAGGTGGCCATTGTCTGCGATGGTGCAGTTCGTACCGACCGCATCGGGGGCATAGATTCCACCGCCGTCAAAGCACTCGTTAAAGAAGTCGCCGCGCTCGTTGAATCGGATGGTCACTCCATCGAGCGTGGCAGAGCCAACGGCGTAGATGCCGCCGCCCCGACCGAATTCGACGTTGTTAAGCTCGACCACAATGTCGGTGAGGTTCAGCTGGCTTCCGGCCAGCGCTTGAATACCGCCCCCGTGGTCAAACGGACCGTTGACTAGGTTGCCGCCGACGACGCCACCCTGCATGGTCAAACTTCCCTGGGCAACGTGGATGCCGCCGCCGCCTTCCCGGGCGGTGTTCTCGAGGATCTGGCAGTCGTCAAGGGTCAGGCCGCCGGAGAGGATGGCGACTCCTCCACCGATCCCTGCCGAGCAGTCGCGCACAATGACCTGGTCGAGAACCGGGCTGGCGCCATCGACGAGGACGCCTCCGCCGGGCTCAAAGTTCGGGAAGGTGGGGACCGATCCGGTGACCACGAACTGAATGAGCTTGGCGCCGGCTGTTTCGCCCGAAACGAAGCTCACCGCGCTCGAGAGGCCGTCTCCCATGATGATCGGCAGTGCTCCGGTGCCGTCGTGGCGCACGGTGACGTCTTTCCCTAGGAAGTCGATGCTCTCCGGATACGTGCCGCTGGCCACGAGCAGCTGGTCACCGGCGACGGTGGCCGTCTGGGCGAGGGCAAACTGAATCGAGGTGTAGGGGTCCTGGGCGGTGCCGGAGCCGGGCGCAGTGCCGGCGGCATCGACGAACCAATCGGACTGGCCAAATGCCGAAGGGCATGCGAACAGGCTGGCCGAGAGGAGTAGGGCGCGAGAGGAGTTCGTGAGCATTGTTTTCCGGTTGGGGTCAATGGGATCCGCGGTCGAATCCCCCTTAGCGTAGCTGCCAGGGGCACTGCGCCCCGTTCCCCACGGCCAATGGCCAGAAACGCGAGGCGAGGCCGGACCAGACCACCGCATTGGGTGTGGGTGCCAGGCTGATCGACCGGCTACGGCTCCAGTGGGGGTGCCCGGGTTGCACAGGGCTCGCTCCCTCAGCTGGCTTCCAAGGCTCGCTAGCGGCCAGCGCTCCTATGCTTGCGTGGGAGCCCAGCTCGCCGGGGTGGATCGCATTGATGAATCGATCCCCAGCGTGCCCTTTTTCGCCAGGCACCTCTTGGTGCTGGCATCTGGGCCATGCGACTCTCAGCTGCTGAGCCCTTCCCAGCCCCTCTCCGGCCTCCAGTTCGGAACAGCGGTCGGGACCTGCGCCATCGACGGTGACGTGCTCATGGTCTCGGGCGAGCCGACCTTCACGCTCGATCGCGTGCGTGTCTTCACCCGCGGACCGAGCGGCTGGACCCAGCCCAAGCCCAGGAGCATCCGGTGACGGGGCGCCCCCACGAGCACTGCTTCGGTGCGGCCCTCGACTTCGATGGGGACTGGGCCCTGGGCATGACGTTCACCCCCTAGAGGTCCGGCCGAAAACAGCGCGCGGGCGAGGTGCGGGCGATTCGATTCGAATCAAGGCGCCGGAATCTGTGCATGGTCGGCTCCATTCGCGGATTCTGGCAACGCAGAGTCGGGTCGAATCAGCCGTGCCTCGCCTGCGCGGGGTTTTCGGCCGGGCCTCTAGGGCTGTCCCGCTACCGATCGCCGGTGTGCCGCACGCCGCCGCTAGCGGGGCCGCTGCCGCCGGAGCTAGCGCCGGAGTTGGAGGCCCCGGACTGGCGGCTCTTGGGGCCGACGCCCTGGATCTCGATCGTGCCGTCGTCGATTAGGGCCTTGATCGGGGGGTGCTCGGCAGCCTTCGGGGAGATCTGCCCCATACCGCCACCCTTGAGGAACAGCCGCTTTCCGCCGGCGAGGGGAATACGGAGGGGCTTGCCGGTCATATTTCGAATATCCATGGGGCGCTGACCCTAGCCGGAAGGCGCAGCCAGGGGCGGGTCCAAATCGCAGTCCTGCGGGAAAGACGGGACCGGTTGCCGGTTTGCCAGCCGAGCGGGAACCGAGGTCTAGATCCATCGATGGAGGTAAGGTGGGGAGATGGAACGACCGCGAGTGGATGCCGGCTCCATCTGCCTGGGCGCCTTTGCAGCGTTCGCCGGCTGCGGCGTCGCCGTCGGCGCCTTTGGCCTGTTCATCGCGGGGGAAGGCATCGGTCCCGGGGATAGCCTATCGATGGTGGGCTGGGCTGTGCCCGTTGTGGTCGGCGGCGCTGTCGCGTGGGCGATCGTCCGCAGGCACCGCGGCCGGCTCATTGGGGCCTGCGCCTTCTTCGCCGCTTTGCTGCTGTACTGGTGGACGCCCTACCTGTGGTCGGGGCGGAGCCTCGACGCTGACCTTGTTCCTTTCAGCCTGGCCATCGCGGGGATGCTCGTGCCTTCGCTTCTGGCCCAGTGGCTTGGGATCACCCAGGCGCGCTCGGCGGACTAGCGTCATGGGTTAGAGATAGCTGTGCACCCTTCGAGCCGCAGTGACCCGGTGGCTGCGTTGCAGCTCCTCCAAGTATCTAGCCGGAAAGCACAACCAGCACGAACACCCAGCGCTCCCAACCAGCCAGCTTCGCTGACTTCGAAGGATCTGGCGGCAGTGGACGTTCGAAGCCGTGTTCGACGGGATCCACCAGATCTTCTGCGACCCTGTCTACCTTGATCCCTGGTTGAGCCAGTTCTTCCGCGGGGTGGACCAGGCCATGATCGAGGAGCATCCAATCCAGAGAGTCGTCAACACCATCGAAAAGCACCTGCTGGGCATTCTCAATGCGATCGTGCTCAAGGCTACGAACGCAGGTGCGGAGAGCGTCAACAGCAAGGTCCAGGCGTTGAAGCGGCGAGCGAACGGCTATCGAAACCGTGACCGGTTCCGTGACGCAATCTTCTCCCACTGCGGCGGACTCGACCTCTACCCGGCTTCAACGACCCACACGAAACCCTGAAGCCCCCGAAATGGACGATCTGGGAATCCTCTAGTCCCCGATGGGAGCGGCCCGCTGCCCTTGATAGGGATTCGGGCCGCTCCTGCTTGTCCAATCACGGCTTGCCCCCCCTGAACTCGCTCCCCCACTACGTCTAGGCTGCCTTCTGCCGAACGCGCGCCTACGAGAACTAGAGGCCCGGCCGAGAAGGGGCCCAGGAGAATTGGCCTACACAGGGGCTGGGGTGGCTTGAGGAATCTGAGTGAACTGAGCCGTTGTTGGCGGATATCCACGCCACCACGCGTTCAAGGCCTCGACACACCGCCGCCAGGCCCCGGTTGGCCGCCATGGCGGCCATTGCGACCTGCATCGCGACTTTGGCCAGGCCGAAATGCCTCGCCTTGCCCATCCCCTTCGCCCGCATCCGACCGATGGCGTGCTCGACTGCGATGCGCCCCCTGTAGACCTTCTTGAATCCTGGTGTCTTCTGCGCCTTCCGGTGTCGGTCCAGCTCCCTGGCCTGTGGACTATCTGTCACCGAACGGGCGAGGGTCTCAGACTTCGTGCACAGTTCGCACAGTTCGCGCAGCGCGCACGGCGCGCACGGCGCGCAATCCTTCCGAGAGCAGTGGTAGTTCCAGCCACCTTCGATCTCTCTGGGGATAACTTCCGTAACCCCTCGATCGATTCACAGTCTCCCCCAAGAACAGGAGGCCCCGGTTACCATGGCCGATGTGAACTTGGCTCGCGCGGTTGCCTCGCATCCAACGCCCAAGAGCGTTGAGTTCACCTTCGCCCCCGAAACTCCATTCTGACGAAACCATGCTGCGTACTTTCCATTCTGCCGCCCTGGCTTCCCTCCTGCTCGCTCCCCTCTCGGGTCAAGAGCTGATTCGCGTGCTAGGCCCTAGCTTCTCGGGCCAACTGGGTCGGAGCGTCGACGGCTGCGGAGATGCCGACGGCGATGGGGTGGCTGACTTCGTTTCTAGTGAGCCAGACGCTGGCAATGGGCGCGCTCGAATCTATTCGGGTGTGGATGGATCTGTCCTGCACACGTTTAATGACAATTCGTCCTCCAACGGATTCGGCTTTGCCGTCCAGGGCGTCGGCGACTGGGACGGGGATGGTCGCGGCGACGTGGCCGTTGGCGCCTGGCTCGATGACAGCAACGGAAACAACGCGGGCAAGGTGTATGTGTACTCCGGGCTCACCGGCAATCCGATCGACCAGGTCCTTGGTCCCGTGGCCGATGGCGTCTTTGGATTCGAGCTCCAAAACTGCGGGGACCAAGACGGAGACGGCATTGACGATCTGGCCGTAGGCGCTCCCAACACTTCGAGTTCGGGCCTTCCCGGTTCCGGTGCGATCTACATCTACTCTGGAGCAGATCGTTCGCTGATTTCGACCATCGAGCGCCTTGCCGGGGACCAAAGCATGGGACGCGTGCTCGCCAACGTTGGCGACACCAACGGGGACGGTTTGGACGATCTCGGCGTCGGGTTGATCTTCAACTCCAGCGCGGGCTCGGAAACCGGGGAGGCACGTGTGTACTCCATCGCTGACGGGACTGTGCTTCACCAAATCGTCGGTACCAACGGAGCGGACTTCCTTGGGCGTGGTATCGACGGCGTTGGCGACTGGAACATAGACGGTTTCGACGATTTCGCCGTCGGCGCCAGTGGCTACGACTTTGGTGTGGATCTGCAGGGTCGCGTTCAGGTGTTCTCCGGCGTGGACGGCTCCGTTCTACGAAGCTTTGAAGCTCTCTTTCCCACGGATTTCATCGGTGACTCCGTGGTCGGGCTCGGGGACATCAATTCCGATGGCATCGGAGACATCGCTATGGGGACGTCGTTCGCAGGTGTCGCAGGCAACCTCTTCGGCCAAGTGCGGGTCCACTCGGGGGCCGACGGGGAGCTACTCTCCGTTATTCAGGGCGACGAGGGCGTTTCGAGGTTCGGGTCGGTGATTGCCTCCATGGGTGACGTGGACGGAGACGGTATCGGTGAATTCGTGTGCGGTGCATCCTTCTACGGCGGCAGCTCTTCCTCCACGCCAGGTCCCGGCGCCGTCTTCGTCTACAGCACCGACTTTTCCGCCTTTGAGACCTACTGTTTCGGAGATGGAAGCGGGGCCGGCTGCCCCTGCGGCAACCTCGATTTGGACGGTGGCTGCTCCAACTCCTCGGGTCAGGGCGCGCGCATCGTCACCGGAGGCACCGCAAGCATCAGTGCGAACCACCTGCAAATCACCGTCGTCGATTGCCCGAAGATGTCGAGCGGCATTGTTTTCATGGGAGCGGCCCCCGATCAGCTCCCCTTGGTTGACGGGGCTCTGTGCATTGGAGGCACGATCCAGCGCTTCCCCGGAAAGCTGACCTCGAACTTCGGAGCTTTCACCTATGAGGCGGGCCTGCCGGTCAGCGCGACCGGCATGACGGAGAGCTACTTCCAGGCCTGGGTTCGCGACATCGGCGGGACCTGCGGCAACGGCAGCAACTTGTCGAACGCCGTGCGCGTGACTTGGACTCCCTGAGGCCGTGGGAGTGGGTGGCTCAGGCCCTAGGGCCTGAGCCACCCACTCCCAGCGACCACCTGCCCCACGAACCAACTGAAGTCCCAAGCCCTGCCCCAAGGGCTACCCGAGGTACCTGTCCGGCCCGACCACCCCCGAAAAGCTCCGCTCAGGAGGGCGAATCGCCTAATTTAGGCAGTTTGGGCCG
>CAYWNK010000277.1:0-8089 GCA_964459495.1 uncultured Planctomycetaceae bacterium
ACTTCGAGACGCCCGACCGCCCGCGTTTGCTCAGCCTCCCGCGCGGCAAGGGCCGCGCGTTCCAGGAACGCATGGTCGCCCTGGCCGGCTACATCCAGGAGGAACTCGTCCCCGCTCTCTCCACCGACGCGATGAAGGCTCGGCGCAAGGAGCTGGAGGGCGAGGCGCGCGTTGAGATCGAGGCCAAGAGCAAGGCCTTTGACGCCCAGCTCAAGGAGGCGGGCCTGGGCCTGGTGAACGTGCGCAACGGCGAGAACTCCTCCACCGCGATCGTCCCACTGGTCGACGGCAAACCCGCTCCGCCTGAGGCCTACGAGCAGCTCGTGGCGGACGGCAAGGTGCCCGAGCAAGAGGTCGAGCGCGTCAAAGCGGCCCTGAAGAGCTTCTCGGAGAGCTTCGCCAAGCTGAACGGGGAACTGAATGAGCACCAGGGCGCAGCCCGCGAAAAAGTGCGCGAGCTCTACGAGTCCGAAGCCCGGCGCCTGCTGTCCATCCAGCTCCGTGAAATCGAGAGTTCCTACCCCTCCGAGTGCGTCCACAGCTTCTTGACCGAGGTCGTCGACGACGTGGTCGGTAGCCGGCTGGCCTCGCTGGAGGAGGGCTCGGTCAGCGCCAAGGACCTGTACGCGGTGAACGTATTGGCCTCGCATGAGGGCGAAGGCTGCCCTGTCATCGTCGAGAGCACCCCGACGATGCAGAACCTGCTCGGCGGCATCGACCGTGTGGTGCTTCCCAACGGGTCTTCGTCCTCCGATCACACGATGATCAGTGCCGGCTCCCTGCTGCGGGCCGAGGGTGGTTTCCTGATTCTCGATGCCCGCGACTTGATCAACGAATCGGGTGCGTGGAAGGTTCTGGTGCGCACGCTACGCACCGGCCAGCTCGAGATCGTGCCCCACGACCTCGGCGTCTTCGGCCGCGCGGGCAACCTCAAGCCGGAACCGATCGACGTGAACGTCAAGGTCATCCTGATCGGCGACCCGGGCCTGTACTACGCGCTCGATGCCCAGGACCCCGACTTCCCCAACCTCTTCAAGGTCCTCGCCGATTTCGATACTGAGATCGAGCGCAACAAGACCAGCCTCGGCTACTACGCTGGGGTCATCTCCGGCATGGCCGAGCGCGAGAACCTGCCGCCCTTCGAGGCCAGCGCCATCGCAGCTCTCGCCGAACACGGCGCCCGCATCGCGGGGCGCAACGACCGCTTGACCGTGCGCTATGGGCGCCTAGGCGATATCGCACGGGAGGCGGCCTTCCTCACCACTCACCACGACTCCTCGGAGCCCAACGTGACCGGCGACCATGTGCGCGAAGCTGTTGTGCGCAGTCGCAAGCGGGCCGATCGGCCCTCCCGGCGCTTCCGCTCCAACATCGCCGAAGGCACCATTCGCATCGAGACCAAGGGCACCTGTATCGGCCAGGTCAATGGCCTTGCGGTAATGAGCGCGGGGCCCCTGACGTTCGGCTTCCCTGCCCGCATCACCGCCAGCGCCGGGGCGGGCGGCAAGGGAGTCGTCAACATCGAGCGCGAGGCGCGCCTCTCGGGCCGCATCCACACCAAGGGCTCGCATATCCTCGACGGACTCTTGCGGCACCTCCTGCCCACCAGCCATCCCCTAGCTTTCTCGATTTCGATCGCCTTCGAGCAGTCCTACGGCGGCGTCGATGGAGACTCCGCCTCCGGCATCGAGACCTGCTGCGTGCTCTCAGCCCTGACCGGTGTTCCGATTCGCCAGAGTCTCGCCATGACAGGCGCCATCGACCAATTCGGCCACATCCAGCCCATCGGCGGAGCCTCCGAAAAGATCGAGGGCTTCTTCGACGCCTGCAGCGACATGGGCCTCACCGGCGACCAGGGGGTCATCTTGCCCAAGGCCAACCTGCGCAACCTCATGCTGCGTGCCGACGTCGTCGAAGCCTGCGACCAGGGCCGCTTCCATGTCTTCGGAGTCGAGACCATCCATGAGGCCCTCGAGCTGTTCACCGGTATTCCGGCGGGCGAACTCGATGACCAAGGCCAGTATCCCGAGGGCACCTTGCTGGCCCAGGCTGTGGAGCGCGCCGGCGAGTACTGGAGCCGGGTGTCGGGGCGGAGTCTGCCGCTGGGAGATGAAGATGGGGACGGGAAGGGCAGCGGCCGTGATGGCGAGGTGCCGGTAGAGGCTTAGGGGGCGGCTTCCTTGGATTGCTGGTTCGTTGGTTCGCGGTGGAGCCCTCGGATCGGGAATCAGAGCAAGCGGGTCCGGTGCCCCTCATCCGCACATCGGCCCCACGACGCAAGAGGCGAACGCCTGCGGCTCCTCTTGCGCCGTGGGGGCCGACGTGACGGATGAGGGGCACCGGACGGCGCTGCTGTGTTCGGGGACTCATTGGCTGAATGCGGCGGGTTGATTCCCACCTCCGTACCGCTTTCAGGGCCCGGCTTAGCCTGGGTCCATGTCCCCCTAGATTCGAACGCAGTTCAGGATCTTCCAGTTGGTCGCCTGGCCCCCCCGAAGTCTTGATTCCGGCGGTGCGTCGTCCCCACGCCAGCCAGCGAACCAGGGGGCACTGCTCAAAAAATCGACAGGGCCCGAGGACCGGACCCCATGCTTGTTCGCGTTGCAAAGCACGTAGCAAATGGCGTTGGAAACCCGCCGCACGCTCTTCAAGTCCATCCGGTGGTCGCGATCCGCAAACACCGGCCCAGTGCGATCAAAGCGCTGGTGAATCAGGTTCACGATCCGCTGCGTCATGCTCTTCATGAACAGGCTCAGCCGGTCCTTGCCCGGAGCCTCAACGATCATGTGGATGCGCATCCCATTTGCCCCTAACAACAATTTCGTTTGCATCTATTGCATATCCCTTCACCAATCTAAACCTCGCCGTCTCGCCCCCCGCTCCTCGCCTATCAAGCCGCCAGCCAAGGATGTCGATGACCCAAGACCAACCGAGGGTCCGTCCTCTCCCTCCTGCCTGCCTGACCATGACGCTAGAAGCCTCCCCCATGACTGACCGCAATTCGAAACTCGTACTCTGGTTCGAGGAGGTGGGCACCGAGGACGCCGCGCTGGTCGGCGGCAAGGGAGCCTCCCTGGGTGAGCTCTACCGCGAACTCGTCCCCAAAGGCGTACGCGTCCCCAATGGCTTCACCACCAGTGCGACCGCGTACCGCCGCTTTCTCAAGGCGCCCCTGCCCCCCGGCATCTACGGCGGCGTCGAAGCGCCCGAGGGCATGGCCAAGGTGCGCCTCGCCGCGAGCAGCGCCGCGACCCTTGAGGACGCCCTGCGCTCGTGCGCCGAAGGCGCGAACGCGGACGACCACCTCGAAATGCACGCGCGAACCGAGCTGGCCCGCGCCCTGGTCGTCGCCACCCCCGTCCCCGAGGACGTCGAGACCGCGCTGCGCGAGGGCTACGCGGCTTTGTGCCAGGAGTACGGCGCAGAGGTCGACGTCGCCGTGCGTTCGTCCGCCACCGTCGAGGACTCCGCCGAGGCCTCGTTTGCGGGCCAATGCGAGTCCTACCTTAACGTGCACGGGGCCGACTCCGTCATCGAGCGCTGGAAGGAGTGCTGCGCGAGCCTCTTCACCGAGCGTGCCGTGTCGTACCAGGTCAAGAACCGCCTCGATCCGCTGCGCAGTGCACTCGCCGTCGTCGTGATGAAGATGGTGCGCTCGGACCTGGCCACTTCGGGCGTGATGTTCACCCTCGATCCCGATTCCGGCCACCCCGGCGTCATCCACGTGTCCAGCTCCTACGGCTTGGGCGAGCTGGTCGTGCAGGGGAGCGTCAGCCCCGATCATTTCACCGTCTGGAAGGAAGGCGTGCGCCGCGGCCATCAGGCCATCGTGCACCGCTACCTGGGCGCCAAGGACGTCGCCATGGTCTACGGCGGCCAGGGCGGTACCGACACCGAGAGCGTCGACGTGTCGAGCGCGAGGCGCCGCGCCTGGTCCCTCACCCGAGAGGAGATCATGGAGCTCGCCCGCATGGCGCTCTCCATCGAAGATCACTACGGCCGCCCGATGGACATCGAGTGGGCCAAGGACGGGCGCAGCCAGGATCTGTACATCGTGCAGGCGCGGCCAGAGACCGTGCACGCACGCCGAGAGCCCGCCAAGATCACGCGCCACGTGATGGATCCGGGCCTCGTCACCGCCCTGACCGCAGATGGGCGCGTACTCGCCACCGGTCAAGCGGTCGGCACACGCATCGGCACCGGCATCGTGCGTACGTACAAGAGCTACGAAGAGGTCATTCTTCGCAAGCGCGCCCTGCGCACGCGCCTGATGGCAGGCGAGACCATCGAGAACATCCCCGCCGAGGAGCGCGTCTTCGACCCCGGCGACGTGCTGGTCACAGAGATGACCACGCCCGACTGGGAACCGATGATGAAGGATGCTTCCCTCATCGTCACCGAGAAGGGCGGCCGCACCTCCCACGCCGCGATCATCGCGCGTGAGTTCGGCATCCCTGCTATCGTCGGATGCGAGGACGCCACCCGGCGCCTGCCCGCCATGACCACGGTCACCGGCACCTGCGCTGAGGGCGATCACGCCCTCGTCTTCGAGGGTGCCCAGCCCTTCCGCGAAGAGGTCGAGACCTTCGACCTGACGACGCCGCTCAACACCGGCGTGAAGCTGAACGTGGGCTTCCCCGCCAAGGCCCTGGCGGATTCCCAGCTGCCCGTCGATGGCGTGGGCCTGGCCCGCATCGAGTTCATCCTGACGGCCGAAGTTGGCGTCCACCCCCTGGCGCTGCTCTTCTATCGCGAGCTACTCGACTACCTCGACGGTCGCCCCCTGGTCCCCGACCTCATGCGCTACGAGGAAGTCCTGGAGGCCCAGGACAAAGACGACCTGCGCGCGCTCATGGGTGCAATCGACCGGCGCACTGCGGCTTACGCCGACAAGCGCCAGTTCTTCGTCGACCGCGTCATGGAGGGCGTCGGCTTGATCTGCGCCGCGTTCCATCCGCGCCCCGTGCTCGTGCGCCTCAGCGACCTCAAGTCCAACGAGTACCGCGAACTGCTGGGCGGG
The DNA here is from genome assembly GCA_964459495.1 of uncultured Planctomycetaceae bacterium. Classification (GTDB taxonomy): domain Bacteria; phylum Planctomycetota; class UBA1135; order UBA1135; genus CAYWNK01. The sequence continues at coordinate 5,021 of CAYWNK010000277.1, forward strand.
CGACTCTTCGAGCCCGTCGAGGAGAACCCCATGATCGCGTGGCGCGGCGCGAGTCGCTACCTGGACCCGCGCTTCCTGCCTGCGTTCGAGATGGAGTGCGACGCACTGCGCCTGGTCGGTCGCCGGCTGGGCCTCGACAACCTGCAGCTGATGGTGCCTTTTTGCCGTACACCGGAAGAGGGCAAGGCGGTCTCCGAGCTGCTCGCCGACCGCGGCCTCGGCTCGGAGGCCGACGTGCCCCTGTTCCTCATGATCGAGCTGCCCTCGAACGTGCTCGAGGTCGAGCGTTTCATCGACGCGATGGATCTCGCAGGCGGCTCGATCGGATCCAACGACCTCGTGCAAACCGTGTACGCGGTCAGCCGCGACGACCTGGAGGGCTACCGCAACCCGGTCGATGCGCGCTCCCCCGCCGTCAAGCAGCTGATCGCGAAGGCTGTCGAGGCCTTCCGGGCGCGCGGCCTCGAGATCGGCATCTGCGGCCAGGCACCCTCGGACTACCCCGATGAGGTTCCGCCCTTCCTGGTGGACTGCGGAATCTCGTCGATCTCGGTGACCCCCGACACCGCCTTGGTCGCACGCCGCGCGGTGTCCCGCGCCGAAGAGGCCAAGGCGAAGAAGCAGTGACCGAGCTCGGCCCGAGCCACTTGGGCCCCCAGGCCAATCTGGGCAGCCCGGGGCCCGAGGGGGTGGACAGCCCCGTACGACAGCTTCGACTGGGCGGGCTCGGCGCGACCGCCTGGGCCGCGGGGACGCTCCTGGGCGGCTGGGATCTCTGCCAGCTAGCGGCCGGCATCCAGTCCCGACCGAGCGCGCTGCTCTGGACTGCGCTCGGGCTGCTCTTCGCGGCAGGCATGCTGGCCGTACTGCGCCCGCTTGCGGCTTGCATCCCCCAGAGCGCAGCGCTCATCACTTCCGCCGGCTGGATCTGCGCGTTGGTCGCAGGGCGCATGGCCAATTCCCTCGCCGGCGGAGAGGCCATCTTTGTCCTCGCAGTCAGCCTTACCTGCGCGCTGACGGGTTGCCTCGCCACGCTTGTGGGCAGCCCCCAGTCCGGCCTCCCCGTGGGGCCCAGCATCCCCGCCCTTCTGCGGCGCGGCGGCGTCACCCTGCTCGTCCTGGCGGGGTGCTTCCTTGCCGCCTGGGTGCTGGGTGCCGGCCGTTACCGCCCCGCGCTCCGACTCGCCGTGCTGCCCCCCATCGCCCTGGTGATTGGGCTGACTCCGGGCGCCACAGCACGCGCGCTTGTCGCCCTAGGCTCGCGCATGGCGGCGGCGGGCTCCACCCTTCTGCAGCCAGGCCCAGTCCCCCAGGTCATCCCCCCGAGCAGGGAACCCACGGTTCAACAAGAGCCGGAGCCCAGCGATCCCTCCCTGGCGAACAGACCCGAGCCCAAGAAGGGCAAGGCGAAGAAGATCAAACCCTAGAACACGTCCGTCACTCCGAGCCCCGAGTCCGGATCGAACAGCGTTGGGGGCGCCGACCACCAGCTCACCCCAGCAGCCAGCGCATGGCTCCAGGGCTCCCGTTCCTTGTCCACCAGCGTGCCCAGCGCCACGGCGGCGTAGCCCCGCAGGATGGCGGACTCTTCCTCGGAGGCGAGGAGTTCGAGCAAGGGCTCCATCGCTTCGACGTCCTTGGTCAAACCGACGCAGAGCAGGGCGGAGACACGATGGCTTTGGAACCTGCCCCGCAGGGCTTGCTGGAGGAGAGCGGTCGTCGCTCCGCGATCCCCGATCAAGCCCAAGGCGATCGCGGCCTCGCGCGCGACCTGGGGCTGCCGCCCCTGGACCACCAGGCTGCGGAGCACGCCGATCCTGTTCGCGGCGCGCAGCAATCCCAGGGCGGCTGCGGCGTGACCGCGTGCGGTCTCGTCGCCTTTGACAGCCTGCGCCGCGACCAAGGGCAAGGCCTCTGCGTCCCCCGCCAACCCGAGCGCAATGCAGAGGGCACCGACGTGATCCGGCCTCGCGGTCCTGGCGAGCACTTCCCGCAGGGTCGATCGAGTCTCAGAGAAGAATGGCTTGCCCGCACGCAGAGCCCCATGCTCCAGCAGGCCTAGACCGAGTGCCGCCCAAGGGCGCTCCTGGGACTTCCCCTTCACCAAGCGTTCCATCAAGAAGTCCCGCACGAGGACAGGGACCTGGCCCACAAGGCCCTCCGCCTGCCGGCCACCGATGCGGCCCAGGGCGGCGAACGCGAGCCCGCGCTCGAGACGCGTTCCCCTGCGCGCCACTTCGAACAAGCGCTGTCGCGCGACCTCGTCAACCGCCACCTGCTGGGCGCTGACCAGCATGCCAAGCGCCTGCACGCAGCTCGCCCGCACCGCGTCCGTCTCCTGCGCGCGGGAGTCGAGGCGCCCGGCGAGCTCCTGAATCAAGATGCCACGCTGCACCGGGATGTCGCTCGCCAACCGCGCGAGCGTCACGGGCAAAAAAGAGCGCACGTCGTCGTAGAGCGAGCCGTCCTGCAGCAGCGCGCTGAGCAGCGCAATCTGGCCAGCACGTGAGTCGCTCGCCGGCAACGGCCCATCCTCCGCGGCAGTGTCCGTCGTCACCGGCAGCCGGACGTGACCGAGTGCGACGACACAGGCCACCGCGACGTCGATCGAGTCCCCATCTCTTTCGCCCAGGGCCTTTGCCAGGTGATGCACGCAGTAGCGGCGCACAGCCGCCGCCCTCGTTCGGCGCCCCACCGCGCCCAGGCCATAGGCGGCGAGCGCACGCATCCGTCGCGAGGTCTTCGCCTGCCCACCGACCGGCGCTGCGCCGGCGAGCAGTTCCCCCAGCACGGGTGCCGCCTCCTGGGATCCCAGGATGCCGAGGGCCGTCACCGCACTCTCAGCAACCTCCTGGCTGCCGTGCCCGGTGAAGCTCACCAAGGTCTCCACCAAGGACGGCGGAGCCGGCTCCCCCTCGATCGCAGGCGGCTCGACTCCCAGCTTTGCCAGGGCGATGAGCGAGGCGGAGAGCAGCACGCCGTTGGACGAGTTCTCCAGGCTCGCGAGCAACTGCGGCACCGCCCCCGCGCTGAGCTCGGCCTGGTCCACGCGGCCCCTTGCCCCCGCCC
>CAYWNK010000278.1:0-8087 GCA_964459495.1 uncultured Planctomycetaceae bacterium
GGCCATGTTGGCGGCCGTTCGGATCCCAGGCGTCGCAAGGGGCTCTGAGACTGGTGCCGAAATCGAGGCCTCTCCCTTGGAGCCCGAGGAGCTGCTGAAGCGGGTGCAGCGGATCAAGACGGTCATCCTCGAGCGCGCGCTCGCCGTGCCTGAGAGACTCAGGGCGAAGTACGCGCGGAAGGCGCCGCGAGAGGGCAGCGTGCGTTCCGGTATCGTCCGAATTCTTGAGAGGAACAAGTACGGGGGCGACTTCAGTCTTCCCTGGATGCGGCAGGGGGGCAGCTACTATTCCTTCCTGCGGGGCGTCCACGATTTCAACCGGGACCCCGAAATCGTGTTCGAAGACGGGTACCTGAAATCGTCGGGGATGGACTCGGTCACCCTTTCCCTTGGCCGGACACCGCTTGAGCTCATCCAGGCTGACGAGACTTGGCAGCCCGCAGGGCTCGATCCCGCCGCCGAACTGAAATGGTCGCTTGCATGGACCGAGGTTCCGGAGGGCAACGGGCGAAATCGTTGGCTGGAAGGCCGGCAGGAGGAGCTTGCGGAGGAGTGGTTGGACTTGGGCAAGCTGAACGCCGTGGATCGAGAGAGGATCCGTGGATGGGGCTGGCCCTCTCTGTCCGACAAGCCGATCGTCGGGCACTCCTACGTGCTGCGTAGCCGGAGCGGCCGCGGGGGGGATGGACTCGTTGCCTTTGAGGTGGTCGACCTAGACGGGGCGAGCTGCACGGTCGCCTGGAAAATCCTAAAAGTGTGGTCGGAGCCGGACCCCAAGCAAGGGGTCCAGGGAAAGATGTCCCGCGAGGATCTTGGGCCGGTTCCGGAGGATCTCCTGGCCATGGGCACGGCGGAGCTGCATGCCGAGTTGGACAAGACCTTGGAGCTAGCCAAAGTCCGCCTGTTTGAGACGCTCCCGCCGAACATCGAGGAACGCTTTGGCGCGCTCCGCGAGGAGGCCGGAGCGGGGGTGACGCGGCTCTTGCCCTACATGGGGAAGTGGACCGAGCTGCGCCGCGGTGTCGCCCACGGATCCGCGCTTTCAGTCCTCTCCGGGGACCATGACGACCGCTACACGTATCTGGGCTACCAGAGAAACGGAAACAACGGCCAGCTTGAGCCAGGACTGGACGGGGGCGCCTTCGGCATGGTCGTGGATCTTGGCAAGGTGGATCTCGCTGAGGCTGTTCGGTCTAAGCTCAGAAAGCGCAACGATGCTGCGATCCTTCTGGCGCTGGACTACGACTTCAGCTCGCTGGATGGCCTGCCTGTCGCGCTTGGTGAGGATGATGCACAGCGCAAGCTGATCCGTCATCATCGGCAGATCTTCCGCAGCCGAGTGCGCCAAGTGCAGGACGATTCATCCGCGCCTGCGAAGGTGGGGCACTCCTACCTGGCCAGGGTCGTTCGGGAACGGGACCAGGACGTTCTTTTTGCGGTGCACGTCGCTGCGCTTGACGAGTACGGCGCCATCGTGGCCTGGCGGGTGCTAGAGAGCGGGCGGGCAGGCGCTCCACGCTAAGAGACGGAAGCGTGCGCGCCGCAGCCTGGGCCGCACCCAGTGGAGGGGGGGCGCGCCGGGCCCCTCGCCGGGCCCCTCGCCGGGCGTCGGCGCCAGGTCTAGGTCCATTCCAGCATGACCGGGCAATGGTCGGAGCCCATCACGGACTCGAGGATGGTGGCCTTTTGAACGCGGGGGAGGAAGGACTCCGACACGCAGACGTAGTCGAGGCGCCATCCGATGTTCTTGGCCCGCGCCCCGGCGCGGTAGGACCACCAGGAGTAGGCCTCGGTGGTGTCGGGCTCGAAGTGCCGGAAGGTGTCGATGAAGCCGGCACCCAGGATGTCGTCGAAGGCAGCTCGCTCCTCGTCGGAGAAACCGGGGTTCTTGCGGTTGGCTTTGGGGCGGGCGAGGTCGATTTCCCGGTGGGCCACGTTGAGGTCGCCGCAAAAGACGACGGGCTTGCGCTCCTGGAGCTCGTCCACGTACGCGAGGAACGCGGTGTTCCACTCGATGCGATAGGGCAGGCGGCGCAGTTCGTTCTGGGCGTTGGGCGTGTAGACCGTGACTGCGTAGAAGTCCTCGTACTCGGCCGTGATGACGCGGCCCTCCCCGTCGTGCTCCGCAATCCCGATGCCGTTTTGCACCTCGATGGGGGCCTGGCGGCTGAAGATCGCCGTGCTGCTGTACCCCGGCTTGTCCGCCGCGTTCCAGTAGGCGTGGTAGCCGTCAAACTCAGGCGGCAGCTTGACCTGCTCCTGTCTGGCCTTGGTCTCCTGGAGGCAGAGGATGTCCGGCGCCTGGTCGATCAGGAGCTGTGTGAGGTCAGGCTTTTTCAGAACGGCGCGGACCCCGTTCACATTCCAAGAGATGAGCTTCATTGGGGAGCAGTGTGCCGGGGGGGCTGGGGCCTACCAGCCAAGAGGGCGGAGGCGAAAGGTGATCTTGCGCGCTTAGCGCCGCGCGAACTTGCGATGGGTGCCGCTCGGGTCTTTGAGGGCCTCGGCCCGGTGGTTCTTGTAGGACTGGTAGTCGCCCTCGTGGAACACGATGTTGCCGCCTTCCTCGAACGCCAGGATGTGGGTGGCGACCTTGTCGAGGAAGTAGCGGTCGTGGGTGACGATGATCATGCAGCCCGGGTAGTGGGCGATGCCCTCCTCCAGAACCCGGAGCGTGTCGAGATCGAGGTCGTTGGTCGGCTCGTCCATGATGACGAGGTTCGCGGGCTTGCGCAGCATGCGCGCCAGCAGAACGCGGTTGCGCATTCCCCCTGAGCACTCGCCGAGGGTGCGGGCCTGGTCCTCGCCCTTGAAGTTGAAGCGGGCCACATAGGCTCGCGCGTCCATCGTCGTTCGCCCGAAGGGCAGGATCAGGTTGCCCTCGGTGACGTTCTCGAAGACGGTCTTGGTGTCGTCGAGGGAGTCGCGGGACTGCTCGATCACGGACGTGACAACCGTGGGCCCGATCTCGACGTGGCCGGAGTCGGGTTCTTCTTCCCCGAGGATCAGACGCAGCAGGGTTGTCTTGCCGCGGCCGTTGCCGCCGATCACGCCGAGCTTGGCCTGGGGCGGGATGTCGAAGGTGAGGTCCTCGAACAGAACGTGATCGCCGTAGGCCTTGGTGAGGCCTCGAACGTGCACGACCTTCTCACCCAGGCGCGGGCCCGGGGGGATGCGGAGCTCGACCGACTGAACCTGTTCCTCGGCACTGACCTCATCGGCCAGTTCCTGGTACTTGCGCAGGCGCGAGTTCGACTGCTTGGTCTGGGCTTTGGGCGTGCGGCGGATCCACTCGAGTTCCTTCTCGAGCCGTTTGTCGCGGAGCGCGTCGTGCTTGCGCTTGATGTCCAGGCGCGTGCGCTCGAATTCGAGGTAGGCGCTGTAGTTGCCAGCGTGTTCGGTGGCCAGGCCGCCAGCGACCTCGACCATGCTGTTCACCACGTTGTCGAGGAAGTAGCGATCGTGGGTGATCAGGACAACGAGGCCCTTGTACTCGTGCAGGTAGGTTTCGAGCCAGAGGATCGAGTCCGCGTCGAGGTGGTTGGTGGGCTCGTCCAGGAGCAGCATGTCCGGGTGCTCGAGCAGCAGCTTGCAGAGCCCGACGCGGCGCTTCTCGCCGCCCGAGAGACTGCCGACATCCCGGGTGGGGGGCGGGACCTGGAGCGCATGCATGGCCTGCTCGAGGTGTTGGTCCAGGTTCCAGATGTCCTTGAAGTCCATCTCGTGCTGGAGGTGGTCGAACTCCTTGGAGAGCTTGTCGAGCGCTGGGCCCTCCGCCTCGCCCATCAGGTTCATCACCTCGTAGTAGCGCGCTTCCGTCGCCCGGAGGTGATCGACTGCCTCGTCGATGTTGCCCTTGACGTCCTTGGCGGGATCCAGCTGGGGCTCCTGGGACAGGTAGCCAACGCTGATGTCGCCGTTGGTCTTGGCGATGCCCTCAAACTCCGTGTCGACGCCGGCGAGGATGCGCAGAAAGGTGGACTTCCCCGCACCGTTCGCGCCGATCAGCCCGATCTTGGCCGTCTCGTGCAGAGCGATCGTGATGCCCTTGAGGACCTCCCGCTGCTCGTAGAACTTGTGGAGGTTCTCCACCTGATAGACAATACGCTCGGCCATGTTGGCGAGGAGCCTATCCGGGTCCCTTACGTGCCCACAAGCCGGGTGGGGCGATTCGCAACCTGAGTTCGGATTCAGCTGCGGGATCCCTCGAAACGCAGCGTGCCCGCAGGGTCCAGGCCGTGGCAGCGCTGGAAGGGGGTAGAGAGGGAAACAGCAGCCCGCCCTCGACCCACGGGAGAACCGTGAACCGAGGGCGGGCTGGGGGGGGCGTAGAGCTCAGGCGATCGCGCGACGGCGGATCACATGGCGCACGTCCTCGAAGAAGCAGCGGATCTCCTTTTCCTGCCTGTCGGGGTCGACCAGGGCGAGGCGCACCACGCATTTGCCGTCGACCATGGCGTACCCGACCATCGCAAGGCCGGCATCCTGCAGGGAGTCACACAGGGCCTCCGAACGGACGCCGTCCACGGTGAAGCACACCGTCAGGGACTCGGGCTCCTTGGCCAGGGTCATGCCGGGGTCCCTGCGGACGCAGTCGGCGGCCAAGAGGGCCAGGTTGCGCATGTGCTCGGTCCGCTCGCGGAATCCGGCGGTGCCGTGGTGGAGCCAGTTGGTCCACAGCTTCAAGGAGTCGTTGCGCCGGCCGCACTGCATCGAGCGGGTGCCCGGGTTGTATTCGTCGTCGTCGGACTGGAATAGATACCCGGCGGCTTCGTCAAAGCTGGCTTTCAGGCGTCCCCGCTCGCGGACGAGCAGCACCGAGCAGGTCAGCGGCACGCCCATCAGCTTATGGGCGTCCCAGGTGATGGAGTCCACGCGCTCGCTGCCCTTGAAGGAGGAGGCAAAGCGCTCGTCGAAGACCATGGTGGCGCCGAACGCGCCGTCCATGTGCAGCCAGACGCCGTACTCCTCGCAGACGTCGGCAAGATCGTCGATGGGGTCGAAGGCGCCCAGTACGGTGGTGCCGGCGGTGGCGTTGACCATCAGGGGCTTGTGGCCTGCGGCGAGATCCGACTCGATCGCCTCCGCTAGCGCCGAGGGGAGCATGCGACCCCGCTCGTCGGCGGGAATGCTCACCACGTTGGCGCGTCCCACGCCCAGCATCGCGGCCGCTTTCGGGACGGAGTAGTGGGACTCCACGGAGGTGTAGACACGCAGGCGAGTGCCGTCGATGCCGTGCTCGCGGAATTCTGGACAGGCCTTGTCGCGGGCCAGGAGCATGGCGCAAAGGTTGGAGAGCGAGCCGCCGGGGGTGAAGGTGCCCTCGTGCTGCCTGAAGCCCATCAGGTTGCCCATGCGCTCGATGAGCTTGTTCTCGAGGAGCACCTGGGGCCCCGCGATCTTGTAGGTGTACATCGAGCTGTTGAGCGCGGTGGCGAGACACTCGCCGAGCACGGCAAAGGGCTCGCGCCCTCCGAACAGCTGGTTGTAGAAGCGGCCCGGGGCGGTGGAAGGCGTTTCCTTCACAACGGCGCGTAGGCGATCAGCGACCTCGTCAAAGGACAGACCTTGCTCCGGCAGATTCAGTGGCAGGCGATCCAGCAGCTCTTCAGGGGGGACGGTCTGGGCGACCGGTGCAAGCTGTTCCTGGGTCTGGCGCTCACTGAGCAGGGTCGTGAAGAGCTCCATGACCTGGGCGAGCTGATTGTCTTGATTGTCCATAAAAAATCGTGAGTCGACCGGATCACATGCCGTGCGGCGCAGTGCCTGGCTGGCTTGCATGGCAACGGGCGGCTCCCGAAACGCTGGCGGCGTCCTCCAGACGGCGCGATACGAGATATGGCCTCCTGGGGGCCGCAAAGGGGGCTTTTTACGCGAAAAAGAGCACTTTGGGCAGCTGAGGCGCGGGTTGGAAGCTCCCATAGTACCGACCGGACGGCCTGGTATTCAGGGCTTCGCGGGTTTCTGTGGCTCCCTAGGCTCCTGTCCCGCTTCTTCACGGCTTCGTAATCCAGGATGCGGGTTCACGGCTTCCTGGCCGTCCGGCCCACTGCCCGACAGGATGCCGCGCAGGCGCTAAGGTCCCGCCATGGAGTCCCAAGCCCACCGCACGCTTTCCCGCCGGGGCTCGCAGCTCTCCGGCGAATCCCCGATGGCTCCCTACATCGTGGAGCACTTCTCCCGGGCGGAATCCCGCTGGCACGCGAGCGACAACCCCGGCGGCTACGTGGCGCTCTGTATCGCGGAGAACAATCTGATGAAGGACCTGCTGGTCCCGCGCCTCACGACGGCCGCCCCGCCGCCGGCGCGGCTGCTCGGGTACGACGCGATGACCGGGGCCATGGCCTTTCGGGAGCAGCTCGCCGCGTTCCTGGAGCGCACGTTCTTCGGCCGCCGCTTCGCCCCCGAGCAACTGGCGGTCATGGCAGGCGCCGGCACCGTCCTCGAAAACCTCTTCTATGCCCTGTGCGATCCCGGTGATGCCGTGCTGGTGCCGACGCCCAGCTACGCGGGATTCTGGACCGATCTCGAGACCCGCGCCGACGTCCGCATCATCCCAGTGCACGGCTCGAGCGCGGACGGCTTCCGCCTGCGGACAGAGCGCCTCGACGCAGCGTTGGCCAGCACGGATCGAGAGGTCAAGGCGGTTCTGTTCACCAACCCCGACAACCCGCGCGGCAGCGTCGCAAGCGCGGCCGAGATCGAGTCCCTATTGGAGTGGGCGGAGGCGCGCGACCTGCACGTGGTCTTCGACGAGATCTACGCCCTCTCCGTGTTCGGGGGCACCCCCTTCACCAGCGTCGCGGCCTTGCGTCCGACCCTGGGCGAGCGCCTGCACATCGTCTGGGCCTTCAGCAAGGACTTTGGCGCCAGCGGTCTCCGCTGCGGTCTGCTGGCCAGCGAGAACGAAGCCCTACTCGCCGCGGTCGACGGCCTCGCCTACTGGGGCGCGGTCTCCGGCCACACCCAATGGCTGCTCGGCCAGATGATCTCCGACCATACCTGGGTGGATCACTACTGCAGCACTCTGCGCGCGCGCCTGGCGGAGAGGTATAGCCTAGTAACTCAAGCTCTCAGCGCGGCCGGCATCCCCGTGATCCCCGCAGGGGCGGGCATCTTCGTCCTCTGCGACCTACGCGCCTATCTTGAGGAACCCACCTGGGAGGCCGAACACGCCCTCTGGCGCCGCATCCTCGACACCACCAACGTCAACATCACGCCCGGCTCCGCCTGCCGCATCGAAGAGCCCGGCTTCCTGCGCCTGTGCTACGCCTCCGAGCCAACAGAGGCAGTGCTGGCCGGCATCGAGCGCGTGGGGCAATGCCTCAAGGGCTGAGCATCCCACGGGAAACTGTGGATGTGGGGAGCCCAGCAGTCGAGCGCCGGGCTCGCGACCGATCACACGCGTCTCAGGAAACGTCTAGTGTCCTGAGTCAGAAATTCTGGGGCGCAGTTTCGGGAACACCTTCGTCGTATCGTGTGGAGGCGCACTACATGGCACAGAAGGGAATCCCGGCACCGCAGAGCGAGCTGACCGACGACGATCGACAGGTCCTCGCTCGGTGGTCACGACGAAGCAAGACTGCCCAAGCGTTGGCGCAGCGAGCGCGCATCGTCCTTGCTGCAGCGGCCGGAACACCGAGCGCGCAGATTGCACGAGATCTTGGCGTTGGCCGAGACACGATAGGTCGCTGGCGAAAGCGATTCGTTGAAGGAGGTGTCGATGCGCTGCTCGATGAGCCTCGTTGCGGCGCGCCTCGGCAGATCGGTGACGCCGATGTCGAGCGCGTGGTTCGAATGACACTCGAAGAGCGTCCGAAGGATTCAACTCACTGGAGCACGCGAAGCATGGCTTCCGCCTCTGGCCTTTCACAAAGTGCGATCGTTCGAATCTGGAGGGCGTTTGGCCTGCAGCCGCATCGAAGCTCGACGTTCAAGCTTTCGAAAGATCCTCAGTTCGTTGAGGGGGCTTCAGGGATTCGTGTGGGTGAGTGAGGTCGGATACAAGTCGAGTCCGGCGCAGTGGAAGAATATTGCGTCACGGAACCGGTCACGGTTTCGATAGCCGCTCGCTCGCCGCTTCAACG
>CAYWNK010000279.1:0-8022 GCA_964459495.1 uncultured Planctomycetaceae bacterium
GCGGCGCGCGCCGCGCCCACCGCTCCGTGCGCGCCAGACTATCCGAGCTGAACGGCTACCTGCAGGAGGTGCTGCAAGGCATCCGCGTCGTGCAGGTCTTCCGGCGCGAGGAACGTGTGGCGGACACCTTCGCGGGCCACCTCGCCAAGTACTTCCAGGCCAATCGCAAGACGATCTTCCTCTTCGCGCTCTTCTTCCCGGCCATGTCCCTGGCCGTGTACGTGATCCAGGGCGGAGCACTCTGGGTGGGCGTCAAGGCGCTGGTGGCTGGCGGACTGACCTATGGCCTGTTCTTCCAGTTCTGGCTGCTGCTGAACATGCTGGTACGCCCCATTCGGGAACTCGGCGAGCGCTACAACGTCCTGCAGTCCGCCTTTGCCTCGGCGGAACGCATCTTCCAGGTGCTCGATACCCAGCCGAAGGTCGCGACGCTCGACAACCCGGAGACTCTTCCCGACAGCCAACTCCCCCCCCACGTGCGTTTTGACGACGTGACCTTCTCGTACCTGCCGGGCAAACCTGTGGTCCAAGGGGTCGACTTCGAGATCCCCCCCGGCAAGACCGTGGCGATCGTCGGAGCCACGGGCTCCGGCAAGTCCACCCTGGTGAACCTGCTCCTGCGCTTCTACGACCCCGATAGCGGCCACGTGAGCTTTGACGACGTCGACGTGGCGCGGCTGGATCCCCGCGTGCTGCGGGGCCGGCTCGGCCTCGTGTTGCAGGAGGACTTCCTGTTCGCCGGCACCGTACGCGACAACCTCGTGATGGAGCGCGAGGGGATCGACGAGGCCGCCCTGGTGGAAGCCCTAGCCACCAGCTCGGCCAATCGCCTGGTGGACGGCCTCCCCGACGGCCTCGAGTCCGCGGTCGCCGAGCGCGGCTCTACCTTCTCGACCGGCGAGCGACAGCTCCTCGCCATGGCCCGCGCCCTCGCGGGCCGGCCGGACGTCGTCGTGCTCGACGAGGCCACCGCCAGCGTCGACTCCGCCACCGAAGCCGCCATCGAGGAAGCCACCGCGAAGCTGCTCCGCGGCCGCAGCGCTCTCGTCGTCGCCCACCGCCTCTCTACGATTCAGAGCGCCTACCAGATCCTCGTGATGCACGACGGCCAGATCGTCGAGCGCGGGACCCACGAGCAGCTGCTCGCCAAGGGAGGCCGCTACGCCAAGCTCTACGCCCTGCAGTTTGCGGAGCAGGCGAGCTAGCTCCATTCGCGGATTCTGGCAACGCAGAGTCGGGTCGAATCAGCCGTGCCTCGCCTGCGCGGGGTTTTCGGCCGGGCCTCTAGGCTGGACCCCCCATCAGGATCGAGCCGGCTGGGCGCAATTTGGTTCCTGGCGGCGAGATCCGACGGGTCAGCGCCCGCCCACCGACCTCTCGATCACGTAGCCGAGCCCGAACAAGCCAGCCCCAATCGCCAGCCCGTAGGCCTCGGAGGTCATCGATTCCATGGAGCTGTCCTGCATGCCCAGCTGAACGCTGAGCATGACGCCGCCAAGGATCACCAAGAGGCCAATGCCCTCGAGGACCTTGGCGAAGGTGTAAAGAGGTCCGCCCATAGGGGCGGATCCTACCTTGCTTGGGGAGCGCGCACGAGGTCCCGGCTCGCCAAGACCCGCAGCGCCGCTTCGCCAACCCGCTCGGCGGTGATCGAGGAGTTGTCGGCATCGGGCCGGTAGGAGCAGTAGTCCGGCGAGGTGCTGACAACCTTCTCGCCCAGGCCGTACAGCTCGATCTCGGCGGCGGAGGTCGGGGCGAAGAAGCACACCACCGGCACGTTGCGGGCCAGGGCCATGTGAAGAGCCATGGAGTCGGAGACGATCAATAGATCGCACAGCGAGACCTTGCCCGCGAAGTCCTCCAGGGTGTTGCCACTGCCCCCATGGACGACGGTCTGGCCCCCCTTCGTGAGAGCCGCAGAGAGGCGCTCGTTGCGCTCCTCCTCGTCCGGGCCGCCGAGCAGTAGAAAGGTCGCCCTGCCCTGCAGCTCGCTGTCCAGATGTGCGGCCAGCTTGGCCACCTGGTCCTCGTCCATCGCCTTCGTACGCCAGCGTCCGCCGGCGCCCGTGTTGAGTCCGATCACGAGGCCACCCGAACGCAGCCGCGAATCCGTGGCAAAGCACTCCGCTCGCGCCAGCACCCGGTCCGCAAGGGGCAGCGCGGGCCGCCCCATCTCGATGCCGAGCATGTCCGCGAAGATCTGCGGGTGGCTGCGCTCGTTCGCGATCTTGCGAGCATCCGCGGCCTCCTTCCCGTCGCGGCTGAGCAGGCCCATGCCGAACCACTCCGCGACGTCGTCGGTGTAGGCGCGCTGGCCGGTTTCATCGAGGTAGGCCCCCGACAGGCGCGCGCTTTCCAGCGTGCTCGCCAGGCGGCACAGGGGCTCCTCATCATCGAAGGACAGGATCCAGTCCCAGGGAGCCTCACCGGCCAAGCGCTGGCCGAGATCGGCCACGGCTGTGGCGTCCTTTGGACCGACGCACAGCACTCGCTGGACGAGCGGATGCTGGTCCACCAGGGGCTTCGCGGCCGGGGCGGTCACCCAGGTCACGTCGAGGTCGGGGTGGAGCTTCGCCAAACCTGAAAGGATCGAGGTGGAACGAAGCACGTCGCCGAGGGCACCGGTCTTGAGAACGAGGAGGCGCATAGGTGTAGCTAGGATCGACCCCCAGGCCCTCGAAGCACAAGGGCGGGGCCCAGGTTCCCGGAATCGAACAGCAATGGCGGCGCCCCTAGCCCCCCGAGATCGCCAGCACGAGCTCCAACAGGTCGCCGTCGTGCACGCTCTCACCCGCCCCCAGCAGCGCTCCGGCCCGCCAGGCGCCCGGCAGGGGCCTGCCCCCGCGGACGAGCCAGTCCGCGGCGGCGGGCACCTGGCCTGCCGCCAGCTCGAGAATCTCAGCGACACTCGCAGGGAGTTCGCATTCCAAAACGAGCGGCGCTTCGAGCCGGCGGCCCAGCGCGCCCTGGGCAGCGAGGGTCACGCGCCCCATCCGGCGGTCGCGGGAACCGAGAGATCCGTCCGGCTGGGTGCCTGCGGAGAGCTCCCGCTCGACACGCGGCGGGGCGACTCGAATCGCCGCCAAACCGATCCGATCCTCCGCACCGGCCTGCAGCTCGCCGGCAGCATCCAGGCACCGCAGCACGCGGTACTCATCGCCCACACCGGCCGCATCCAGCCGCGCCCGGGCCCATTCCGGCACCTGCCTCGGCCGCCCGCCCGCGCGGCGGCGGATCAGCCGCAGGGCAACCAGCAGCGAGGCACCGGCGCTGAGCAGCCGCTCGCCGGGGGTACTCCCCAGCTCTTCTTCCCCGACGATCGAAGCTGGCGCAACCGCCTCTGCAAGTCCGTCCAGCCCGCAGACGTCATCAGCCAGCAGGCCCGCCGCCGAGAACGCGCAAAAACCCGTGAGGTCGATGCCCGCCACCAGGTCCTCGTGCCAGGCGACCACGCGCCCCGTGCCCTGGGGAGCCAGCGGATCCTCCGCCCCCGCCGGCAGGCTCCACGGCATGAGCAGGCGCTCCAACCTCTCCGCCCCCGCTCCCCCCTCGAGTAGAAACGGAAAGGTGCGCATCGGCTCCGCACCCCGGATTCCTAGGCAGGCGCCGAGCAGCGCGCCGAGGTCGCCACCGTCGCGCACCGCTTCGTCTCCGCTCGAGGCCAGGGGCAGGCCGAGACGGCGCGCCGCCTCGGACGCTCCATCCGTCAGCACCACTGCGGCTCCGCGCCCTGCTGCCAGATCTTCCAGCGCGGCGGCAAGAGCAGCCAGGTCCCCGCGGCACGGGGCCCCTTCCACCAGTCCGGCCTCCCCCGCGCGCACCAGGAGCTCCAGCCCAGCTCCCGCCTCCTTGGCATCGATCCCAAGCCGGTTGCAGCGCTGGAGCAGTGCTGCCGGTCCCTCGAAACCGGCAAGGCCCAGCGGCGTGCCGAGCGCCTGGACCGCACTAAAGCGCGCGCCCGAAGCCGCGCCCTCCGACTCGAAGACCCAGCCACAGGGCGTCGGGCACCCCTTGCAGCCGTGACGTCCGGTCCGCGCGCGATCGGCTCCCTTGGAGAGCGCCTCCGCTTCGTCATCAGCGAGCAAGGCCCCGCGGGCGGCAAAAGCCCCCGCCAGCTCGAGCGTTCCGCCTTCCGCCCTCGCGGCCAGCCGGGGAGAGCGCAGCAGCAGCCCGTGCAGCCCCGCGTCCCCGGCGGCTTTGGCTTCGGTTTCGGCAGGATCCGGCTCCGAGCGCACCACGATCGCAAGCAGACCATGCCGCGCTAACGCGCCGCCCAGGCCGCGCCCCACAAAACTGGCCGGCACCCCGCCCGCCGCCAGGTTGGCAAAGGCGACGGGGCGATCTCCACCGGCCGCCGGCCCGCCGCGCAGCAGGGCGCAGTCGCCGAAGCGCTGCTGCGCAGCCGTCCAGCGCTCGTCAGGGGAGAGCCCAGCCCAATCGGGTTGCCGCTCCAGCCGGAGCCCCCCGCGCTCCACCACGAGCACGCCGTCCCCGGTCGAACAGGTCCCCTCCACTGCGAGCACATCGCAGACAGCGGCCAAGCGCCGCGCAAGGTCGCTTCCCACCAACCCCTCGGCGAGCCCCCCGGTCAAGCGCGAGGGCCCCAGCACCGTCGCACGCGCTGCGGCGGGCAAGCCAAGGCGGACGGCATGCCCCAGCGCCAGCACGAGCCCCAGGCGGTCGGGCTCGGTGCGCAGCAGGTGGGCCAGCGCCAGCCCCATGCCGGACCAGCGGGCGAGCCGCGCCCCGGTGGGATCCTCGAAAGCCGGCGCTGGGGCCGGAATCGCCGCCCCTGCCCCTGGGCGCAGCGCCGCAAGATCCGCCAGCCACAGGCGCGGCTCGGGGTCGGACGGGTCGCTGCTGGGCTGCATGGGATTTGGGCCTGGCCACTTTCACGCCGGAGAAACCGGCCGGAATCCCGCTCATCCGGCCCGCGGTGTCGTAGGAGTAGGGCGGCCCCACGGTAACCTCAGCGGCCGCTTGCCCCCCCATGACCTTCGGATCCTCCAACGCCTCGGCCCAGCGCAGCCCCTCGGACGGCTCCTGGACCCTGGCGACACTCTTCGGCATCCCCCTGCGGGTGCGTCGCTCGTTCCTTGTGGTGCTGGCCGCGGTGGCGCTGATGGGCGCGATCCAGGGCTGCAGCGCCAGCCACGACCCGACCCGCGACATCGTGCATGCCTTCGGCGGCGCAGCCGTCGCATTGGTCTACCTCAGTGCCGTCTTCCTGGCGGTGATTCTGCACGAGTTCGGGCATGCCCTCGTCGCCCAGCGCCACGGGGTCGAGGTGGTCGAGATCGCGGTCTGGCCCCTGGGCGGCGTGGCGATGCTGCGCAACATGCCCGAAGATGCGTCGATCGAGGCGCGGGTTTCCCTCGCTGGCCCCATGGTCAACCTGGGGATCGCGCTGCTGCTCTCGATCGTCGCGCGGCTGGCTGGACTGAGCGAACTGCAGCCCAACACCAACGCCCTCGGCTGGGAGTCGATCCTGGGCTTTGCCATCGTCTCCAACCTGGCGCTGGGACTCTTCAACCTGCTGCCGGCTTTTCCTATGGACGGCGGCAAGGTGCTGCGCGCCTGGCTCGCACGTCGCGGCAACTGGCTCGGGGCCACCGAGCGCGCGGTAAAGCTCGGTCGCTGGATCTGCTGGGGCCTGGTGATCATGGCCTTCGTGTACGGCGCGCCCGTGCTCGCCATCATTGCGCTCTATCTGATCTTCGCCGGGGCCCGGGAGCTGTGGTTCCTGCGCCTGCGGCACGCCACCAGCGGCGGCGGCGGGGGCGGCGGCTTCGCGTTTGGCACGGGACCGATTGCGGACATGCTGCGCAAGATGCAAGAACAGGGCGCGCGCGGCGAATCGGGATCCCCCTTTGGCTTCGATCCACGGGACGCGATGGGCGATCAGGGAGAAAGTGACCCGGACCCCGGCGGGGACGGCCCGATCATCGATATCACCCCCGGCTCCAAACCTAGCCCGGGCTTCAGCGAGGACGATGTGCGGCGGCTCGAGGAGGGCCGTGGCCGGCTGCGCAGGCCCGACTAAGGCCTGACTGCGGGTGAGGCGAAGCGCGGACCGCCAGGGGAATTGCGCCCACTGGAATCCGCCCGGCTGGGTTAGTTTGTCGAGTATGCCCACTGCCCCCACGACGGTGTCCGCCTACCTCGCGTCCCTGCCCGAAGACCGCCGCAAGGCCATCAACGCAGTCCGCAAGGTCATCAAAGCCAATCTGGACCCCAAGATCCAGGAGGGCATTCAGTACGGCATGCTGGGCTACTTCGTGCCCCACAAGCACTTCCCCGCGGGTTACCACTGCGACCCGAAGCAGCCCCTGCCCTTCGTGAACCTCGGCAGCCAGAAGAACCACATGGCGCTGTACCTCTTCTGCATCTATCTGGATGAGAAGGAGTCCGAGCGTTTCGCCAAAGGCTGGAAAGCCACCGGCAAGAAGCTCGACATGGGCAAGTCCTGCGTGCGCTTCAAGAAGCTCGAAGACGTCCCCCTCGAGTTCGTCGGCGAGACGATCGCGCGCTTCGATGTCGACAGCTTCATCGAGGGCTACGAGGCTTCGCTCGCAGCGCCCCGCAAGGGGCCGGCCAAGAAGAAGGCTTCCAAAAAGAAGACGGCGAAGAAAGCCGCCAAGAAGAAACCTGCGGCGAAGAAGGCCGCCAAGAAAGCAGCAGCGCGCAAGCCTGCCGCCAAAAAGGCTGCAGGCAAGAAAGCCCCCATCAAGAAGAAGGCCGCGGCCCGCAAGAAGGGCTAGCTCCTACAAGTTGCCCAGGCGAATCGCTTTCGTCGGGCAGTTGCGGGCGCAGGCGTAGTCCGCGCAGCACTCGTAGTTGTGCGGCTTCAGCACCTGGGCCACCTGGTCGCCGAGGCCATAGCCGTCGGTCTCGCAAACCGCGGTGCAGGTGCCGCAGTTCACGCAGCGCGCCGGATCGAGGTGCAGGCTCACGTACTCCGCGGGCGCCACCGAACAGGCCACGCCCGGCATGTCGTCCCAGCGGTGGGTGTCGATGCGGCTGCGGGTGACGGGGTGGCTCATGAGGACGCGGCGCGCTTCGCTCGCCCCCGCCTCGATCACGGCAGGCACCTGGTCGAAGTCGAAGCGGTGCAGATGCCCGACCTTGGGCTGGATCAGCACCACATCGTCCTTGATGTGCATGTGCAGAAGCTGCTCTGTGATCACCTCCTGGGTGATCTCAAAGGAGCGGAACAGCGCACCGACCGCGCGCTGCTTGTAGGGCCTGGTGTTGTAGGTGCCCTTGATCGACAGGTCGACGGCAATGATCCGCTTGGGGCGCAGCAGCCTGGCGAAGCGCAGGGGCAGGGCGTCGACAATGCCCCCGTCCATGTAGTGCTTGCCGTCCCGGGCGTAGGGCTCGAACACCCCCGGAAGGGCGCAGGAGGCATACACCGCATCGCGGACCGACACGTCATCGAAGCCGGGTGAGCCCCAGAAGACGTTCGCACCGGTCTCCAGCGCCACGGAGTTGCACCAGAAGGGCATCTTCAGCTTGCCCATCGTCCCCTCGGGGATCAGGCGGTCGAGGCTGCGAAGGAACTGGGCCCCCTGGTACAGACTCGGGGTTCGCAGGCCCTTCAGCAGGAACTTGATCGTGTTGAGCTTGAAGTAGTCGTCCTTGTGGAGCTCCGACACGATCTCCGCGATCTCGGTGACGTTGTGGCCGCTGGCCACCATCGACCCCACGAGCGAGCCGATGCTCGTCCCCACCACGGCGTCGAAGTGGATGCCCAGGCTGTCCAATTCCCGCAGCACCCCGATGTGGGCCATGCCGCGCATTCCACCGCCCCCCAGGACGAGGACCGTGTCGCACTGGGGAAACCGATCGCTCGGCGTGGGCTCTTCGCCTCGGTTGGCTGTGGGGGGGTCGGTTTGGAGTTCCATTGGCGCGCAGCAGGGCTAGGAGCCCCTCAGGGACATCGCCCGATCCGGGCGGGTCCTTGAGGCCCGGACGGTGCGATCCCAAGGAAGCCGCAGTCCCGTGCCCTCCTCCCCCAAC
>CAYWNK010000280.1:0-7948 GCA_964459495.1 uncultured Planctomycetaceae bacterium
GCCCGCGCCCCTAGTGGGTTCGGGCTGCCCCCGATTCGACCGGGGCAAGGACCAGGCTGGGACACGCGGCCCCGTCCTAGGGCAGGGTCTAGGGACAGAACGT
This sequence comes from uncultured Planctomycetaceae bacterium, assembly GCA_964459495.1. GTDB lineage: Bacteria > Planctomycetota > UBA1135 > UBA1135 > CAYWNK01. The sequence goes on from CAYWNK010000280.1 coordinate 104, forward strand.
GGCGGCCACGGCGTCGGTCAGGTTGGACCCAGCTCCGGTCGGAGAGGCATCGCGATACCAGAATTGGAAGTTCCATGAGCTGCCGGGCAGGATCTGGGCTGCGGGCAGCGGGGGAGCGGCGTAGTCGATGGGGAACAGCGCGCTGCCGCTTCCATCCACGGTGATGGGGGCGTACCGCGCCTGATCCGCCCCGACGCAGAGGAATCCGTCTCCCAGGGGGACTTGCACCTCGCCGGTGCCCTGGAACACAAAGCCAAACACGTTCGGCCGCGCGTCCTCCACGAGCAACGCGAAGTCCGCTGCCGCCAGGCTGGTGCTTCCCTGGGCGGCGAGGGTGGCGCTGAGGCCATGGGTGCCGGGAACGGAGAAGCAGTAGTTCGTGGGGGCGGTGCAGGGAGCGGGGTCGTAGAGCAGGACGATCGAAGCGATGTCGCTGCCCCCCGGGGTACTCACCGAATAGGTCAACAGGTCGCTGCCAGCCGCGGCGGGGGTGGTGTCGAGGACCTGCCAGGACGAAGTGGAGGGCGTCAGTAGGCTCGCCTGCTGGGGAGCCGCGAGAACCTCGAAACTGGCCAGCGCCGGGTCGACGTCGTAGGCGGCCGGCAGGTTCAGGACGAACGGGGTTCCGGCCTGCACGCGCTGGACGAAGGTCGACGCGGTCGGGGGGGCGCTCGGGCTGCCCGGGGTCGCTGCCACATCGATGGACAGAGCGGCGGAACGCGCGATCGCGCGGCCGTTGGTGCGCGCCTCGAGGTGCACGCTCACGGGGCCCGCGCCGAGGTTTTGGCCGTAGGTGCGCAGCACCCCGGCAGGGCCGGATGCCTGGGCCAGCACGCGGCCGCCGCCCAGGAGCACGACTTCCTCCGCTGCTGCGCCGGTCAGCGCATAGCTGACCTCGAACGGACTGGCGAGATCGCCACTCGTCGCGTTCAGCTGGCCGCCCAGGGAGAGGCCGGCCACGGCGACGTCGATCGTCCCCAGCCAGCGACCCGCGTGCTGCATGAGCGAGTCGTCGATCGCGATCACGACGAGGTCGTGGGGGCCATCGGCGAGCTGATTCGTATCGAGCAGAAGATCGGTGCCCGGGGTAGACGTGGTGACTAGCCTGCCATCGGCATAGAGCTCGAAACGCTCGATGGCCGCGCCGGAAGGCGCCGTCGCAGAAGGGGAGAGGAGCACGGTCCCGGCTGTGGGCCCGGCCGGGAGTCCTGCGACTTGGACCACGGGTGGGAGCGCGTAGGGGCGCGTGAGCGGGTCGCCCAGGAACAGGTTCTGGAAGGGCTGAAAGCCAAGGGTGCGGAACCAGGACTCGCCCAGGGACAGGCCCTTGCGATAGATCACGTGGAGCGCAGCACGATTGAACTTTTGGGGGTAGTTGCAGGGCTCTTCGACAGCGCCCGCGGTGCCGCTGGCGCCCTTGGCGATCCAGCGCGACATCTTAGTCTGGCTGTTGGTCCAGAACGCTCCAGCGAAGCTGGTTAGATGATCGGCGAAGGAGCCGGGAAGCAGGGTCATGTTTGCGCCGTCGATGTCGAGGGTGGCGCGCCCGGTCATGATGCCCATCACGTCCTGTTGTCCGAGGGGCAGGTCGGCGAACAGGTGCTGCGCCAGTCCGCCCGCGGCGGCCATGCGCGCGACGGCTGTGGGGTAGGTATCGTGCCGCGGCCCGCTGCGCGCGATGTCGGTGGTCTGCATGTAGTAGGCCGTGCCGGTCGGGAACGTGCCGTAGGCGGCTGCGCTGCGCTGGATCATGTCCAGCACCTCGGCCTGGGTGTTGCCGTTCGTGCCGGTCCAACCGAGCAACCCGCCCAGGTAGTAGCGCTCGGCGGCCGCGGCGTCGCTGGGCAGGCCAAAGCGGTAGGGGGTCTGCGCATCGAAGGCGCGGGCCACATAGTTGGGCTTGTGGTACTGGTTCAGGCTGCTGTGAACGGTCCCGTCCAAGATGTCGTCCCGCACGTGGGCGAGCGTGTAGGCGGCGGTCACGGTAAAGCGGTTGACCGGTGCGCATAGGTCGGACACGAAGCCGGGCGCGTTCACGAAGTAGCTGCTGCCGGGCATGGCCAGGACCCCGTCGACCTGCTGGGCGATGCCGGCTTGCTCCAGGTGCCCGAGAAAGCCCTCGACATTGACGGCGAACTGGGTGGCAAGATCGGAGGCGCCGGGCGGGATGTAGAGCCGCAGCACGTCGGGGAGGTCGTGGGCAGCCGCGTACTCGTTGGCGAAATGCATGGATTCCGCGCTGGTCGGATCGACCAGGAGCACAAGGGCCTGGGGACCGGACTGGGCAGCGGCGGGTGCCGCGAGGCTTACGAGGCCGGAGAGGGCGAGGGAATGGAAAAGGGGAGGTCGTCGCATAGAAAAGGCGGCCGCTGGAGACTTGGGGGCCCCTCCATAGTAGCGCTGGGGAGAAATGCGGCCGCCGGCAAGTGCTTAGCGCTCTGTTTCTGGGGGGCTCACCCTTGCGGGAGGGCGTGTGGTGGGGATCCTGGGGGCATGCTGCGACTCTCCAACCCTTCCTGTGCGCTGGTCCTCTCCGCGGCCCTGATGGCGGCAGGCTGCGTGAGCGAACACGTTTCCACTTCCTCGGCCGGTGCCCTTGCGGCCCAGGAGGCGGGCGCATTCTTGCCCGAAGACATCCACAGCCTCGCGCGACCCAACGAGGTGCGTGTCACCCACGTCGACCTGGACCTCAAGCTGGACTTCGAGGCGAAGCGCCTCGTGGGAGAGGCGCGGCTTGAGCTGCGCCGCTTCGACCGTGAAGCCCCGCTGGTGCTCGACACCCAGGCGCTGCGCATCAGTGCCGTCCTTGGCGAGGACGGCGGGCTGCGCGAGTACGAGCTTGGACCTTCCCAGGGCCGCTTGGGCCAGGCGCTGAGTATTCAGCTCGAGCCTGACGATGAGGTGGTGTATGTGCGCTACAGCACTACGCCAGAGGGCGAGGCGTTGCAGTGGCTCGCGCCCGAGCAGACCGCCGGCGGCCAGCAGCCCTTCCTATTCACCCAGGGGCAGGCGATTCTGACGCGCTCCTGGATTCCCCTGCAGGATTCTCCCGGCGTGCGGGTCAGCTACTCGGCGCGCATCGACTGCCCGGCTGAGCTTACGCCGGTGATGAGCGCGGAGTCCCGTGGCCAAAGCGACGCCGGGGTCTCCGCGGGCCGCAGCCTGCACTCGTTCTCCCTGGACCTGCCGATTCCCAGCTACCTGATCGCCCTCGCGGTTGGCGACCTGGAGAAGAGCGACGTCTCCGAACGCTGCGCCATCTGGGCGGAGCCCTCGGTGCTGCCCCTGGCCGCCTCGGAGTTCGAGGACACCGAGAGCATGATCGTGGCCGCCGAGGGACTCTTCGGCGACTACCGCTGGGGCCGCTACGACGTACTGGTCCTGCCGCCGGCCTTCCCCTACGGCGGCATGGAAAACCCGCTGCTGACCTTCGCCACGCCCACCGTGCTGGCGGGGGACAAGTCCTTGGTGGCGTTGATCGCCCACGAGCTCGCGCACTCCTGGTCCGGCAACCTGGTGACGAACGCGACGTGGTCGGACTTCTGGCTGAACGAAGGCTTCACCGTGTACTTCGAGAAGCGGATCATGGAGCTCGTCTACGGGGCCGAGCGCGCCGACATGGAGCGCGCGCTGGATTGGGACGGGCTGCAGGGGGAGCTCGCGGATCTCGAGCCGTGGCAGACGGTGCTGCACATCGACCTGGCCGGACACCACCCCGACGACGGGTTCTCCGGGGTGCCCTACGACAAGGGCAATCTCTTCCTGATGCGCCTCGAGGAGATCGTGGGGCGCCCGGCCCTCGACGAGTTCCTGGGGAACTGGTTCGAGGCCCACGCCTTCGAGAGCGTGACCACCGCTGACTTCGTTCAATTCCTGGCCGACGAGCTGCCCGGGGGGCACGCGGGCATCGATCTTCAGAATTGGCTGGAGTCCCCGGGGCTGCCCGACGACGCGCCGCGCACCGAGACCCCGATCCTGGCCGCCGTCGACGCCGAGCGGGAGGCGCTGCTGGGGGGCAAGGCTGCGGCCGAGCTCGACGCCGGCGAATGGAACACCCAGGCGTGGCTGCGCTTTCTGAAACGCCTGCCGACCGAGCCAGGCAGCGTGCCGATGGCGGAGCTCGACGCCGCCTTCGAGCTGACGGCCGCGGGCAACTCCGAGATCTTGGCCGCCTGGCTGGAGCTTTCGATTCGTCAGGACTATGGGCCGGCCTACGGGCGGCTCGAGGAGTTCCTGATGACGGTGGGCCGGCGGAAGTTCCTAAGCCCGCTGTACGGCGCGCTGATGGAATCCCCAGCGGGGGCGCAGCGCGCCAAAGCGATCTACGCTAACGCGCGGCCGCGCTACCACGCGGTGTCGGCCCAGACCCTGGACGGGATCGTGAAGTAGTCGTCCCTAGGACGGGGGGCGCAGACCGAATCCGGCCCCACGCATCCAGCGCCCCCGGGCTCCGTTCCAGCGGAACCCGGGGGCGCTGGTCACTTCCGTGATTCGTCCCCGTCGTTTCCTTCTTCCTGCGGGCCGTTCGCGTAGCCCAGGGTGCGCATCGCCTCCAGGTGTTCGGCGCCCAGCGGCGTCAGTGTGCCAGGCAAGGGCGCTGGCCGTAGTTCCCCCAGCAGGCGGGTCATCGTGGCGCGCAGCTCGGCGGCGCGCTCGGGCCGATCCTCGAGCAGCGAATGTCCCTCCCGCGGATCGGCCTCTAGGTCGTAGAGCTCGTGTTGACCATCCGAGCTCTCGATGTACTTCCAGGGGCCCTCGACCAGGGTTCGGCGCACGCGCCGGAAGCGCTCGCCCCAGGGCGCGGCGAGATCGTGGTAGCGCGTGTAGTAGTTCTCCGACAGCACCGGATGCAGGCCGCGCCGGTGATGCACCAGCGCGTCCGCTACGGTCTTCGGATCGCGGAGCTCCAGGTGCGGCAGCAGCAGCGCCGCCATGTGGACATGGCCGATCCAGTTCTCGTCCACCTTGCCCGCGCTTTGGCCCGGTGCCTTCACGATGAGCGGCACGTGCAGCACCGGCTGGTATACGTCCTTGGAGTGCTCGATGAGCTGCTGCTCCCCGAGGAACTCGCCGTGGTCCGAGGTGAGCAAGATCGTTGTGTCCTCGAACAGTCCCCGGGACCGCAGGTCGTCGAAGAGCGCGCCGAGGCCCTCATCGAGGTTGGCCACGGCGAGGTCATACTGGTCGCTGCACGCCGCGAGCAGCTCGGGAGGAGCGACGGCTTCAGGGTCCATCACCAGCGGCGCGACCTTGGCCAGTGCGTCGGGGCCCTCGCTGGCGCGCGGGAACTCAGGCCGCGGGCTGCGGTTGTACGGCCTGTGGGTGTCCATGTAGTTGAGGAAGAGCAGGAACGGCCCGTCCCCATTCGTGTCCAGCCAATCGAGGGCGCGCTCGTTCACGCCCTGCCAATCGGTGCGTCGCTGGTCGTAGTGCTCGAAGCCCTGGGCGACCCCGTAGTGGGGGTGCATGAACGCGATGTTGGTGACCACGGCGCCGGTGGCGTAGCCCTCGGCCTGCAGCACTTCGGCAAGGGTCTGGTGCTCGGGGGCCAGGGGGCCAGCGTTGTTGCTCGGGGTCCAGCCCTTGGACTGCAGGGAGCCGAGCTGGTCCTGGGACCAGGTGCGGGCGCCGTGCTCGTAGGGATGCAGCCCGGTGAAGAGGCTGACGTGCGAGGGGAGCGTCCAGGGGGCGGCCGCCTGGGCGCGGGTGTAGACCGTGGCGCCCTTGGCAAACCGCTCGAGCTCCGGGGAGGTGGGGCGTCCATAGCCGTAGAGGCCCAGGCGATCGGCTCGGAGGGTGTCGAGGCTGATCACGATCACGCGTCCGCTGCGGGCGGACTGGGTCGGGCTTGAATCCAAGCCGCAGCCCGCCAGAATTGCCAGCAGGGCAAGGGGCAGGAGCCTGCTCGGGGCGATGGGCATGGGGGAGCTTAGCTTGGGGACGCCCGCCGAATTCCCGTTCGAGCGTCCGATTCGGTGGGCGCATGCGGCGACTGCGTAGTCCTACGCGCTGGCGGGACTATGGTGAGAGCTCGGTCGGAGCTTTGCGAACGCCGCGCGTGCCCCCTCGATCCTGATTTGATCCGCCATCTCACACCCCCCTTGCTGCTGGCCAGTGCCGCCGTCCTGCTGATCTCGGGGGGAGCCGACGGAGCACCATTCCGGGATCGAGGGATCCGCGCCCCCGGGCCTGCTGTCCAGGAGCCCGAGCCCGTATCCGCCCTCGACGAGCTCGAGGCCTGGCTGGACAGTCTGCTGAATCGGGGGATGCTCATGGAGCCCGACGGAGAGCCCGGGATGGCGCTGCTCGAAGAGCTCTTGGCGGCCGCCGAGCGCGAGGGTGAGACCAGCCCCGAGGCCCTGGCCAGGCGGATTGACCTGTTGGTCGAGCTGGCCACCGCGGGATTGGAATCGCTCCCCCAGACCCCGAACTATCTTCCGAGCAGCCGCCTGGAAGGGGCGAGCGCCGCCCGCAGCCGGGCGGTTGAGCAGCTCGACGAGCTGCTGGTCGGACCGCTGGGTGAGCGCTGCTCGCTGCAGCTCTCCGAAGGCATCATCGACCCGACGATGCCCCACGCCCAGCGCCAGCTCGGCGCCTGGCTGTGCTCCAAGCGTCGGGAGACCGCGGGCAGGCAGGCCCTGATGATGGTCGCCCGCAGCCTCGAGGATCGGCTGCGACCGTTCGCTCTGTTTCAGCTCTCCCGTTGGCCCGACCCCGCGGTGGACCTGTTTCTCGTGCGACTGATCGGGCGGTCCTTTCCTTCGGGGTCCCGGCCCCATCCTCTGCACGTCCTGCTCGACCGGGTTGAGAGCACCGGCAAGCCCCTCGCCCCGCGGGCGGCGACCGAGCTCGCCCTACGGCTGGGGGACATGCTGCTCTCCCGCGACTGGCGCAAAGCCTCACGGGCGGTGGTCCTCACCCGGGGGCTGGAGCCCAGCCGGCGCGTTCCCCTGCTGATCGGATCGCTCGAGGCCTGGCAGCGCCGAGCCGAAGCGGGCAAGGGATCTCCGCGCATCGCCGACGACATCGTGCGCGAGCTGAGGCGCACCTCGGGGCGCAACATCGGCACCAACCCCAGGCGTTGGCGTACCTGGTGGAGCGCGGTCCAGGCGGGCGACGCGCCGCTGCATGTGGCGCGTGACGCCGAGGGCCCCCGCAGCAGCGCCGGCTTCTTCGGGCTGCGCGCGGTGAGCGATCGGGTCACCTTCATCCTGGACATCTCCGGTTCGATGCAAACCCCCTGGCGTACGAGCGACCACAGCCGCTACGTCGAGGCGGTCGACCAGATGATGCAGCACCTCCAGGCCATGGGCCCGGAAGCACGCTTCAACGTCATTCTATTCAGCAGCGATATCCTGGTCTCATCGGACGAGTTGGTCCCGTGCTCCGCCCGCAACCTCGAGCGGGCCCGGAGCAGTCTTTTGCGGCGCGAGCCCCGCGGGGGCACCATCCTGAGGCCTGCGGTGGAGGCTGCCCTGTGCCTCGATTCCAGCGGTAACGTGGATCTGGAGCGCCTTGAGGCGGACACGCTCATCGTGCTCTGTGATGGCGACACCGCCAGCGGGCGGGGCTGGGTCCAACCGCTGCTGCGGCGTATCCAGGTGGACGCCCAGGTGCGGGTTCACTGCGTGCTGATCGGAACGCAGGGGGACGGCACGCTCGAGGCGCTGGCCAAGGGCACCGGCGGCGACTTCGTGCGCATCGACTAGCCCGATCGCAAAGTCCGGGCTAGGCGAGGAGTCCCCAAGCCCAAGCGCCCGCCAGCACGGCCAGGGCGGCGAGGCCGGTCGCGACCTGGGCCCGGGGGCCCAGGCGCGCGGGGACGCGCAGCCGGCCGAGGAGAAA
>CAYWNK010000281.1:0-7875 GCA_964459495.1 uncultured Planctomycetaceae bacterium
GTGGGGGGGGGCGATGGCCCGATCAAGCCCGGGGAGTATAGGCCGCCAGGGGGGCCTTCCGCCCCCTTGGGCCGGGTGCTAGTCGTCGGCGGCCCGCAGGCCGCCCACGTGCTCGACAGGGAAGCCGCGCTGGCCGTCGCTGGTCTCGAGCCGCAGCTGGCCAAGGAGGTCCAGGCCCAGCAAGAGGCCGTGCACAAGGCCCTGCGGCGTTTCGACGCGCACCCTTCTGCCCGCCAGGGTGAGGGCCGCGAGGAAGTCCAAGGACAGGCTTGGGGATCGGGTTTCGGCCTGGTCCAGGCGCACCGTCAGGCTCGCAAGGACGCCCCTGAGAAGGGCCTCACCGTCCAGCTGACCCGCCTGTCCGCAGCCCAGGCGCACGAGGTCGGTGACCGGCCGCTCCGCCTCGAGCTCCGCAGGGAACACCATCGGCCCAACGTTGAGGCCCAGGCCCAGCACGACGGTGGTGCCGCCGGATGGGCTGGATGGGGGGCTGGGTCTAGCCTCGGCCAGCACCCCGGCGAGCTTGGCGCCCTGCTCGTCGACCAGGTCGTTGGGCCACTTGAGGCGCACGGACCCGGCACCTGCGGGCACGACAGCGTCGAGAAGGGCAAGCGCCCCGGCGGCGGTCCAGCTGCCAGGTGCCACCGCGGGGCCGGGCAGGTGGACGATGGCGCTGAGGTAAAGCCCGGGCCCCGCGGGGCTATGCCAGCGGGTGCCGCGCCGGCCGCGGCCCGCCTCCTGTGCTGTGGCGACGTGCACGTCACCGGGCCGGGCGCTGCCGTCCTCCACTGCGGCCCAGGCGCGGGCCTGCGTCGAGTCGACAAGCCCGTGTCGGATCGTGCGCAGGATCATTCGCTTTGGCTAGGGGCTGGCTCGAAGGGCCGGCTGGGCCGTTCAGGCGGGGGCCAGAGCTCGAATGCATCTTCGATCGGAACGCCATAGCCAATCGTGAATACGGCGGTGCGATCCGGCAGGGCCTGGACGCTAAAGACCACGCCGATCACCCGGCCGGCCGCGTCGGTGATCGGACCTCCAGAGTTGCCCGGGTGCACCCCCGCGTCCACCTGAAGCACCCCGTCCACGCGTCGGCTCAGGATGCCCCGAAAGGTGGACGCGATCATGCGCTCGCCTTCCTGGAGGGCGTACTTTCCCAGGGGGAAACCGAACAGGAACACATCGGTGCCCGGTGTCGAGCGGCGTCCCTGGATGGTGAAGTCCTCGAGCGAGGGCATGCCTTCAAAGGGCTCGATGTGGACGAGCGCGAGATCCTTTTCGTTGGGTGCGATCGCCTCGACCCGCAGCGGGTGGCGGACGTCGGTGCCCGAGAACACCGCGTGGTAGGTCATCCGGACCTCGGTGTCGAGCTCGGCCAGGCTGAGCACCAGCGGATCGTCCTTCGGGGCTGCTACCACATGGGCGTTGGTCAGAATCCAACCATCCTCGGACACACAAAAGCCGGAGCCGGTGGAGTCGATCGTCCACGGCTCGCCGCGACCCTCAAAGTTCGGGTCAGGTCCGAAGGGAGTGTCGTCCACGTACAGGACTTCGCCGCTCTCGCGCATCGCGATCGATGCGCTGGACTCGATCAGGATCACGGCCTCGCGCACAGCGGCCACCTTCGAGAGCCGCGAGGCCTCGAGGTTCACCGGGTCCAGCAGGTCGACCTGCCGGCGGGCGTCGTCGAGGTCGCTGCGGGCGCCGGTGAGTTCCTGGCGCAAGGTGGCGATCTGCTCGGAGTTCGTCTTGCCGAATTCACCCTGGCCCTCGACCTGGGCGAGGCGTCCGGCGAGTTCGTCCCTGCTGGCGCCTAAGCGGCGCAGTTCGTCGCGCAAGGCCGACTCGCGAGCCTTGCGGTCGGCCTCCGCGTCTGCGAGTTCCCGGTCCTTTTCGCCCTGGCGCTTGGACAGCTCGGCGATGATCTCCTGGGCCTGGGCGAGCTCGGCGTCCCGGTCGCGATCGAGGGCACTGCGCTGGCGAACGAGGTTCCACTCGAACGCGGCCAAAGCACCGATCAAGAGCAGCATCAGCAGAACCGCCAGCGCCAGGAAACGCCGCGAACGTGTGTCCACGAGCTTGCGCATGCGGGCTTCGCTGCGACCAGCCGCCGCCAGTTCGGGGCGTACCTTGGACGCGTCCACATAGGCGGTCTCCTCCAGCCGGCCGCCCTGGGCTGCGACCAAGAATCGTGGCCCAATCGGACCAAGTCTGAGCACATCACCGGCCATCAGACGCGCGTTCTGCACGGCTTCCCCGTTGACCACGGTCCCATTCTTTGAGCCAAGATCGGTGACCCAGAGCTCTTTCTCTCGCCACTCCAGCTGGGCGTGATGGGTAGAAACAGAGGGGAAGCCATTTCCCGCCAGGACGACGTCGTTGTCCGGGGCGCGGCCGATGGTGAGCATGCTCGCCGCGAGCTGGATGGTGCCCTGGAAACCCGGCACCTGGAGAGGTTTGAGGTTCAAACCCCGCGGCGTGTCGGTGCCCATGGCGCAAGTGTAGCGCATGGCCTGCCCCGGGACGTAGCTGGGTGGCGCGCCGCCGGGATCGGCTGGTGTAGCACGGCTGGGTGGCTCCTTGCCGCGACACCACGGGAGCGAGCCTGCGGCCAGTAGCATCGGTTTGGGCGGCAACCCTGCAGAGCGCTTTCGGCGATCGCGCACGGCGGGGCGGCGGTGTTCATGAGCGCGTTCGCAGCTGGCGCAAGCCCGCGACGTGACGCTCTCGAGACGACGGGGCGGGTGTGTGGGCTGCCGCGGCGGGCGACCGAATCGGGGGGTCCTAGGTTTTTTTTTGCCGCCCAAGCCGGGGGGCCGCGGACCCGGTTCCCGTTCTGAAAACCAGCGGGACCGTGGCCCAGGATGGGTACGGCCGGGGTGGATCAATCGGCGAACGATGCTGAGGAATCGACGGCCAGAGGCGCGTCCCCGGGGACTCACGCTGGGAGAGACATTCCTCTAGGGTGAATATTGGGTGAGCGGCGGGCCCGTCGACACCCCTCCTGAGGCCCTGAAGGTACCCTGAGTCAGACAGCTCGGGTGCGGGTTGATAAGAATGGAGGCGTCCGTGCGGCTCCTTTCGGCGCAGGGTGTGCGCCTGTCAGACTGCCATGGCTGGGGCCACGGAAGCATCGCGGGGACCGATCCTGGATCGCGCACCCTCCCCGGGGAACGGTTCGCTCCTGCTTCCTGAGGTGTCCCTAACCTCTGCTTCGTCCTGGCGCGGGACCGCCCGCCTGCTCGGGCAGGCGGTGGAGTTTGGTCCCGCTCTGGGCACAGGTCGGCCGCCGGGTTGGTAGTGCTGCGACGATCCGCCGTATAGTGATCGTGCCCGCCGGGCGCCGCTGGCGCCGGGCGACTCGCTGTCCATCACTTTTTCAAACCTCACGGCAGAGTTCGCTCCGCCGTACAACGCGCCTGCCGGTGCATGGGTGCTTTCTGTGGAAGGCCGATCTCCCCTGCCGATCGATGTTGCCGCACGTGTTCTTCTGAACGCCCTAGGGCGTTTGGCTAAAGAGCGCGGGGACGTTCGCGAAGCCATGGCTTCGGTGCATACCTGGATGGGGCGTCAGCTCGACCAGGGAACCGACAGCCTCCCCGAGAAGGTGGTCTCCGGCGAAGGGGGGCGCCGCGTCGTGACCGACAGCGCCCGTGCCACCGAGCGACCCGCGCGCGAGCCGCGCACGATCGACATCGCCCAGGTGGAGGTTCGCTCGCGCTGGAAGGAGGCGGCGCTGCGCTTCGTCGCCGACCGGCGCAAGGCCGGAGACTCGCCGAACGGGGCCTTCGATGCCCGGGAATCCGAGCTGCGGGAGCAGCGAACGAAGCTCGAGGAGGCCTATCCTTGGATGCTGGACACGCGCATGACCGGCGCCGAGGAAGCGATTCTCGATGCCGCGGACTGCTACGACGTGGTCGCGTTCGTGGCTCACAACATCCAGGAGCTAGGGGCCAGCGGGGCCCTTGATGGGGGCGCTCCCTCCGAACTCCTCTATCTCGTGGCCGAGGCCCAGTCCGCACTCTTGGCGGCCTTGGCGGCCCTCGGGCAGCGTACGGACAGCGACCAACGCGACCTTTTCCTGTGGTTGAAGGACCAGACCCACCGGCATCGCATCTATGTGGACCGGCACATGCGCTTGGAGGATCCAGCGGACGCGAAGGGCTCGGCCGATCGCAAGCGCAGGCTGGAGGAGCGCTTTGCGGTGGTGCGCTCCGCGGCAGAGTCCCGCGCCGAACGGGGTCAATTGCTCAACAAGCTGCGCTTCCACGTGCGCAAGAGCCTGGAGAGCCGCCGCGTTCTCGAGGGCGATGCGACCACTTTGACCAGCGCGCTCAGCCGCTGGCGCGAGATCGGTCTGCCGCGCGACGATCGCTCCCTCAGGGAGTTGATGGCGCCTGTTTCGGATCTCGCGCGGGGCGAGCTCGCCGACTCCCTCGCGTGGGTCATGCGACCCGAGGGGAAGGAAGCACCGGTCGAAGCACCGCGGCGCTCTCCCAAGGAAGAAGCGCGCCAGCTCCTGAAGGAGCGCAGGGTCCTGGCGCTGGCCCCCGACGACAAGGCCTGCGACGCGGATCGCCTGAGCGCCGATCTTGGCCTGGCGGGGATCAGCTCCCGGGTTGTGCCCGAGGCGCCCTGCGAGGCCGACCTCGCTGCCTGGATCGATGCAGAGCCCAGCAGCCTTGTTCTCCTGGGTCGTCGACTGGACGAGGGTGCGTACGACACGTTCAAGCGCCTTTGCCTCGACCGGGGCCGGTTGTTTGTCCGGCTCCCCGATGGATTTGAGTCCGAGCATGTGGCCCGGCAGGTCCTGCGTCAGGTCGGATGGCGGCTGCGGCCGGAGGCGGCTCGGCGCACGTCCTGAGGCCAGAGGGGGGCCGCCCCTGCTGCGGTGGCCCCTATCTGTCCCATTTGTGATCCAAGCTAGGCGTGTTTCGCGCTAATGTGGCGGATTGTCAGGAAAGGAAACTTCATTGCGGTCCAGATCGCTCGTTCGCCGAGCCGATGGGACACTGTGCCGGAGAGAAGCTTCCTAGACTCCATGCACTCCATGGGCCTCCCTGGCTAGCGCATCCATGTCGTTTCGAATCTCAATCCCGTGTTTGTTGCTGGGCCTCGGCCTGATGAGCTGCGGTGCGTCACCACTGGTGCGGCGGCCCGAGCGTGCCAAGGCGAGCGTAGCGGCCAGCGAAGAGCTCATCGCTTGGGATCTCCTCAGTCCTGACCAGCACGAGAGTCTTGGCGGCCCCGGCGACGGTGTGCCGGAGCCTGTCGAATCCGCAGGAGCGGGTCTTCCCGTGGGGAACCCTGATTCTCCCGCCACGCTCGGCTTGTTCCTGGGCATTGGCGAGGCGCCGTACGACGACGGCCTGCACCCCAACGATCTGCACTTCCGCGAGATCCAGGGGTTCTCGGATTCGGTGGTGCACGTGTCGTACGAAGCCCCGATCCGCAGCCAGATGCATTGGTTTAGCCAGGTCTCAGCGACGCGCTACCAGTCCCAGAGCTTGATGGAAACCCTCGAAGAGGGCCGGGTGGCCTGGGTCACGCTCGGGCTGCGCTTCGCCTGGTAGGTCGGATCCTCCCGCTCGCTGGAGCCCCGAACTGGGGGGGCAGTGAGCCCTGGGAGCCGTGAGCTAGGAGATCGCGTCCAGTCGCCTCAATTTTTCGGAGGCTTCTCTACACGCGCAGCGGGGCCGGGGTCGACCACACCATTGTCCCCGCCCCCAAAGCCTGCCTAGCCGAGCATGATCTCCGTCCTCCAAGCCGTTCGCGTCGCGCTCGCGAATTTCCGCCAGTCGCTGGAGCAGACTCCGGGAGAAGGGCGTGAAGCCCTCTTTGAGGGTCGTGATCAGCTTCGAGAGGTGGCTGACAGCCTGGAGGCGACCCAGAACCCACACCTGGTGCCGCTGACGGACGCGATGCAGTTCATGCTGGAGTGCTTGCTGCGCAACGGCTCGCTGGACATGGGGACTGCCTCGGAGGCGCTCACCCGTTTGGCTTTCGCGCTGGGTGACATGATCGACGCGCCGGGCGGTGTCTCAGCCAACCCGCTCGCCGCGTCCTACCTCGGCGCGGGCGGCCTACCGCAGGTCGGCTCCGTGCTGCGAAGCGATCGCGATCTACACGCGGGTCCGAAGGAGACGATTCGCCTGCCCGACTTCCTGGATGAGGCCCCTGCCCCGGCCCCCTCGCTGGACCCCCAGGTGGAGTACTCGCAAGGCGCCGGTCTGCACCCGAGTCGACAGGCTGCGAGCCTCGACAAGACCGCGGTGACGCGTCTCTTGGCCGACCGCAGCCCCACCAAGGAGACGCGCCTCGGCCAGGTATTGCTGCGCCAGAACCTGATCAACAACGGCCAGCTGGATCGCGCGCTAGCGCTCCAGCAGATCACCCGTCGCAAGCTGGGCGAGGTCCTCGTCGCGATGGAGCTGATCGGCGTCGAGAGTCTCAACCGGGCCCTCGATCGTCAGCGCTGCGAGTCTCCCGCCCTGATTGGCGATCACGCCGCCCCAGGCCAGCCCTTGCCCAAGGAACAGTCGCAGCTGCGGCTGCTCAAGCCCGAGGGCGAAGCGTAGGTCGCGCCCCGCGGGTAGGCTGCGGACATGCTGCCTACCATTCTAGCCGTCGCCCTATCCGTTCCCGCTGCCGCCGCTCAGCCCCAGGAGCCGCAAGAGCAGCAGCCGGGCCCGCTCTTTCAACCGGCGCCCGCGGGCGACCCAATCCCCGAGTGGATCGGGGAGGTCTCCGGTGAGCGGATGCTTGAGGATGTCCGCACGCTGGCGGGCTTTCACACCCGCCACACGCTGTCGGAAACCGAGTCGGATACGCGCGGCATCGGGGCGGCTCGCCGCTGGATCCGCAGGCGCTTCGAGGCTCTCGCTGCGCAAGAGGGCAGCCGGCTGAAGGTCTTTGAGCAGCGCGCCGAGCGCAACTTCCGGACGCGCGAGGGGCAGCGGACAGTGGAGGTGGTGAATGTGGCTGCGTTCCTGCCGGGCATGGACGTCGAGGCTACGGGCCGGACCTACGTGGTTTCGGGGCACTACGACAGTCGGGTCGGTGAACGCTGGGATGCTGAGACGTTTGCGCCGGGTGCGAATGACGATGCATCGGGGACCGCTGCGGTGCTCGAGCTAGCGCGCGTGCTCGCAGGCGCGGAGCTTCCGGCGAACGTGATCTTTCTCTGTGTTGCAGGCGAGGAGCAGGGCTTGTGGGGAGCCGAGCTTTTTCAGGAGCGCATGGCTGGGGAGGGGCGTGAAATCGACGCATTCTTGACGAACGACATCATCGGTGGCGTGGAGGGTGGCGGTGGAGATTCGGCTCCCACGACGATGCGTGTCTTCTCGGGGGCGGATGGTCTGCATTCGAAGTCCCGTGAGCTCGCGCGCTTGATCCAACTTGTCGCGCGCAAGTACGTGCCGGAGGCGGATGTCCGCATGGTGTTTCGGCTGGATCGCTTTGGCCGTGGAGGCGACCACATTCCGGCCCACAACGCCAAGATCGCCGCGGTTCGCTTTTCCGAGGCCTACGAGCACTACGACCGCCAGCACCAGGACGTCCGCGAGGAGGATGGCCGCAGGTATGGGGATCTGCCGGAGCATCTCAGTCCGGAGTTCATGGGCTTGGTAGCGAAGGTGAATGGGGCGACGCTCTTGGAATTGGCGCTGGGGCCGCCGGCGCCGTCGACGCTGGTGCTGAAGGCGGCGCTGCGATACGACACACAGTTGGTATGGCGGGCTGGGGCTGATGCGCAGGATGGTGTGCGGTACGAGGTGCTCTGGCGGGATACGACGGCCCCCCAGTGGGAGGGGTCCAGGCTGGTGGAGGCGGGTGCGCAGGGGGTCGAGATGGGGCCGAGTGCGGACTGGGTATTCTTCGGGG
>CAYWNK010000282.1:0-7828 GCA_964459495.1 uncultured Planctomycetaceae bacterium
GTGGGCGCGTCCACTTGCTGGGCCAGGGCGGGGGGCACTCGTTCCTCGGGTTCGTCTTGGCTGGCGGCGAGGGCGAAAGGAGTGGCTAGGGGGAGGGCGAGCAGCTCGGTATGGGGCTTCAGGGGCGCCGATTGGAGCGCCTCCAGCAGCTGGCGTCGCTGTTCCGGGAGTCCCCCTTGGATCGCTGCCTGACCGTACTGGGCCAGCTCGGACATGCTGAGCTCGGAGAGCTCGATCCCAGCGGGATCGAGTGGCGCCGGGACGCGAGGGAGCTCGGGTCGCTGGGGCGCTTCAAACTCCTGCACCCGCGGCTCCGGATCGATCCCCGCGAGGGGGGACTGTGCCGCGGCTATCTTCACCCTGGGTTCCGGGGCCCCGATGTCCGAGCGACTCGGTTGGCGGAGCGACTCGGCGATGGCCAACATCGACTCGACGGTGGAGGTCAGGCGTTGGGCGTTGGACTCGACGATCCCGCGGTGGTACTGCAGCAACCGCTGGGTCAGCAGCATGCCGCTCATCTCTCCAAGATGGTGGTCGATTTGGCGCCGGCGTTGGAGGTCGAAGTACTCCTTGGCCGCGGCGGGGTTGTCGGTCAGAACGTGGAAGCGGGTGTCGAAGTACGGGTCCTCGAGATCAGCAGGGACCAAGGTAGTGGGCTCCGGGCTGCTCCGTTCCAGCATCAGATCCTCCATGCGGCGGATGACGAAGGCGAATGGCAGGGGCTCGGAGCGCACCTCGTAGCGGGTCCCCTTGCGCCAGGTCCTGTTCACCCGCTTGCGATAGACAGAGACTTGGTAGGAGTGCTCGCCCCACTCGCCGGTGATGCGCTGACTGTCCTGGGGACCACCATCGCTGCTCCTGCCGCCCAGCTCTAGGGCACTGCGCGCCCAGGCCCTTGCCACGCGGCCTTGGCCGTTCGAACTCTTGATCAGAATGAACGCGACGAACAGGAAGAAAAATAGGAAGACGGGCATGCTGGGGCTCCGGCGGCACCCTATCACAGAGTCCGGCGCTGGCTCAGGCCGGCCCATGGGACCCAGGGCTGTCCCACTGCGCGAATTCCCTGTCAATTGGGGCTTGAAGTCCCCTGTGATGGAGTACAACTCCCGCAGTTCCGGCCAAGGGAAGCCTGGTGAAAAACCAGCACGGTCCCGCCGCTGTGAGCGACAACTCGGTGCCCAAGATCTCACTGTTTCCCAGCCTAGCCTTGCTCGGTGGGGGGATGGGAAGGGGGCGTACCGGGGCCTGAGTCGCAAGTCAGAAGACCTGACCGGAGCCAAGCGCATGAGCCCCCGCGGACTGGGGCCCCTTGCAGCGGCTCAGTACCGCAGGCGACAGGCCTGCGGAGGGGCGGCGAGGGGGTCTGCCCGCAGGCTCGACCTTATCCCCTGCCATCCGGTGCGCGCGAACGCCGCTGGCACTCCACGAGCTATCTGCAATGCAACGCTTCCTCCTGCCCGCCCTGGGCACCCTTTGCCTTTCTTCCCTGGCCACCGCCCAGGTCGAGTACGCCACCTCGGTTATCTCCGCCAACACAGGCGCCGGCGGCCCCGGCATCTTCGACGAGACTCTCATTCTCGGCGGTCCTCGCGGGGGTGATGGCATTCACGTCTACTCGCTGGGAACCGGCGGCGATGTGACCCTGGGTTTCGACGTGACGATCACCAACGGTCCGGGCTCTGACTTCGTCGTCTTCGAGAACGGCTTCGAATTCGACGGCCTGGTCTTCCCGGAGATGGCGATGGTCGAGGTCTCGACCAACGGTGTCGACTTCGCGCGCTTTCCGATGCGCTACGACGGCCCCCAGGGTCCCTTCGGCAGCTTCGAGCTGCTTCCCTGGGGAATCTACTCCGGCCTGACCGGACTCGTGCCCCCCGTCGCCAATGTCGACAGCAACACGATCGACCCCCGCAACGTCACCATGGGGGGCGGCGAGGGCTTCGATCTCGACGACCTCCTCGAGCACCCGCTCGTAGTCTCCGGCTTGGTTGACCTTGATGCGATCAACCAGATCCGCCTGGTCGACCTCGTTGCAGGCGAAGAAGTGGATTTCCGCCTCGTTACCATCTGGGACTCGGGCGGGGTGGAAAGCAGCGCCGACATCGATTCGATCGCGGTGATCCACCATACCGGCAACCAAAACGGTAGCGCGCCGACCGTTGATCTCTACCGCGACGACCTGGACTACGTCTTCCTGGAGATCTCCGACCCGGACGGCTTTCTAGACGTTCCCCAGGCTCTAATCGAGGTTTCCGTCAACCTAGAGCGCATTCCCTTCACGCGCCTGCGCGACTTCTTCGTGCTGGTGTCGGCGAACCCGAATGGCATCGTTCTGCGCACACCGCTGCCCGTGATCCTGGAGAACTTCCAGTCGGTTCTGGCAGTGACCGCCTACGACCAGACCGGACTCTTCAGCGTCGACCAGATCTCGCTGAACCGCTAGCTCACAACCCGACTAGCATCGTTGGCGCGCGGCCAGCCCTTTTGAGGGCTGGCCGCGCGCCTCGCATTTGGGGGCTGGCGGACTGCGATCGTTGCATAGAGGCATTGTCGGTCGATGGAGCCTGCATCGCGCTTGGCATTCTGGGCGGGAGGTTACGGCGTAGTTGAGTGGGGAGTCGTGTTGGGACCTTTGAGCCGATCCGCGTGCCAGATCCTCACTGCGATCGATCCCTGCTCTGCACTGGCTCAAGCGAACGGGGCGTAGGCCCGATCGATATTCGCATAGCCCGCAATCCCCTGAGCATTCACCTCTCAGTGCTCGCAACCCCGACACCCCTAGATGGGCGCGGTGGCGAATGTCCGAACAAGATGACCTCATCCAGGAGTTTCTGGTCGAGAGCTACGAAAACCTCGACCGGCTGGACGGCGAGTTCTTAGCGCTCGAAGAAAACCCGGAGTCCGCGGAGACACTCTCAAGCGTCTTTCGGACGATTCACACCATCAAGGGCTTGTGCGGGTTCCTTGGTTTCGAGCGTCTCGAATCCGTAACCCACGGCGGCGAAACCCTGCTGAGCGAGCTTCGCGAAGGGCATGTCGCACTCAACGAGGAGATCACGACGGTATTGCTCCGACTGGTCGACGCGATCCGCGAGATGCTGACCTACATTGAGCGGTCGGGAGAGGAGAGCGATGAGGAGTACTCCGAACTCCGTGGAGCGCTGCTGGAGCTCGCCGCGATCGATGGGCAAGCAGGTTCCGCTGAAGGGCCAGACGGGGTGTCCAAGGCCGATGCCGACGCGGAAGTTCCAGTCCAGGCGGAGCAGCTGCAGCCCTCCGAGCAAGAGTCGAGCCGGGTTCCGATCGGGGATATCCTCCTCACGGCCGGACTGATCACTGAGCAGCAGGTTCAGCATGCCCTGCTCGTGCAGCAGACCGGGGACAAGCGTCCCCTCGGTGAGATCTTGGTGGAGGTCGCTGGTCTACAGCCGGGCCAGGTCAGTTCAGCCCTGACCGCCCAGGAGGAACTCCAAGAGCAGTCGCCGCCGCCCAGGCCGGAGAGTTCGATATCAAGCTCGAACATTCGGGTTCAAGTCGAACAGCTCGACAATCTGATGAACCTTGCCGGCGAGCTCGTGCTGGCCCGCAACCAGATTCTGCAGGGTGCAGCCCTTTCCCAGGATCCGGCGAGCATTACAACGGCCCAGCGGCTGAACCTGATCACATCGGAGATCCAGGAGCAGATCATGAAGGTCCGCATGCAGCCTATCGGGATGCTGTGGGCCAAGCTGCCGCGCGTTGTTCGGGATCTCTCCAAGCAGCTTGGGAAGTCGATCAATCTGAAGATGGAGGGGAAGGCCACGGAGCTCGACAAGACCCTCTTGGAGGCGATCAAGGACCCACTGACCCATCTGGTACGCAACGCGGTGGACCATGGTGTGGAGGATGAGGCTACGCGCGTGGCAGCGGGCAAGTCGGGCGAAGGAGTCCTCTGCCTGCGGGCCTACCACGAGAGCGGCCAGGTCTTCATCGAAATCGTGGACGACGGCGCAGGAATCGACTCACAGAAGGTGCGCAACAAGGCCGTGAGTCAGGGGCTCTTGTCCCGCGAGGAGGCCGACGGCCTCTCCGATCGCCAGGCCTGTGGCCTGATCTTCAACGCCGGCCTGTCTACCGCGGCCGCCATTACGAATGTCTCGGGTCGTGGCGTCGGGATGGACGTGGTGAAGAACAACATCGAGAAGATCGGCGGCACGGTCGAGGTGAACAGCACGCTCGGCAAGGGGACCACCATCCTGATCAAGATCCCCCTGACCCTTGCGATCATTCCAGCCCTGATCCTGACGACCGCTGAGGACCGCTACGCGATTCCCCAGGTCAGTTTGATGGAACTCGTGCGGCTTGAGGACGGACGCGACATCGAGAGCCTGCACGGTAGCCCTGTCTACAGGCTAAGGGGAGAGCTCTTACCCCTCGTCTTCCTCGACGAGCAGCTCGGCGTTCATGACGGGCCCTGGGACGAGCGATCCAACACTCCGCAGAGCATCGTTTTCGTGCGGGCTGGTGAGCAGCTCTTCGGCCTTGTGGTCGATGAGATCATCGATACCGAGGAAATCGTGGTCAAACCCCTCGACGCCCAGACCAAGGCTATCCCGATCTACGCGGGGACTACGATTCTAGGGGACGGCCGCGTGGCGCTCATCCTGGATGTGCTGGGTATTGCGACCAAGGCTGGCGTTCTCACCGATGAGGTGCAGGCTTCAGTGGGTTTCGAGGAGGAAGAACCGAGCCATGGTTCCCGGGAGCACCATTCCTACCTGGTGGTATCTACGGCATGCGACCGGAGACTGGCTATCGAGCTCGACCAGGTCGATCGCCTCGAGGATATCCCAAGAGCCTCCATCGAAACGACAGGGAGCTACGAGGTGGTGCAGTACCGGGGGGAGATCATGCCGCTGATTCGTATCTTCAGGGCTCTTGGTATTGAGGATGCTGATGCCGATGAGCCACTCCAAGTGGTGGTCACCAACCACAGCGGACAGAGCGTCGGCCTCGTCGTTCACGGCCACATCGACATCGTGGACACCATTGCCTCCGATGGAGCCGGCTCTCCGGGCCCGGGAATCGAACGAGCGGTGATCATCGAAGAGCGGGTGACCGAGGTTCTCGACGTGGGAGCGCTGTTACAGGCCGCACTCGGTGGAGGGGGCTTGGAAGGCACTGCGGGGCCGAAGCGCCGCGCTGAGAGCGAAGATGCCCGTGCCACACGCCAGCTTTGCACCTTCTTCCTCGGGAGCTATTTCTTCGGAATCGACGTCACCGAAGTCCAGGAGGTCCTGCGGACGCAGCCGATGACTCGAGTTCCGGGAACGAACGAGATCGTCCGTGGGCTGATCAATCTGCGCGGACAGACGATCACGGCCCTCGACATGCGGGAGCGCATGTCCTTACCAAGCCTGCGGGGCGACCCCAGCTATGACCCCATGAACATGGTGGTCAATACCGGGGACGGCATCGTCAGCATCCTGGTGGATTCGATCGGCGACGTGGTCACTGTCGATGAGTCCCTCCGGACATCGGTGCCCCCAACCGTTGCACCGGCCGTGCGTTCGATGTTGACCGAAGTCTATGTCCTACCCGATGCCCTCCTCCTGCCGCTCGACATCGAGCGCCTCGTAAATCTGCCGGCCCACGCAGTGGTCGCCTAACTCGCACCCCAAACCACCCCGAACGCTACCAAACGACATGGACCTCAAAACAGACATAGACGAAATGAGCGAGGCGGAACTTCACGAGATGAAGGACTTGCTGAGTGCGATCTCTGACAAGACTGCGGTGGTCGAGTTCTCTTCATCCGGCGAAATCCTGTTCGCGAACAGCGCCTTCTTGGAGCTGATGGGCTACGAAGAGAATGAGGTGATCGGTCAACATCACTCGATGTTCGTTGGCCGGCAATACAGCGAGACCGCCGAGTACAAGCGCTTCTGGGAAGGGCTTTGCAGGGGGGAGAACCAAGACGGAGAGTTCAAGCGCTACCGCAAGGGCGGAGATGCCATTTGGGTGGAAGGTACCTACTGGGTGATTCATGACGACCACGGCGGGATCAACAAGATCATCAAGCTCGCCACAGACATCACCCTTCGCAAGCACCAGGAGAACGAAGTCGCACGGATCACATCGATGATGGAGTCGATTCCGGTCAACATCATGTGCGCGGACAAGGATGGGGTAGTCCAGTATCTCAATCCTCAGTCAGAGAAGACGCTGAAGGAGATCGAGAGCGAGCTCCTTATCCCGGTAGAGCAGGTCCTCGGGTGTTCGTTCGACATGTTCCACAAGAACTCTGCCCAACAGCGCAGCTTGGTGGCGGATGACAGCAAGCTTCCCGCTCAGTCGCTGATTCAGTTGGGAGCAGAGACGCTGGAGCTAGTCATTTCTCCGATGTACGGGGCGGATCGCTCATACCTCGGACCCATGCTGACTTGGACCGTCATCACGGAGAGAATCGCCCAGGAGACTGCGATCGAAGAAAGCCAAATCCGGGAGCACGAGGTTGCGGAGGAGCTGAGGGGCAAGGTCGACGAGATGTTGTCGGTGGTGACAGCTGCAGCCAAGGGCGACCTGACGCAGAAGGTCAAGGTGGCAGGCGAAGACTCGATCGGCCAGATGGGGGAGGGCCTTGGTCGTCTTCTCGAGAGCCTGAGGTCGAGTATCGAGAGCATCTCGACCAGCGCAACCACCCTCGCATCTTCGTCGGAGGAATTGACTGCAACCAGCCAGCAGATGAGCCTCAACTCGGATCGGACCGACAGTCAAGCGGCTGTTGTGGCTGAAGCCTCCAAGAATGTGGCCGAGAACGTCCAGACGGTGGCGTCGGGAACGGAGGAGTTGAGTGCAAGCATCAAGGAGATTGCGGTCAGCGCCACACAGGCGGCGGAGATCGCGAATGAGGCGGTCAAGGTGGCCGACGACACGAACCAAACCGTGAGCAAACTTGGCGAGTCAAGCCAGGAGATTGGGCAGGTCATCAAGGTCATCACCTCGATCGCCCAGCAGACCAACCTTCTCGCCCTCAACGCCACTATCGAAGCGGCTCGAGCAGGTGATGCCGGGAAGGGCTTTGCCGTTGTCGCCAACGAGGTGAAGGAGTTGGCGAAGGAAACGGCGAAGGCCACCGAGGACATCAGCCTTCGCATCGAGGCGATTCAGAACGACACCACCGAGTCCGTTTCTGCGATCGAGAAGATTGGAACGATCATCGCCCAGATCAATGACATCCAGGGGACGATCGCAAGCGCGGTCGAGGAGCAAACGGCGACGACGAACGAGATGGCGCGCAACGTTTCCGACGCCAACTCGGGAACTCAGGAGATCGTGCAGACCATCGCGGGTGTCGCGAGTGCCGCACAGGAGACTTCACGGGGCGCCAGCGGGGTGGAGGGAGCTGCGAGCGATCTCTCGAAGATGGCCAATGGCCTGCAGGACATGGTGTCGAAGTTCCAGTTCTAGGTCGCTCGAGCGAATGAGTACCCCCACCGCAACTCGGCTGCTGGTGATTCACCCCAGCCTCGCTGTGCGGACCTTCCTGCGCACTACCTTCGACAGTCAGTCAGATCTTCAGGTCGTGGCGACGGCGGACAACGAGGACTGTGCATTCACCAAGCTGGACGAGGCCCTGCCCGACATGGTCGTGTTGGGTCTCGACAGCTCCAAGATCAACGGAGATCTGGTCCACACTCTCCTTCGGAGTCGCTCCAAGGAGATGCCGATTCTGCTCCTGGTCGCGGTCGAGGGAGAGATGGGTGCGGAGGGTTGGGACGGGGACTAAACCCGCTGTTCGGTTCAACCCGACCTGCAGTTGGCGGTGGGGGTATTGGTGGAACCCCGT
>CAYWNK010000283.1:0-7787 GCA_964459495.1 uncultured Planctomycetaceae bacterium
GCCCGGGGTGATCGATGCCCAGGACGCGGACGGCCTGGTGGTCGTGCTGGAAGCGGGCCGGGTGCTGGCGGGGCGGGTCGTGGACGATGCGGGCACGCCGGTGGCGGGCCTCGAGCTGCTCACCTACGCGGCCTACGGGGGGATCAGCCACGTCAGCCCGAGTCAGAGGCGATTGCGCGCGGAACGCGCGGTGCTCGGCGTGGCGGGCTACGGACAGTGCCGGGCGACGACCGATGGGCGCGGCGAGGTGCGCTTCTCCGGCCTGCCGAGCGGCGACCTGGCGGTGCTTTCCCTGGATCCGGGATGGAGCATCGTCGAGTCGCGCCGCGTGTCCGAACAGGACCTTTCCGTCCTGTGGACGGCCCAGCGCCAGCTCGGGGTGCGCGTGGTCGTGGTCGACGCGAGCACCGGGCAGCCCGTGGAGCGCGCGGCGGGGACCTTTGGTTTGGAGGTGACCTTCGCGAACGGAGAAGAAGAGGACTTCAGCCAGTGGGTCGGGCGCGGCAAGGGCGAGGTGAGCTTCGTGTTCGGTCCGGAGCTCATGCCTGGCTTGGAGGAGCGCGTCCTGACGCGCGTGGTCTTCTACGGAACGGCGCGCTCGGGCGATGGACCGCGGGTGAGCTGGAGGGCGGAGCCGATCGAGGACCTGGGCGGGGCGACGGGCGTGGCCGAGGTGCGGGTGGAGGTCGAGCCGCAGGCCTCCCCGGTCGTGGCCACGGACATCGCGCAGAGCGAGGACGAGTCCGGCCAGACAGCGACCATCGAGTTCGATGTGCGCTACGGGGACGCGGCACCCTTTGAGGGCGAGCTCGACGTTCGCTGGAGAGCCCAGGGCGAATCCGCGAATGAAGACAGCGCCCGCGCGAAGAAGATTGGGGTCGGGCGCTATCGCGCCGAGGTGGCGGCAGGCGATCTGAGACTTGAAGTCGCGGACCGCTACGCGTCGGGGAGTCTGCCGGCCTGGACCGGGGACCTGCGCTGCATCGCGGGCCAAAAGACGCTGGCCTATGTGACCCTGCCGCGGGGTTGCTCCGCCACCGTGACCCGGCCCGCGGGCTGGAGGGGCGAGTGGTTCTTGCGTGCTTCCTGGAGACCGCCGGGAGCGGCCGAATGGCGGGGGAGCTGGGGCTACAGCACGGACGAGGCAAGTCTTGGGCTGACGGTCCTGCGTCCGGCGGAGTGGCGCTTCGAGCTGCGCCGGGACACGGCGCTAGAGCGCGATCCGATCGTGCGCACCGTGTCGCTGGTGGAAGGTGAATCGGCGATCGTCGAGTAGCCGGGTCGGCGCCGGCGGGGCAGGGATCGCTCCTTCGAAACTTCGAATGCAGGATCCCCTGGGCGGCTAGACTCCCTCCGTCCTTGTCCATGGCCGAGCCCGGCCGACCTCTCTCCGTCGACCCGCATGCTTCGTTCTCTCGCCATCGCTCTTCCCCTGGTACTTTTGAGCAGCGCGCCTGCCCCGGCCATGCAGCGCGACAAGCCAGCCGTGCCGGATTTGACCGCCGGCGGGGAGCCCGACGAGAAGCACGACTGGAACCTGGGGCCCACCGGCGCTCGAGGGTGGATGTGGGGGTGGAAGCGGGAGACGATCGATGCGCGCCAGATTCTCGTCACAAAGGTCGATCCCGGGACGCCGGCTGACGGGGTGCTCAAGATCGGCGACGTGATCCTCGGGGTCGGGGATGAGCCCTTCGCCCGCGATGCACGGGAGGCCCTGGGGGACGCGATCACGGTGGCGGAGGGTCGAACAGCACGGGGCGAGCTGCGCCTGCTGCGTTGGCGCAGCGGAGAGCAGGAAGTGGTCACCTTGCGGCTGCCCGTGCTCGGCGACTACTCGGACACCGCGCCCTGGGACTGCCCGAAGTCGGAGGCGATCCTGGATCGCGCCTGCGAGCACATCGCCGCCAACATGAAGGGCGACATCGACGGGATGATGAACGCGCTGGCCCTGCTGGCGACAGGGGACAAGCGCTACGTCCAAGCGGTCCGCAAGCTGGCCAGGGAAGTGGGCAGCCTGAAGAACCCTCCGAGCCTGGCGGGCAAGACCTCCGGGCTCTTCGCCTGGGAGTGGGGCTATCGGACCGTGTTTCTGTGCGAGTACAAGCTCGCCACGGGGGATCGCAAGGTGATGCCCGCGATCGCGGAGTACGCGACCCGGATCGCCGAGGGGCAGAGCGGGGTTGGCACCTGGGGGCACGGCATGGCCTGGCCGGATCTGAACGGAGGCCGGCTGCACGGAACTCTGGGGGGCTACGGCGCCCTGAACCAGGCGGGGCTGGTGTGCCACCTCGCGCTCGTGCTGGCGAAGAAGTGCGGCGTGCGCGAGAAGGAGATCGACGCTGCCATCGAGCGCGCCAATCGCTTTGCCTCGTTCTACGAGGGCAAGGGCGCGATTCCCTACGGCGACCACAGGCCCGGGGCGGACATCCACGACGACAACGGCAAGAACTCGCTCGCTGCCCTGATCTTCGACCTGCAAGGCCTCCGGGAGGAGGCACGCTTCTTCGGCAAGATGACCATCGCGTCCTACGACGAGCGCGAGCGCGGGCATACGGGCAACTACTTCAGCTACCTCTGGGGGCCGCTCGGGGCAGCCCGGGTGGGGCAGGAGGCGACGGCCGCCTTCCTTGGCGAACAGCGCTGGTTCTACGATCTGGGGCGTGCGCACGACGGTAGCTTTCCCTACCAGGGCGGCGCGGGCATGTCGGGATCCGAGCACAAATACGGGGGCTGGGACTGCACCGGGGCCTTCGTATTGGCGTGCACCCTGCCGCGGCAGGAGCTGTTTCTGACGGGCAAGGCTGTCCATGCATCCAATCGGATCCGCGGCGAGGAGCTCGAGGATGCGATGGCCGCGGGCCGGGGCTTTGACGAGTGGACGCGGGCGAGCGGGCTCTACGGGGCGATGGATGCGAAGGACCTCGTGGACCTTGTGCAAAGTTGGTCGCCGGCGGTGCGATCACGGGCGTCGGCCGCGCTCGCGGAGTCCGGTAGCAAGGTGGTTCCCTCCCTCCTGAAGCTGGCTGCCGGCAGCGACATCCACGCGCGCTACGGCGCCTGCGAGGCCCTGGGCATGCTGCGGGGCAAGGCCAAGTCCGCGGTGCCTGCGCTGGTCGAACTGCTGGACGAGGACGATGTCTGGCTGCGGATTCAGGCGGCCTCCGCCCTTGCAGGCATCGGCGATGCCGCCCGGGAAGCGGTGCCCGCCATGTTGCGCCTCGCCCTGCGCGACGATCCCGAGGATCCGCGCGAGTTCACGCAGCGCTACCTGGCCTTCTGCCTCTTCTACCGGGGCGGAGCCCTGGGAGCGCGTGGCATCCTCGCGCGATCCATCGACGGGGTTGACCCGGAGCTGCTGCTACCGGCGATCGAGAGGCTGCTCAGCAATGACGATGGCCGCGCCCGGTCCGCCGTGGCCAGCGTCTACAAGCACCTCACGCTGGAGGAAATCACACCCCTGCTTCCCGCGATCCTGGAGTCCATTCGCGTCCCGTCGCCGAGCGGAGTGATGTTCTCGAACGGCATCCGGTTGTCCGGGCTCGAGCTCCTTGCGCAGCACCGGATCGCCGAGGGGATGGAGCTCTGCATCGATGTCACCGAGATCCAGAAGTGGGGCAAAAAGGACCGCATCCAGCGCTGCCTCAAGATCCTGTCGAGCTACGGCGGAGCGGCTCGGCCGGTGCTTCCCGAGCTTCGGGACCTGCACGCCCGCCTCGAGGCTCACTCGGAAGCCAAGGCCTTGGCCGGACAGATCAAGCTCTGCAAGGACACGATCGAGGCGATCGAATCCGCGCCTGATTCCGAACCCCTGCGGACGCTTGGGGAGCTCGTTCCGGCTGCGCGCAGCGGGCGCTAGCCGAAGAAACAGGTACGGGTTATTCGGCTTGGCTCGGTGCCGGCCCCGCCTGGGAGCCGAGCTCGCCGCAACGCTCACGCATGCGGGCTAGCAGCTCGGCGTGTTCCGGTTCTCCGGCG
Organism: uncultured Planctomycetaceae bacterium; assembly: GCA_964459495.1. GTDB lineage: Bacteria > Planctomycetota > UBA1135 > UBA1135 > CAYWNK01. The sequence continues at coordinate 3,976 of CAYWNK010000283.1, forward strand.
AGGTTTCGGAGTTGGAGTGGATCGGCTTCGAGGTCGTGAAGGAACTCACCCTCGGGGAGGTTGTCGATGTAGCGCGCGTACACGTAGCGCTCGCCGCGCACACCTTCCATGCGAGGGATCTGGGCGTGGTCGAAGAGGTGTTCGAAGAGGAAGTCCGAGCGCCATGTCTGCGGCGCGGTTCCATTCAAAATGGGCGCGAGGCTGGTGCCCTGGTAGCTGGCGGGAACCTCCAGCCCAGCGAGGTCGACGATGGTTGCGGGCAGGTCGACGTTCAGGGCGAAGTCAGCGGCAAGCCTGCCGCCGGGCTCCGGCGCGCGCGGGTCGTGGATCACGAGCGGAACGCGCAGCGACTCCTCGTAGTGCGACCACTTGCCGGCGAAGCCACGGGAGCCCATGTAGTAGCCGTTGTCGCCGGTGAAGATGACGACGGTGTTGTCCGCCAGGCCCCGGGACTCAAGCTCGTCCAGGATGCGGCCGGTCACGCGATCGATCCCGGTGATCATTCGGTAGTAGTCCCGCAGGAAGCGGTCGTACTTCTCAGGCGTATCCCACCTCCAAAACCAGCGGACCCGGTTCAGCGAGTCTCCGAAGAACTCGGGCAGGCCCTTCCAGAAGTCCAGGGGGACCAGGGGCTCGGGCAGCTCGGCGTCCGTGTAGAGATCCTTCTCGTTGGGGGAGAAGGGGTAGGGGTTGCTCTTGGTGCTGTCCTCGGCGTGGGGGGCGTTGAAGCTGACCGTGAGACAGAAGGGACGCGAGGCATCGCAGGTGGCCAGAAATTCGAGGGCGTCATCGCCTGCGATGTCGGTCAGGTGACGCGTGGAACCGTCGGCCTGCTTCTTCTGGTAGGGCTGGCCGTAGGACCGGAAGAAGTCGAACATCAGGTCCGCTGAGTCGGGCTGCGCGCGCACTCCGTACTTGCCGATGAAGCCGCTCTGGTAGCCGGCGCCGCGCAGGATCGCGGGGTAGCTGTCGGCGATGCGCTCCGCGGTCAGGGGCGGAGTCCCGAAGGTGTAGCCGTGCTGGCGCTCCCAGGCCGAGGTCAACAGCGAGGCCCGGCTCGCGGCACAGATCGGCGTGGTGACGAAGGCCTTGGTGAACCGCACGCCCTTGGCGGCCAGCCCGTCGATCACGGGTGTCTGCAGGACCGGATGCCCCGCGCAGCCCAGGGAATCGTTGCGCTGGTCGTCGGTGACCACGAACAGGAAGTTCGGCCTCTTGGTTTCCTGTGCCGTCGCACGGCCACAGATCAGGGAGACGAGGATTCCAAGGCAGGCGAGGTTGCGCATGGGTCTAGCATCCCCCGTGGTCGGGAGCCCCGCAAGCTTGGGGCCTGCTTCTGCGCTATTCGGACAGACTCTGCTGTTGGCTCACCGGGCCTTCGCGCTCCAGCTCATCCTCAAGAAGCGCATACAGGGCGAGGCCGATCGTGAGCCGGTGCCGGCTGGTGATGGGGGGAGCCTTTGCGACGTTGGTGCTGGGCGCGGGCGGGGGAGCGAGGCCATAGTCCACGGGGTTTGGAAGATCGAGGGTGTGCAGCTTGGCCTCCAAGCCGTCTCGGGTGGCAAGCAGCGCGTCGCGGGCCGCGCGTACGCGGATGAGTCGCTCGGTATCCGACTCGACCTTGAACTCGGAGAGACGTGCGCGGAAGGCGGCCTTGACCTCGGCGGCGCTGGCGGGCGTTCCGGGGTCGAGGCCGAGGACCCCGTAGGGGCTGGGGATCCGCCGTCCTTCGGAATCCAGCAAGATCGGCTGCGAGCCAGGGTCCGGATCCATCAGGGGGGCGCCGGCCGAAGGGGCGTGGCTGCGCTTGTCGCTCATAGCGGGGAATCGAATGTGAAGCTGAATTCGGCGAGCTGGCTCGAGAACTCCGGGCCCATGGGCGTTTGGGAGACGTTCAAGAACCAGGTCTCGAGCCCGCTGTCGAAGGGGTCATTCCGGTCGATTTTCAAGGCGATTTGCTCCACCTCAGAGCGATCCTGGGCGTCGATCCAGCGGGTGATCACCCGCATCCACTCCACGACGGACTCGGGTGCATCCCGGTTCTTCTTGCGCTTGTTCGGCCGATTGCTACAGGCGCGGACGACGTCGGGATCCACGGCGAGGTCCGCCACAAAGTTCAGCGCGGAAGTCAAGGCCACGTCGCGCGGCTGCTTGCGTATCCAGCGGCCATAGCGAGCGAGTTCGGTCAGCAGCTCTTCGTCCTGCATCAGGGTCCAGAGGAGCTGCACGCGGGCGTACTGATCGCTTGCTCCCGTGGCGAGAGGCTGGGCGATCGTGCTGGTGGCGGCGGCGACGATCGCATTCAGGTAGGGCTGGTCGATCTCGATACCCAGGCCCTCATCCAGCAGTTTGAGCATGTCGTTCAGGGTGCTCGCGGAGGCGGGGGCGCTCGAATCGGCGAGCGCGTGGAGGGCGCCGGTTGCGGATTTCAGGATCCTCTGACGCGCATCCATCGGGAGCTGCTGCGCCCCCTTGCAGACCTCGCCCATCCTTAGGATCGAAGCGTGCACCCAAAGCGATCGCCCGGCCTTTGCCGCGGCGTTGATGGCGCCGAAGCAGCGTGCGTAGTCCCGGCGGCTGGCGTAGTGCAGGGCCTGAAAGCTCGCCCGGCTGTCCGCCGGAGCCAGGGGGATGGCGCCCGCAGCTGCGGCGGCCGGAATCCGGTCCCCATGCTGCATCAGAATGGAGAGGGCCAGGGACTCGCCTTTCGCCCCATCGTGCATGACGCTCGCCAGACAGACCGCGAGGGACTGGGCGAACTCGGGCTCGTAGTCGCCATAGGGGCTATGGGGGGTGGGCTTGCGATAGTCGCTGGCGTCATGCCAACGTGCGGCCCTCTCGTTTCTCTGGCCCGCGATCCAAGAGCTGAGCAGATGTCCCGCCAGCCAGGGTGGCAGCGCTTCGGAGCCCTGGTGGACCGCAGTGCAGAGCTCGACGAGCTGCCGCTCACCCACTCCCTCGCTCCAGTACGCCGCGCGCATGGCGAGTTGGTCCAGGTTGCTCCGTAGGGCCTCACGCTCCGGACTCTCCGGGCGCATGGCGTTGCAGGCCCGCGCGGCCTCCAGGGCTGGGTGCACACGCTGGACGGCACCCTGTTCGATGGCCCGGCGCAGACCGTCGAGCAGCTTGGAGAGGAGCAGTCCCCGTTCGCCGTCGCTGGCGGATGCGGCGTACTCGGTGGCCCAGGCGCCGAGCTCCTGCGTCCATGCCGTCGTCGCAGGCTCGGCGTACCACCTCTCGAAGGAGTGCTCGGGTCCGCTGTCCGGTAGGCAATCGAGGTCCGGCCATCGGTCAGCGGGGAACTCGGCCTCCAGGCCATGCTGAGTCAGATAGGCGCGCGCTTCCCCGGGTTGCTGGAGCTGACCGAGGGCGGCTCGCCACCAGCGCCGCAGGCGCGGTGAGCGTAGGCGCAGCTCGGCGTCCATGTCTTCCTCGCTGTACTTCGGCGACAGGCCCATCAGCACCGCGCGCAGGACGGGCCGTCCCGCGGCAGCCTTCGCCAAACCGGGCGCACGTCGATGCGGACCCTTGGTGCCGATGGCGACCACGACCATGCGCAGCAGATCCAGGGTGGGGTAGGGCTTGTTGGCGACACCCCTGCCCTTCAAGGCCGCTCGGAATGTGGTGGGGTCGTAGTCGTTGGGGCGGGCATCGACCAGACGGTTTAGCTCTAGGAGGTCCCGGTCGACCCTGTGGGACCGGAGCTCCACAAGCTTGGTTCGGTCCGCGCTATCCAGGGCTTCGAGAGCGCAGAGGATCCAGCTTTGCCGCGTGGATACGCCCTTGCGCGGGTGGGTCAGGCCCTTCCCCCC
>CAYWNK010000284.1:0-7784 GCA_964459495.1 uncultured Planctomycetaceae bacterium
GAAGTAGACACCCCCACGTCCTTGCGGTGGAATCCCGGGCTCGTCCCGGCCTTCCGGGGGCCCTTTGGCCCTTGCGCCTGGATTTGGGAACGCTGGCGCCGGCCCGTGCGCCCCTCCGTTTCCTCACCCCCCGATTCCACCCCCATCCCTTCAGGGGACGGTCCGGCTTCCGCCTGCGCCGTCTCCCCATCAGCCCCTCCATGGCCGTCGTCATTCGCCTGAAGCGCACCGGTCGCCGCAACCGGCCCTGCTACCGCATCTCCGTCGCTGACTCCCGTTTCCCCCGGGACGGTCGCGTGCTCGATAACCTCGGGCTGTACGACCCGATCAGTCCGGTGAAGGAGAACCAGTCCACCCTCGACGTCGAAAAGGCGCGCAAGTGGCTGAGCCAGGGGGCCTTGCCCTCGGAAACCGTGCGTTCGGTGTTCAAGCGCCATGGCGTATTCACCGACTGGGCCCTGCCGAGCAAGCCGCGCAAGCGCCCCGGTCGCAACAAGAAGACCGCCACCGGTACCCAGCGCCGGGCCGATCAGAAAGTCCGCGCAGAGCGCAAGGCGACCCGCCAGGCTGAGCGCATCGCTTCCAAGCGCGCCGCCGCCAAAGCAGAGGCCGCCGCAGAAGGCGGCGACGAGTAGGACGGGACGCTGAACGCTCCCGGCGACCCGTGCCTCGCGGGTCGCCTGGCCTTTCTATGGGCCGAGCGCGTGCATGGAATCGCACGCGCGCCGATCTTCGCGCCTCCCCCGCACGGGAGGTGCCCCCGTAGCCGCAGGAGATTCGCGTGGCCAAGAAGTCCGACCTCATTCCGCAGCTCATCGCGGACACCAAGACCCGCCAGTCCTACCCGACCGGGCCCAAGGAGGGCCTAACCCTGCTCGAGCAGGGCGCGGTCGTGGCGCTGATGAAGCACATGACGCAGAACCAGGCGGAAGCCTCGGTGATCGCGTTGCGCAACGCCTACGGCGACTGGAACGAAGCCCGGGTCAGTCAGTACCAGGAGCTCGCGCAGCACCTGCGGACCAGTTCGCGCAAGAAGGGCGTCGCCCTGCTGAGGGACCTGACGCCCGCTGCGCGCAGCCTGAAGGACTACCTCCAGGACGTGTTCCAAAAGACCCACGGGCTGGAGCTCGAGTTCCTGCGCGATGACGAGCAGCAGGCGGTCAAGACGATGAGCGAGCTCATCGTCCTCGGCCTTCCCGGCGCGGCCTATCTCCTGTGGGTCGCCACGGGGCAGATCCCGATCTACCTGCCCCTGGCCAAGCTGTTCGACAAGCTGGGTTTGATCCCCAAGACCTCGTCGATCCGCAAGGCGCGGGGGACGATCGAGCCGCTCGTGCCCAAGGGGCAGGATCTGCCGTTTCTTCTGGCGATGTACGAGATCGTCGAGCTGCTGGATCACCCGGTGAACCCGTCCTTCTCCACGGTTCCTGCGCTGAAAGCGACGCCCTACGGCACCAAAGCCCACGAGGACTTCCTGAACGCCCAGGCGCGGGCGGCCGCCCAAGCGGAGCGCGACGAGGCGCGCCGCATCGCAGCCGAGAAGAAGGAGGCGGAGCTGGCGGCCAAGGAAGAGGAGAAGCGCCGCAAGAAGTCCGAGGCGGAGGCGAAGAAGCGCGCCCGCGAAATGGAGCGCAAGCGCAAGGCCTCGCAGAAAGAGCGCGACGCCGAGCGCAAGAAGAAGGAGGCCGAGAAGGCCAAGATCCAGGCCAAGAAGGACGCGGAGAAGGCCAAGATCGCGGCGAAGAAGGCGGCGGAGAAGGCCAAGATTCAGGCCAAGAAGGAAGCCGAGCGCAAGAAGTTGGCTGCGAAGAAGGCTGCCGCGAAAAAGGCCGCCGCGAAGAAGGCTGCAGCCAAGAAGGCCGCTGCGAAAAAGGCTGCTGCGAAGAAAGCCGCCAGCAAGAAGGCCGCGTCCAAGAAGAAGGCTGCTTCGAAAAAGCCCGCGAGCAAGAAAGCTCCCGCCAAGAAGAAGCCGGCGAGCAAGAAGGCTCCGGCCCGCAAGTCGGCTGCGAAGAAGAAGCCCGCGAAGAAGGCCGCCAAGAAGGCTCCGGCCCGGAAGTCTGCCGCCAAGAAGAAGCCCGCCGCGAAAAAGAAGTCCGCCAAGAAGCCGGCGAGCAAGAAGGCACCGGTCCGGAAGTCGGCCGCCAAGAAGAAGCCCGCGCGGCGCCGCTAAGCTGGATCCATGGGCGCTTCCCCCCTGCTCATCCTGGGGTCGGGTTCGCCCCGCCGCCGCGAGCTGCTGACTGCGGCAGGGCTGAGCTTCGAGGTCGAGGTCGCCGGGGTCGACGAAGATCTTCCGGAGCCCCGGTCCACGGCAGATGGAGAGCCTGCGGAGGCCCCTTGGGGCGACCGCGCGGAGGAAGCCGCGACCGTGCTTGCGGAACGCAAGGCGCGCGCGGTGGCCGAGGCGCATGCCGGTGAGAACGTGTTGGTGCTGGGGGCGGACACCATCGTGGTCGCCCATGGAAGGCTCCTCGGAAAGCCAGAGGGCCCGGCGGAGGCGCGCTCCATGCTGGGGCAGCTGGCCGGCGACCGGCATCAGGTGGTCACTGGAGTCTCAGTCATCCGTTGCCTCGATGGCAGGGTACGCACCGGCTGGGAGCGGACCTGGGTGACCATGCGAGCCCTGAGCCCCGAGGAGATCGAGGCCTACGTTTCGGGCGGGGAATGGGCCGACAAGGCTGGGGGATACGGGATCCAGGGAGCCGCAGGAGCTTTCGTTACGGGCCTTGAGGAGGGCGGCCAGGACAACGTGGTCGGGCTGCCGGTGGCTCTCTCTCTCGGGCTCCTTGGGGATCAAGGGGCGTCTCTGCCGGGGACAGCGCCGGGCGGCGGAGCCCGCGATGCCGACGGGACCGACTGAGGATGCTTGAGGGGGGCGCCCTTCGGGGCTATGCTTTTCGCCCGCCTAGGGCGCCGAGCTAGAACTGCGGCGGCCTGCAACCCCATCAGACTTCCCGACCAAGCCCGGGAAGCAACCAGCCTGCGAGGGCAACCCTATGAAGACCGATATCCACCCCAAGTACGTTGAATGCGCCGTGCGCTGCGGCTGCGGAAACGAATTCACCACGATGGCAGCCGTCAAGGAGCTCAAGGTTGAGATCTGCAACTCCTGCCACCCCTTCTACACCGGCAAGCAGAAGTTCGTCGACTCCGCCGGTCGCGTCGATCGCTTCCTGAAGAAGTACGGCGACCAGAAGAAGAGCTAGGGCCCGCCGCGCTCCTAGGCGCGCGATCTGTCGTTCATAGGAGCCCGCACCCAATACGGGAGCGGGCTCGTCCCATTCCAGCTTGCTTCCCGATCCACCATGGAACTTCCCCCCGCACTCATCGACAAGCTGCGCGAGCGGGCAGAGCGCTTCGCCGAGCTGACCAAGTCGCTCGAAGACCCGGAGCTGGCGTCGGACGCGAAGCGCTTTCCCGAGGTGCTGCGCGAACGGGGCAGCCTGGATCAATCGGCCAAGATGTTTGCGCTGTGGGAGGAACTCTGTGAGCGGCGCAAGGACGCCGAGGAGATCCTCGCCCAGGACGACGGTGGGGGCGAGCTTGCGGATCTGGCCAAAGAAGACCTCGTGGCGGTCAACAGCGAAGAGGAGGCCCTGCACGAAAAGGTGCAGCTCGCGCTGATCGCCGACCCCGAGGACGAGCGTACGCGGGTGATCTTTGAGATTCGCGCGGGCACGGGGGGGGACGAAGCCACCCTGTTCGCGGCGGACCTCTTCCGCATGTACTCCAAGTACTTCGAGTCCGAGAAGTACAAGATCGAGCTGATGGAACAGGGCCTCTCCGAGGTGGGGGGCTTCAAGGAACTCACCTTCGGCCTGTCCGGTGCAGGCGTTTGGCGCCGGCTGCGCTTCGAGTCGGGGGTGCACCGGGTGCAGCGCGTGCCCGCCACTGAGACGAAGGGGCGCGTGCACACGTCGGCGGCCACGGTCGCGGTGCTGCCCGAGGCCGAGGAGGCGGACGTTTCCCTTGCCGACAACGACCTGCGCATCGACACGATGAGGTCCTCGGGCCCCGGCGGTCAGTCGGTCAACAAGACCAGCTCCGCGGTGCGCATCACGCACCTGCCGACCGACACCGTGGTGGTCTGCCAGGACGAGAAGTCCCAGCACAAGAACAAGGCCAAGGCCATGCGGATCCTGCGCAGCCGCCTGTACGAGGCGGAGCAGCAGCGCCTCCACGACGAGCGCTCGGAGGCCCGGCGCACACTGGTGGGCACCGGCGACCGCTCCGGAAAGGTGCGCACCTACAACTACCCCCAAAACCGGGTGACCGACCACCGGCTCGAAGGCGCGGATACCAAGAATTTCAACCTCGAGCAGGTGGTTGAAGGGCGCCTAGGGCCCGTTCTGGACGCTCTTGAGGCCATGGATAAGGCTGACAGGCTCGCCGCGCTCTAGTCGCGGCGAAGCCATCCTGTAGCCATGCGGTCCCCCGCGCAGTAGAACCCGATTCACCGAACCCCCATCGAACCAGGGGGTGGGGCGTGCGTTCACGCCCTCTCGCCCCTTCCCGACCCCCCCAGTCCCATCCCAGCGGCATGTCCGATACCCAAGCCACCGCCACGAGCCAGGACGGCAGCAACCCGCGCGAGCAGGAGACCACTCCCAAGCTCCTTCAGCAGGCCTCAAAGCTCCTGGTCATCGGAGCGCTGTTCCCCTTCTACACCGGCGTGCAGTACGCCTCCCAGGCGGCCTTTCCGGTCGGAGACACGACCCAGGCCTTCGACTGGACGACCCTGATCGTCGCGAAGGTGCTCGTGCTGCTCGGCGGCTGGATCGCCCTGGAGTGCGCCAAGGTGCGCGGCGGCACGAAGGATAAGAGCCCCCTGGCGGGGCTCGCTAACGCGCACGCGATGGCCGGACCGCTGGTGGCCTTGGTGCTGTTCATCGGCGCCGGCGCCTACGTCTACTCGTCGGCCAGCGTCGAGGTGATGCGCGTCAGCAAGGAGGTCGGTGAGGTCTTCAAGCTGGGCGCGATCGCCGAGGTCGGGGTGCTGGCCCTGGGCATCTACACCCTGGCCCACATCGTTGGGTACATCGGCGGCGGCAAGTTCAACCCGATCTTCCCGCTCATGTTCCTCGGTCCGGCCATCGCCGGCGTGCTGAACCTGGTGGCCTCGATCAAGGTCTTCGGGAACCCCCACGTGGGCATCGGCGTCCTTGGCCTGATCGGCAGCGTGATCGTGGGCGGCGCCGGTTGCTACGCGATGTTCGTCATGTGGAAGTCGATCCAGGAGGCGCAGGCCCACGGCAAGCAGCTCCAGGAAGAGAAGCGTCTGGCCCGCAAGGCCGAGCGCGAGGCCGCCAAGGCCAAGCGCGAGGCCGAGAAGGCCGCCGAGTAGTTGGCCGGCTCAGCTCCTGCCGGCGGGTCTGCGTCCGGGGGCTCGGCTTCGCCGGGCTCCGCGGGCTCGAAAGGCCCGGCAGCGCTGCCGCGGACCGTGGGGGAGATGCGCGCCATGGCGAGCGCCTTCCTCACCCGCCGCGGGGTGGAGGAGGCGCGCCTGGAGGCGGACCTGCTGGTGGCCCACGCCCTCGAGCTGGACCGCCTGGGGCTGCTGATGAAGCTGGACGCCCCCGTGCTGCCCGCCGAGGTGGACCTGGCGCGGGACCTGCTGGTCCGGCGCGGCCGGCGGGAGCCGGTCGCCTACATCACCGGAGAACGGGAGTTCTACGGGCGTCCCTTTCAGGTCGGCCCGGGGGCCTTGGTCCCGCGCCCCGAGACCGAGCTCATCGTCGATCTGGCAAGGGCCTGGTGGCGCGCGCGGGAAGCTGGCCGCGGGGCGGAACCTTTGGCCGTCCTGGACATCGGCACCGGCAGCGGCTGCCTGGCGGCGACGCTGGCCCTGGAGCTTTCCGGTGCCCACGGGGACCGTGCGGCGGAGGTCTCGGTGCTGGCGGTCGATCGATCCCCCGATGCGCTTGAATGGGCGCGGCGCAACGTCGAAGCCCTGGAGCTCCGCGATCGGGTCGAGCTGGTTTGCGGCGACGGACTCGAACTCGCCCAGCGGCGGGGTCCCTTCGATCTGGTCGTTTCCAACCCCCCCTACGTGAATGTGGCTGCCCGTGAGGGCCTGGCGCCGGACGTCCGCGATTACGAGCCGGGCCTGGCGCTCTTCGCACCCGAGGGGGACGCCGATTTCTGGGCGCGCGAGCTGCTCGCCCGGGTGCCCGAGCTACTGCGGCCGGGGGGCAGCCTGCTCGTGGAGCTGGGCTTTGACCAAAGCGCCCGGGTGCTGGCGGGAGCGGGACAGGTTCCCGCCCGGATGCACGGCGATCTCGCCGGGGTGGAGCGAGTGCTTGAGGCCTGCCGGCCGGGCGAGGATTGGCCCCGGGAAGCCCCCAGGGATTCCTCGCAGTCGGTGGGGCCTGGGTCCGCCCCCTCGAGCGGGGGATCCCAAGGGGGGTCGGAAGGATCGATCCCCGATGGGGATCAGTCCCCGGTTGCCGAAACGTAGGACTCGATTTCTTCGCGGTCGCTGTCGGCCATCTCGGTCAGGAACACCGCGATCTCGTAGTGGTCCAGCGCGACGCTGATGCGCTCGCAGCGAACCACGGCTCCGGTTCCCGAGAGGCGCCGACGGGTGCGCGACACAGCCCCGACGGCCTGCTCCTTCTCAGGAAGGTCGAACTCGACCCGCAGCAGGGTCATTTCCTCAAGCGGCCGATCCAGAAAGAAGCATAGGCCGCCGCGGCTGATATCGCGGATCCGCGCCTGGTGGGGGCCGTCCTCCAGCTCGATGGTGATGGGCCACTGGCCCCCAGCCCGCTCATGACGGCGGCGCTCGCGGCCCGTGCGGGGTGACTGGCTCGTTGTGGGGTCGATAGGGCTCATGGGGCGTGCTGCGGTGGTGCGGTAGTGCAAGGCTACTCTACGGAGGCGGACGGGGCGGAACCAGGTTCTTGGGCGCTGGCGGATTGGCTTGGCCCGGACCTGCTCTGCTGCGTAGACTCTGACCCAGAAAGGACACGAGTCCCCCGGCAGGCTCTTCGCGCGGCGCGGCCGCGCGCTCCGGGGCAGCTCGACCCCCCGTACCGACGGGTCCACGCCGTCCAGCGTTCAGGACCCGACAGATCTCCCGGCCTCGACCCGGGACGGAGCGACGATGGCCTCGTTCAACAAGGTGATCCTCATGGGCAATTTGACCCGGGATCCCGAGCTGCGCTACACACCCAACAACATGGCGATCTGCAAGATCGGCGTGGCGGTCAACCGCCGCTACAAAGATCAGCAGACGGGGGAGTGGGTGGAGAAGCCCACGTTCGTCGACGTCACGATCTTTGGCAAGCGCGGAGAGAGCTTCGAGAAGTACCACAAGAAGGGCTCGATGTGCTTCATCGAAGGCCGCCTGGAGTTCGACCAGTGGGAAGACAAGAACACCGGCCAGAAGCGCAGCAAGCTGTACGTGGTCGCCGACAACTGGGAGTTCGTCAGTTCCGGTCGCGGTGAAGGCGGTGGCGGCGGCGGTGGCGGGGGCTACGCGCCCAGCAGGCAGAGCCAGCCGGGCGGCTTCGAGGATGCGCCCCAGCCCGCCGGAGGTGGCGGCGGTGGAGACGCCGGTGGCTACGGCGACTACGGTCCGGCGCCCGGCGCGGATTTCATCGACGCGGACGACACGCCCTTCTAGGGCGGGTACCGCGCTTCTCCGAGTCGACGTCTCAGCGTGCAGCTCGAGGTGAAACTCTTCGCGGTTCTGGCCGAACGGGCCGGGGCCGCGCATGTCGTTCTGGACGATCTCCCCGAGGGCTTGACCATGGGGGATTTGAAGGCGGAGCTTGCGCGGC
>CAYWNK010000285.1:0-7698 GCA_964459495.1 uncultured Planctomycetaceae bacterium
CACCCCGCCCGATCCCCCGACGATCTGGTCCCAGGAAGTGGACGAAGTCTTCGGCGAGTCGTACTCCCTCGACGCCGTTCCGGCCGCGCTGCCCATCGATCCGTCGAACGTCATCGTGACCAGCGTGCCCCCGAGCACCGACCCCGAACTGCGCACCGCCCTGCTGGGCGGCTTCCTCTCCGGCGGCTACAAGGTCAAGGACGCCGGAGTCATCGGTGCCAGCAGTTTCCGCGTCGACCCCACGGTCGGACTGACCGGAGGCTTCGAGCGCAGCGTCCCTGCCGACTCCCCCGAGTCCGCGGTCACCTCGGCGACCGGGGAGCAGGTGGCCACCTCTCGCACCTACAGCGGCCTCGAGGCCATGACCCTGGAGTTCACCGACCCCACGTCCCTGTGGGTGCCCGACCTGTTGGCCAACGAGAACCTCGACGCGGACTATTTCCTACGCGTGTTCGAACTCTCCGTAGAGGAAGGCGACGCCCAGGTGCCCCTTGCCGCGGTGTATGACCCCGAGGAGGTGAAGGAGTACCGCGCCGAGGTAGAGATCGCCAACGGCCGGGTGAGACAGCACAACCAGAGCATCGCCCGCTTCGCCAGTGACGTCGCCGAGTACGGCCAGGCCTACGCGGCCTACGAGGTGGCCTACGAGAAATGGCTCGAGCGCGACCGCGGCGATCACGAGATTCGGGTCCAGCGCTACGAGCGGGAGTGGAAGAGCTGGAAAGCCAGCCAGGCGAGCGCCATCGAGAAGCTCTCAGAAAACGGCGCCGTCGAAGCGAGCTGGAAGCGCTCCGAGCAGGTTCCCTCTTATCAGGCGCCCACAGCCAAGGCCGCGCCCGAGCCCTTGGTTTTGCCCGAGTCCCTACCGGACTTCAGCACTGGGGCGCTGGACTCGGCCCTGAAGTACGAATCCGAGGCCGCGGTCCCCTGCCGCCGGATTCGCATTCTCGCCGAGGTGGTCGATGCGAACAGTGGCCTGGTCGTCTGGGTCGGCGAGGTGAATGGGGTTGCGCCCCTCGACGTGCCGCGCACCGAGGCGCTTCGTCGCGCCGTGCGCTACATGGCTCGACGCTAGCGCGACGCCGTCACTCCCCCCCGGGGCCGAGGCGCACGACGTGCGCCGCGGCTCCGACCAGGGATGGCCGCTGCTCGGCCATCAACACGAGCCAGCCCGCCTCGACCAGTCGATCGAGCAGAGCGACGAGCGCCGGAAGATCTGCTTCGTGTAGGCCGCTGGCTGGACCGTCGAGCAGCAGCACCTGGGGCCCGATGTCGCCGCCGGCGAGAGCTGCCACGGCGCCGGCCAACGCGACCCGCTGGGCCTCGCCACCCGAGAGCGTGCTGCTACGGCGCCCCGGCGCCACATGCCCCGCGCCCGCCTCGACCAACGCGCGCAGCGCCTGCCAGCGGGGATCCGGGGGCAGCTCCGCGATCAGTGAACTCGCTGAAAGGCCCAAGAACTCCGCGACGTTCCAGCCCTTCCAGCGCACCTCGAGCACCTCGGGACGAAAGCGCGCTCCACCGCACTCAGGGCAGGGCAGCTCCAGATCCCCCAAGCCGTCCAAGGCCACGGCCTCGATCCCCTTGCCCCGGCAAGCCTGGCAGCGCCCCTTGGCGCCGCCGAGCGCAAAAGCCGCGGCCGGTAACCCCGCCTTCGCCCCCTTGGCAGCAGCGTGAAACAGCGCCTGGACACCGGCTCCCAAGCCCAGGCTGGTCAGCACCGTTCGGCCAGGCCCGGACAGGGCCCGCGCCCCGAAGCGTTCGAAGCCCTCGAGCGCTTCGCAGCCGATTGGCCGCCCCTCGCGCAGGCTCGGTTCCAGCACGCCCCACAGCAGACTCGACTTGCCGCTCCCCGAAGGTCCGGTCATCGCAACCAAGCCGGTGGACGGAAACGCGATGTCCACTCCCTGCAGCGGCCCGCATTTTACCCCGCGCAGCACGGCCCCCGCGGGTTCCGCAGGCAGCGGCGCGCGCAGGTTCGCCGCGCCGCGCAGCATCCGGGCCGTCGGACTTGCCCCTGCTAGGAACTCGGCCGCCGGCCCCGCCGCCAGCAGCTCGCCACCGTCCGGTCCAGCCCCCGGTCCAAGCTCCACGAGCCAGTCCGCCGCGCGCAGCACCTCCGGCCGGTGCTCGACCAGCACGACCGTATTGCCGCGCTGGGTCAAGCGCCGCAGCACAGCCATCATGCGAGTCACATCAGCGCCACCCAACCCCGCAGCGGGCTCGTCGAGCACCAGCGTCACACCGGTCAGCCCGCCGTGCAGCACACCCGCCAGCCGCAGGCGCGCGCGCTCGCCACCGGACAGGCTACGGGTCCGTCGCCCAAGGGCGATTCCGCCGAGACCTAAGTTGACCAGATCGTCGACGCGTCCCTGGAGTTCGGACTCGAGGGCCTGGAGCACCTCGCGTTGGCGTCCGTCGAGCTTGGCCTTCGCCAATGCCCCGGGCAGTTCCATTAGGGGCAGCGCGAGTGCGGCGGGGAGATCGAGCGCGCCCAGTTGCACCGCCCGTGCAGCCTGCCCGAGCCCGCTGTCGCCACAGTCGGCGCAGGCCGTTGGCCCCAGGGCCGCCGCCCACTCGGCGGCGGCCTTTTGCTTCATCCGCCGCGCCGCTTCCCTCTCCGCCAGAACCAGCAGGCCGGGCCAGGGTCCCTCAAAGCTGTGCTCACCGGCCCGTCCCCCGCGCTCGAAGGACCAGGTGACCGCGAAGGTCTCGTCGCCGCTGCCTTCGAGGGCGATGCGCTGCGCGGGCGGGCTCATCTGGCTCCAGGGGCGGTCGAGCTCGGACCCCAGTCCGCCGCCCGCCTCGAGCGCGGCGCGCAGGGTCGCGAGGAATTGCCCGCCGGGCTCTCCGAGATAGCGTCCGGCCCGTGTGCCCGCTAGCGCCCCATCCCCCAGCGCGCGGCTGGGGTCGGTGATCAGCAGCTCGGGTCGGCAGCGCTGGACTTCCCCGTGCCCCTCGCAGGCGGGGCATGCGCCGAGGGCGCGAGCGGTGCTGAAGTGCTCGGCGCCAAGGCCGCAGGGTTCGCCGCCGATGTGGCCGGCCCGGGACCAAAGCAGGCGCAGCAGCGGCCCGATCTCGCTGGCGGTCGCCACCGTGGAACGGGGCCCAGGGTCGTGGTCGGCGCCACCCTGCTCTAGGCGCAGCACCGGCGTCAGTCCGCTCGCCGATTCGAGTTCTGGACGCGGTTGGCGCCGCACAAAGCGCCGCACCTGAAACGGCAGCGACTCCGCGAAGCGGCACCAAGCCTCCGCCGCCAGGGTGTGGAACGCTAGCGAGGACTTCCCGCTGCCCGACACCCCGCAGACCGCGGTGATCGCCCCATGGGGAAAGCTCACATCGATGCCGCGCAGGTTGTGGGCGCGCGCGCCGCGCAGCTCGATGGACTCGGGGAGCCGGGGCTGACGCGCTTCGCTGGCCGGACGGGACACCACGGGCGGCGGCGCGGCGGGGAGCACCCGCGCCTCGCCCGCGCGCACCTCGATGCAGCGGTCGGCCGCCTCCCACAGGGCCCGGTGATGGGAGATTGCGACCACCGTGTGCCCGGCCTCGACGAGCCGGCTCAGGGAACCGAGCAGCTGAGCCACGTCGCTCGGATGCAGGCCGCGGTCGGGCTCGT
Organism: uncultured Planctomycetaceae bacterium; assembly: GCA_964459495.1. Lineage (GTDB taxonomy): Bacteria > Planctomycetota > UBA1135 > UBA1135 > CAYWNK01. The sequence continues at coordinate 3,620 of CAYWNK010000285.1, forward strand.
CCAGCAGCACAACGCTGGACGCGGAGCGCGAATCGGCCAGAAGCCTGGCGAGTTTGATGCGCTGGGATTCGCCCCGACTGAGGGTTTGCGAGCCCTGGCCGAGCGGCAGGTAGCCCAGGCCCAGGTCGTGCATGGCGCGCACGGTGGCCTCGAGCTGCGCGTCGCCGGCGAAGGCCTCCAGCGCACGATCGACGTCCAGGGCAAGGGCCTGGGCGATCGTGAGCCCGCGCCAGCGTACATCCAGGACTTCACCCGCGTAACGGCCGCCGGAGCACGCGGGACAGGTGCGCTCGAGATCTTCGAGCAGGTGCATACCGATGCGTTCGACGCCGAGCCCCTCACAGGCGGGGCAGCGCCCCCCCTTGTTGTTGTAGGAGAAGTCCCCTGCCTTGAGCCCCGCAGCCTTGGCATCTTCGGTCGCCGCAAAACGCTTGCGCAGCACGTCGAATAGACCCGTCCAGGTGGCGGGTGTGCTGCGCGGGTTGCGGCCGATGGGCCGGGCGTCGGAGGCGGCGACGCCACCGGCCGGCGCACCGGAGAGGCCATCGCAGTCCGCCGGCTCGCCGGCGAGGGCGGGCAGCAGGGTGCCGAAGACGAGGGTGCTCTTGCCCGAACCCGAGGGCCCGAGCACGACGTTCAGCGCGCCGAGCTCCAGGCGGAGCTCGGCGCCGCGCAGGTTGTGCAGTCGTGCACCGCGGAGCACGAGCTCACCGCTGGAGCGACCCCTTGCGGGGCGACGGGGGGGCGCCTGCACCGGCAGTGGATCAGGGGGAACGGATCCGAACTCGATCACCTGGCCACCACGGCTGCCCGAGCCGGGGCCGACGCGCACCAAGTGATCCGCCCAGCGCACCATGTCCGGGTCATGCTCGACCAGGACCAGCGTGTTGCCGAGGGCGAGCACGTCTTCGAGCACCTCACCCAGGCCCTGCTGCTCGCTGGGGTGCAAGCCAGCGGTGGCCTCATCGATCGCGACCAGCATCCCCCCCAGCCCGGCGGTCAGCTGCGCGGCAAGCGCGAGCCGGCGGGCCTCTCCGGTCGACAAGGTGCCCGCGGGCCGCGCCAGGGCCAGATGCCCGAGGCCTAGCCGCACCATGCGCTCGAGCCGCTGGCCAAGGCCGGGACGCACGGCCGAGAGGACCGGCGAGGCCGGTAGCCCGTCGAGCGTGTCCCGCAGCCCCGTCGCGTCCAGGGCGAGCAGCTCGGGCAGGCTGAGGCCGCCCACCAACACGCGCCGCCCCACGGGTCCCAGCCGGGTCCCCGCGCAGGACCCGCAGGGCGCGCTGCGCACGAAGCGCAGCACGCCGGGGTTGCGGCTGCGCTGCAGCGTTTCCTCGATGACAGGCACGAGCCCGCGGTAGTAGCCCTCCTCCCGGGGCCGGGCCGTGATGCCCTCCCAGCGCATGCGCGACTCGATGCTGTGCTTGCCGAAGGGCACCTTCAGTGCCTTCGTGCCGTACAGGATCACGTCGCGTTGGGCTTGTTCCAGATCGCGCCAGGGCGTCTGCATATCGAAGCCGTGGGCGGCGCAGATGCTCTCCATGACCTGGGCCGTGACCTGGCTATAGACGGTGTAACCGTTTTTCAGGGTCGGGACGAGCGCCCCGTCGCGGAGGCCTTTGCCTGCGTCGGCCACCAGCAGCTCAGGGTCCACGCGGTCCTGCACGCCGCTGCCATCGCAGGCCTCGCAGGCGCCCCGCGGATGGTTGAAGCTGAACTGGCTGCGGGCGAGGGGCGGTCCGTCCCGCACCCCCTCGGGGTCGCTGCCCTCACGCGCGTACAACAAACGGAGCAGGTCCATGCCGCCGAGCAGGGTGCCCACCGTTGAGCGCGGCGCCTGGCGCAGCTCGCCAGCACCGGGGGCCACGGCGGGCGGTAGGCCCGCCAGGCCGCTCAACCGGGCGCGCCCTAGTTTGCCCAGCGCCTGGCGCGCCTTCGGGGACAGGCTACCGAGGAAGCGGCGCTGGCCTTCGGCCACCAGGGTTCCGAAGACGAGGCTCGTTTTGCCCGACCCCGAGGGACCGGTCACTGCGGTCCACAGCCCCAGCGGCAAGTCGAGGTCCACCGAGCGCAGGTTGTTCTCCTGCGCTCCCCGGATTTGCAGGCTGCCCATGGCCCGAATCCTGCCACGTCTCGGGGTCCGGGCCAGGCCGTTTCTAGGGGTTCCTGTGCCCTGGAGCACGGGACCGAGCCGGTTCCGCGCGCCCCCGGGACCTGGTCAGCCAACTTCACTGCACTTCCTGGAATTCTCCCAGTGGGCTTGCCAGCCTTGGATTCCTGGAGCCGCCGGTGGCTTGCTCCAGCTCCCTATGCGCATCCCGATTCTTGCCGCACTGTTGGCGCTGACCCAGCTGCCCGCGCCCGTGTTTTCGTTCCAGGAATCCGCCGTCGCGCCGGAAGGGAGAGGCGAAGCTCAAAGCGAGGTCGCGCCAGGGGACGGGGAGGCCTCGGAAGAAGGGGAAGAAGCTGCCCCGGAACCGATCCAGGACGACATCACGAGGGCCCTAGTGGGGATGGCAAAGGCCATCCAAGCCAAGGAAGGTGAGCTTCAGGAGGCCCGCGATGCCCTGGCCACCGATCAAGATCCAACCGCGCGCGCAGAGACCGAAGAGACCATCGCAACAGCAAGCGGTCAACTGGAAGCGCTGCGCCGGGAGCTGCGCTCGTTCAGTACGGACACCGACCCTGCAGATCTCGAGAGCGAGCAGAAATCGGACCTCCAATCGGAACTGGAAGAGCTAGTCCGCCCCTTGTTGGAGGAGCTCAAGGAAGCCACGAAAGGGCCGCGGACCATCGAACTTTACCGCAGCCGGATCGACAAGGAAGAGGTCCAGATCGAGCTGAGGAAGGCAAGCCGCGATCGCCTCGAGGCGAGGATTCGGGAGATCGGGAAAGAGATTCAAAGCCTGGATCCAGGCGAGAATCAGAACGACATCGATGGCCTCCAAGTCGCCCTGACGGAATTGGAAGACCTTCAAAGCCAGGTCAGCGAGGAACTGCTTGTTCATCAAACGGCGAGGACCGTCGCCCAGTCGCGACTCAACAGCCTGGAGAACTCCCAGGTCTCCGTCATCGAGTCCAGTCGCGAGTTCCTGAGCACGTTCTTCCGTACCCGCGGTCTCCACCTGGCGCTGGCCCTGCTGGCATTCCTCGTCGTGTTCTTTGGCCTCCGCTGGGCCTACCGCTTCGTCAGCAAGGCCTTCCCCCAGCGCAGCGCGCACCGGCCCATGCATCGGCGGCTCATCGAGGTCGTCGTGCACACCTTCGCCGGGATCGCAGCCCTGGGCGCGAGTCTGATCGTCCTGTCTGCAGCTGGGGACTGGGTGCTGCTTGGCCTGGTGCTGCTGCTGATCGCGGGGATCGCTTGGGCCAGCAAGATGGCCATCCCGCGCTACCTGGCAGAGATGCGACTGCTGCTCAACCTGGGTACGGTGCGCGAGGCTGAGCGCGTCGTCTACAACGGTCTGCCCTATCGTGTTTCGCGGCTTGGTATTCAAACCCACCTGACCAACCCAGCCCTTGAGGGCGGCTACGTGCGCCTGCCCCTGAGCGACCTGACCGAGATGCGCTCGCGCCCCATCGCCCCCGGTGACCTGTGGTTTCCCTGCCGCCTAGGGGACTACGTGCTGCTCTCCGACGGCCAGCGCGGCGAGGTCATCAAGCTGACCCCGGAGCTGGTCCGCATCTCGCTTCTGGGTGGCAGCGAGATCACCTATACGACCTCGGACTTCCTGAGCCTTTCCCCGGAGAACATCTCCCGCGACTTCCGGCTTTTCGTCACCTTCGGCATCGACTACGCCCACCAGGCCATCAGCACCACTGAGGTCGCCCCCAAGATGCAGGCCGCCCTAGCGAAGGGCCTGACCGATGTGATCGGGGAGGCCGATATCAACTCGCTCAAGGTCGAATTCAAGGAGGCCGCCGCGTCGTCGCTCGACTATGCGATCATGATCGACTTCTCGGGGGACGTTGCGGCGCGGTATGCGATGCTGAACCGGGCGATTCAGCGGATCCTGGTGGATCTTTGCAATGCGGAGGGCTGGGGGATTCCGTTCACGCAGGTGGTGGTGCATCAGGGG
>CAYWNK010000286.1:0-7672 GCA_964459495.1 uncultured Planctomycetaceae bacterium
GTGCTGCGCAGCCTGGGGGATGAGGGCGACGCGCTGTCACGGCAGCCACCGGACCCCACGTGGAATTGACCGAAGGGCTGCCCCGGAAGTGAAAGGCCCGGGACCCGTTACCCAGTACCTTAGGGCCTTCTCCTGGCCTGCCGTGTCTCACTCCAGCGTTCAAGTTCCCACCGGCTCCGGCGACCGCCCAGCGGCCGCGCGCCGGGGCTGTTTCGGCTGCCTCTTCAGCGGAGGGGCTGGCTGCTTTGCGTTCGCGCTCGGATCGGTGCTGGCGGCGCTCCTGTTCGCCCCCAGCCTGCTGGGCGGTTCCGCGGCGAGGTTCCTCGAGGGGGCCCTGGGCAAGGACCTCTTTGGGCACCTCGAACTGGAGCGCGTCAACCTGGCTTGGAACGAGTACCAGGAGATCGAGGGCCTGCGCCTCTATGACAACGCGGGCGTGCAGGTGATGGCCGGGCGGGTGATCCTGCCGGGCATACTGAACTGGAACGCAGACGATGCGCCACTGCCGGTGCGGATGGAGCTCTCGGACCTACTGATTCACAGGGACGAGACCGGCATGAGCGGTCTTGAACTCGCCCTGGGGACAGAGGATGGGAGCTGGCCGGAAGAGGAACTCGACCTCGAGTTCGGCGAATTTCGATCTGAGCTCGGGCTGGACCAGGAGTTTCCCTACGACCTCGAGATCGACGTCGATCAGATTCGCTTTCTGGACGATCTTCGGCCGGATTTCTTGCTGCGGCTGCATTCGGTGCGGGCCAGGGCTCTGCGGCGCAGGGGCGGCCGGGTTGAGGTGCGGGTGACCGGGCTGGCCAGCCTCGACGGGGTCGAGGGACCGTTCGAAGTGGAGTGGGAGCGGGAACCTGGGGAGCTTGGCTCGGGCAAGCTCCTGGGGAACAGCATTCCCAGCGGGGCTTTGGCAGAGCTGGACATGGGGCTTTGCCACCTCCCCCTGCTGTGTGGCGACAGGCTTGAGTTGCAGGCTGAGCTAGCCTTGGACGCCGGCGGCGATCAGCGCCTGAGCGGCACGCTCGAGGGCGACAGTGGCGGGGCTGGCTTCGATCTGGCCTGGGACGAGGACTGCCTGGAGCTCGACGAGGAGGGGCGGCTAGGGCTGCACTCCAGCCGGGTCGGGGACTGGCTCGAGCAGGCGGGCCTGTCGGCGGCGGGGATTCAGACCGTCGCGCAGGGCGCCGTGTGGACGGCGGAGGCCTCCGAGTTGGACTGGTCGGTGGACTGGTTCGCGGATTCGGACGACGATCCCGCGCGAACGGTGCAGCTCGAAGGCTCCCTCGCCCAGCCCCTGCTGTTCGGCGCTTCGGACGGACTCGATTCCGCGGATCCGTTCGGCATGGTTTGGTCGGAGGTTCGACTGCAACTCGACCGCGACACCGGCGGCCAGCGCGTATTCCTGGCCGAGGGAAAATGCGGAGAGGGGGAGCTGCGCCTGCGCGTCGAAGGTCCCGCGGGGGAATGCCTGCCGCTTAGCGGGGGCGCGGATCGGTATGAGTTTTCCGGTAGCGGGCTCTCGGGAGCGAATCTCGACGTGTGGCTTGGGGCCGGGGGATTGATCGACGAGCTATCTACCGGGCCGATGAGCATGGTCCTCTCCGGTCCGGCGGGCGACCTGCCCGGGGGGCAGCACATGCTGCACCTGAGGGGGAACGATCTGAAGCTGCCACCCCTGGGCATCCGGGACGGGGTCGTCAGTATGACGACGCCGGAGGAACAATGGGCCGTCTTGCCCATGGGGCCGCGGGCTTGCGCGGGCGTCCTGCAGCCCGCGCTGCCGCTCCTGCACCAGGTCGATCCTGTGGGGCCGCTCCTCCAGGTCCGGGCGAAAGAGCTGGAGTTCCGGCTCGAAGACGGGCGATTGCGCTACCTCGCGGGCGAACTTGAGCTCGCACCCGGTGAGCTTCGATTCGCGCTGCATCCTGGCTTTGGCCAGCTCTTTGAGGCCGAGCCCAGCATGGATCTGGAGCCGATGACCCTGCTCCCCATTCGACTCCGAATCGAGGGGAACATGCTGCGCTATCTGGACCTCGATCTCCCCCTTGCCGAGGAGGATTGCGATCTCTCCGGGGGGATGATCCTGCTCGACTCGGGTCGGCTCGACTTCAGCATCCGTGCCACCCTTCAGGTGGCCGCCCACCAGCTGCAGCTGCCGGAGTCTGCCCGAGCTCTGATCGCAGATTCCGACTACGTCGTCGAGATGCAAATCGTGGGGCCGCTCACCGAGCCTGACCTGAAGTTCTCAGCCGGTGCCCTTGCTGAATTCATGAACGGCGGCGTGCGCAGCCTGCTGAAAGACATGCCCCTGCCGATGGTGAAGTCGGGCATGGAGCGGCTGCTCTACGGCACGGGCGATCGCTAGCTCGGCGCCGTTTCGAGCGCAGCGTCCAGCAGGGGATTCTCGGGCGTGTCCTTGCGCCAAAGCGCGTAGACGGGGAACTCTACCTTGGGTGAGTTGAGGGGCAGAACCGCAGCCGCACGGGTGCGCGGCCCATTGGGCTCCACGGACGGGAGCACCGAATAGCCAAGGCCGGATTCGACGAAGCCGAGGATTGAGTCTGCGCTGCTGGCGGAATGAAACCGCGCGGGACGCACCCCGTGACGCTCGAGGGCCTCGAGCTGGAGGTCGCGGGAGAGCAGCCCGGGGGAGTAGGCGACGAAGGTGTCGTCCCCGAAGGCGGACAGGGAGATGCGCTTGCGGTCGGCGAGCCGGTGATCCTTGGGCATGACGATGAACGGCCGCATCGTCGCCACCTGCTGACTGGCGATGTCGGGCGGGATCTTCCCGTAGTGGTCGACAAGAAGGTCGGCTTCACCCCGTTGGAGCGCGCCCAAGTCGTGGTTCAGCGCTTCCTGCAGCACGACCTGGACGTTGGGGGACTTGCGGCTCAGCCGCTTGACCCAGGAGGGCATCAGGGTGCGCAGCAGCAGGCTCGAGGTCTGAATGCAGAGCTGGCCGCCATAGCTCCCCGAGGCGATCGCCCGTAGCACCGCCGGCAGTCCCTCGAAGGTGGGCCGCACGAAATCGAACAGGTATTGGCCGGCTGGGGTCAGGGCCATGCGGTCCTTTCCAACGCGCTCGAACAGGTGCACCCTGAGCTCGGTCTCCAGCTTCTTGACCTGCTGGTGAACGGCGGGCTGGGTGATGGGGTAGGGGAAGGCACGCGCGGCGCTCGCGTAGCCCTGGGTGCGCGCTACCCAGTAGAAGCCCATCAGGCGGTGCAGCGCGATGGAAGAAGGCCCCGGGGAGGTGGGCGGGGGCGGGGGGCTCACCCGAACGTGACCTCGCGGCCGAGCTTTTGGCCAAGCGATTCCGCAATGCGGGCGTACAACTCGTGGTCGTCCTTGTCGCAGCGCCACTCGCTGCGCGCCGCGTCCCAAACGTAGTGCCAGGCCCGTGCTCCTGCGGCGAACCACATCTGGTCGGCAGCGGTCTGCCGGTTGAGCACGTACTTGGCCCCGTCAGCGAATTCGATCGTCACCACGCCGTCGGGCGTCGAGAAGTCGACCTCATCGGCGTCGAAGCTCTCGAGCCAGGTGGCGACCCGCTCAAGGCAGGTGTCGGCGAGCTTGTGAAAGTCGGAGGTTTCCATGTCTGATGGGTAGAAGAGCTAGGCGAGTCCAAGGGCGGCGACGCCTTCCTCATCCAATCCTAGTAGGTGCCCGAACTCGTGAAAGAGAGTGGTTCGAATCTCCGCGCGCAATTCATCCCCGGGCAGACCCATGCGCTCGAGGTTGCGCTGGAACAGGTGGATGGTGGGCGGGAGTTCGGCGCCGGGGGTATCGGCGAGGTCCGCTAGGGTGGGGCCCGAGAAGAGGCCGAGCAGATCGGGGGGCGTGGCGTGGGGCAAGCTGGGGTCGATCATGCCCCGGTGGGGCATCGGCTCGGTGGCGATGAAGACGCGCTCGACCTCGATGGGGTGGGTCCTGCGGAGATCGGCTAGGGCGGCCTCTACGGTGGCGTCGAACTCGGACTCGGTGAGCCGAACGAGGGCCTCGAGCTCGGGCTCCAACGCGAGCGCCTGCTTCTCCTGGGCGTCGGCGTGGTCGAACTGTCCCAGCGCGTCGTAGGCCAGGGCGAGCCGCATGTGTGCACCGACGCTGGGTTCTAGGGCTAGGTAGCGCTGGTATTCTTCGATGGCCAGCTCAAGGGACCAGCTGGCGAGATGCAGTTCCGCGCTCATCCAGATCACGTCGGGCTGCTCGGGGTCGAGGGCGCTGGAGGCCTTTTCGAAGGCCTGGAGCGACATGGGCACCTCCCCCAGGGCGAGGAGCGCTTCGGACAGCAGCAGGCAGGCGTCAGCATCCTCCTGGTAGGGCTCAAGTCGTTCCAGCGCAGCCATCGCTTCGCCCTGGTCCAGGTCCGAGGCAGCAGCGCTCAGGACTTCGTCGGGTGCGTTCATCGGGTGCTCCGGGAGGTGGTGGACTTGGCTTTGGCCTTGGGGCTGCGCTCCTCGGCGATGCGCTTGGCGCTTGCAGCCCAGGAACAGATGGGGCAAGCGGCGAGGTCGTGACCCCGGGCGGGGCAGTGCTCGCGTCCGAAGAAGATGATCCGCAGGTGGAGCTTGTTCCATTCCTCCCTGGCGAACACGGCCTTGAGGTCGCGTTCGGTGCGTTCCACCGTCGTGCCCTTGGAGAGGCCCCAGCGCGCGGCGAGCCGATGAATATGGGTGTCGACAGGAAAGGCGGGGACACCGAAGGCCTGGGCCATCACGACGCTTGCGGTCTTGTGCCCGATGCCGGGCAGCGCCTCCAGCTCTTCGAAGGTCTGCGGTACTGCGCCGGCGTGGCGCTCCATCAGGAGCTGGGCGGCGCGCACGAGGTTCTTGGCCTTGGTTGGGGCGAGGCCGACCTCGCGGATCAGGTCACGAACGTCACCGACTTCCATCGCCGCCATGCGCTCGGGGTCGCCGGCCCGGGCAAAGAGCTCGGGCGTCACCTGGTTGACCTTCTTGTCGGTGGTCTGGGCGGAGAGAGCCACGGCGACCAGCAGCGTGTAGGGGCAGGTGTGATCCAGGGGCACCGGGACGCTGGGGTAGAGCTCCGCCAGCATCGCGCCGATGCGATCGGCCTTGTCCTTGCGCTTCATGGACCAGAGCCTACCGCAGGGGCTGCCCCCGGGGCAGCCCCTGCGGTCGAGGGTTCGTTCGCGTCCTCTGTGGGCTTCGCTAGGCGGTACTCCGCTAGGGGCGGTAGTCCGATCTCGCCCCGGGCCCGGTTGGTGGCCTCGATGCTCACGATCTCAGGGGGCAGAACGGTATTGGTCTTGGGGTCGAAGGCGCTGGACGTGCCGTAGATTTGGACCTTGCCGGCATGCTGCAGCTTGCGGTCGGTCAAGGCGGCGTAGGGCTTGGCGGGCATACGGCCGGCCATGACCTCCACCTTCAGGACTGCCTTCAGTTTGGCATAGTCCCCGAGCGAGGCGTGGATCAGAACCGGGATCGGGTCCGGGGCATCCATCCCCAGTCGCTGCGGGGCGGGATAGCCGTACTGCTCGATCAGCTCCGCAAGGCGCGCGACGTTGGCGGAATCGAGCTTGGCTTGCTTGGCCATCAGCTCCTTCTCCAGCTCCTTGGGAAGCCGGATGTTCTCGCGCCAGCGGCGCTTGGTCTCTTCCATGTGCGCTTCGTCGTCGAGCGCTTCCAGCCGGGCGAGCTCTTCCCTGTCGACGGTGCCCCAAGACACCGGGGTCCGGTGGAGTTGATCGAGGCGCATCATCTCCTTGAGCTCGGCCGCGAGTTCAAGCTTGGCCTGGGGTAACAATGGGGTGGGGGGCGGGGCGTTCTGCGGGGCCGGGTCCTGGAACCGAACTGGCCGGAGAGCGGCCGCATGGGTCGTGAAGGCGGGACTGAGGATCAGGAGCTTTGACAGGAAGACGTGCATAGAGCGGTAGCTAGGACTGAGGGGGATAGGGGCGGTGGCGGGCCTGACAGGCCCGGAGATCAGAGGTCGATGCGCCGGATCTGGCCGGGCTCGAGCTCGAGGAGATGGCGGACGACGAGGTTCCCCTGCTTGGTGAGCACGAGCCACTTGGCGTTGCCTGGCACCCGGTAGACGGCGGAGCGTCCTTCGCTGAAGGTGCCGAAGTTCATGGTGAAGGCGTTGGTGCCTTCGACCTGGAGGAGCGGCACGGCGTTGCCGTCTGAATCTTCGATGGCCAGCTTGTCGGCACGCTCGCTGCCGTCGCCAAGGTCGACGAAGAAGCCTGCCGAGCGCGGAAGCGTGACGTGCAGGTCCTCCAGGTCGCCGAACTCCGCGAGATCGAAGCTGCACATGGCGTAGTCCGGGCCGGCGTAGACGTGCAGCTGGGCGCCGGCGGTCTGCGCCGGCTTGAATTCGAACGACCCGTCGGGCGCGGTGACGCCCGCCGGTACGCTCAGATTCCGGCTTGCGAAGCCGCCCGCAGGCCGCTCGATGGTGCGAGCGAGCGTGACCGATGCGCCCTGGATGGGAGAACCCGTTTCGTCCACCAGTCGGCCACGTACGGACACGAGATGGGGCGCGGCGGGGAAGACCAGGCGCAGGCCCGATGAACCAGCCTGAAGGGGATCTGAAAGCAAGCTCTCCAGGGTGTCCGAAGTCTCCAGCAGCAGCGAATAGGCCTTGGGCTGCAGGCCTCCGATGCGGAAAGTCCCATCGATGGCGGTCAGGGGAGAGTCACCTGGCGCCGCACTGAAGGTCTCCAACATCTGGCCGCCTACCGCGGGATCGGCCTCGTCCGTGTTCTGGGGGAGGAAGCCAAAGAAGGCTGCATCATGCAGGGTGACGCGGACACCGGCTCGCGCTTGCCCCATGGGGTCGACGACCTTGCCCGAGAGCTCCAGGGCCGGTCCGCCCAGGCGCAGCTCGACGAAGGGCGGCCAGCCGGAATCGGGACGCTCAAGCCGGCCCGGCTGCATGCCAGGGTGGGCCGCGAGGAGGACGCCGCTGTCCTGCGCGTCGGTCTTGCCCAGCTGGAACCGGCCCTGGGCGTCGACGGCGACGGCGTGGAAGCCTTGGCTGACGAAGGAGCCGGGCGCGGGGACCCCCAGGTCGTCCAAAACGACCCCGCGGAACCAGGGTGAGGACTCGCCCAGCGGCTGCAGCACGTGCTCGCCGTCCCAGTCGCCGGTGGGGACGCTGGTCTCCAGGTCCTCGTAGCCGATCGCGCGGATCACCAGGCGCATCGATTCCATGTCCGGCATGCGCGGGATCGAGAATGCGCCGCTTGCATCGGTGGCCGCGGTCCAACACCTACGGCTCGCTTGATCGACAGGGACCTCGAACTGGGACCGAAGGTCGGCGGAGCTGGAGCAGCTCACGGTGGCTTGGGCGATGGCGCGGCCGTCGGGTGCGATGACGCGTCCCTTGAGCGAGCGGGGTTCTGCGACGACGATGAAGCAGCTGGCCTGATTGTCGAAGGGCATCAGCGTACCCCGGAGAACCGTGACAAGCCGCTTGGTCTCGACCTCGAGCCTCCCGGATCTCATCTCCCCGGCGTCGAACTCCAAAACGAGCACGCCGGTCTCGTCCGTGCTGCCAAGCGCTGTGCCGGCGCCGCCGTCGAAGTCTCCCCGATGGACGCTGACCAGCGCGTTGGACACGGGCTTGGACGCGAGGTCGAGCACGTGGATGTGTGCCTGGGCCTTGGCGGGCTTGGGGGGAGTTGTCGCCGCCTCAGCAC
>CAYWNK010000287.1:0-7585 GCA_964459495.1 uncultured Planctomycetaceae bacterium
CCCTTGGGGGAGGGCTAGGGCGGGGGCGGCCAGGCTTCCGAGGAGCAGGGCGAGTCGCAGAGGGGCGGTGGACATGAAGGTGCTGGAGGGTGCGGTGTCTCGAAGGGGCGGGCTCAAGAGCGAGGGCCGAAGGCCGGGAGGCGATGTCGCCCAACCCGCCCCTCGGCCCTCTTCGATCAGGCGCAGGCGTCGATCACTGGAAGGTGATCGAGACCCCGTTGCTGAAGTTCGAGGTCGGGCCGGAGCCGGCGATGAAGTCGCGGGTCCAGCACTGGAAGTTCCAGGTGTCGCCGGACATGATCGCCACGGAGGGCGTCACCGGGATGTTCTGGGTGTCGACGACGATGGCGAACTCGCCGGAGGGGCTGGACTGGCCGACCTGCGTGTTGAAACGCGCGATGTTGCCGATGACGCACAGGTTGCCTTGGCTGCCGTTGGGCATCTGGATGAAGCCCTGGTTTTCGCTGCCCACGAAGTAGGCGAACTGGCCGGGGGGCAGGTCCGTGGCGGTCAGGGTCAGGTCCATGAACGCGGCGATCGTGCTGCCGGTGGCGGTGATCTCAGCGGGCAGGCCGCTGGTGTTGGGGACCGCGGGACCGCAGTAGTTGGTACCGATGACCATGTTGCCGCTGCCGCAGCCGGCGGAGCTGGGCTCAGCGATGCAGCCGGTCACGTGGTTCATTGCGCCCGGGGTGTTGACGGGGCCGATCGAGGTGAAGAAGTCGGTGAAGGAGTCGGTGCACCAATCGGCGGGGGCATCGCCGGGGCAGAAGGCGCCGGAGGGGAAGAACGTTCCGTCGGGGCCAATGATCGGGGCGCAGTCGAAGACCAGGTCCCCGTCGGCGACCGAATCGCCGTCGTACATACCGATCGCGTCGATGATGGTGTAGACGGGCAGGTCGGCGAGCACCGTGTTCAGGTCACCATCCGGATCGATGTTGGTGGCGTAGATGTTGTTGACCAGCTGGGAGGTTGCGAGCGCGGTGGCGGCTTGCACCAGGTAAACGGTCTGAGCGCCGTTCTCGATGTTGTCGCTGGCGCCGCCCAGGTGCGGTCCGTTGGCGAGGTCGAAGTTCTGGTTGGGGATGGCCGAACCGGTGTTCGACATCACGAAGTAGCCCGAGGCGGGGATCGTGGTGCCGGTCAAGTCCCAGACGCGGTCCAGGTCGCCTGCGACGGGCAGCTGGCCCTCGACGGTGCAGACCAGGAAGTTGTCGAGGGAGGTACCGGGCGTGCCGATGAGCTCGATGTACTCATCGAAATCGGTTCCCGACATCGAGGCGTAGATCTCGTTCAGGCGAACGTCTTGGCCCTGGGCGATGCTAGCGGCGAAGAGCAGCGTGGCGGCCTGGGCGAGGGGGGTGCGAAGGTTCATGCTTGCAGCGATGGGTGGAGAGAAGAAGGGGGTGCGTGGAACGGGCACCCTAGGGCCTGCTCCGCGTTGGCGGAGACAAGACGGAGAGACGGTTCGCACGCGCACAGCGCTGTTGCGACCCAACCAGGATGAATACCTTGGTCTAGAAAGGTCAAGAAAGGATCAAGAACGACCCAAAGCGGGGCGAACTAGGTACCTGCCCGGTCAGGGCTTAGGCTCAGGGATTTCTCTGCGCTAGCCTGACGGCCTTGTCATGGATCAAACGCCGCCGCCCACACTCCCTCGCACCGCCCTAGGCGGCTTCCTCATGGGCCTCGCCAACCTGGTCCCAGGGATCAGCGGGGGCACCATGATCCTCGCTATTGGGCTCTACGACCGCTTTATCGGCGCTGTGGCCGAGGTCACCCGCCTGAGGCCTTCGGCTGCGACCCTGCGCTTCCTGTTCGTTTTCGGCGTGGGAGCGGTCCTGGCGGTGGCTTCCCTGTCGGGCCTCCTGGTGGGGCTCGTGGTGAACCACCGCTGGATCATGTACAGCCTCTTCGTGGGGATGACCCTGGGCGGGGTGCCCGAATTACTGAAGGCGGCCCGGCCCCTTCGACTCCCTGGATGGCTGGCCCTAGCGGCGGGTCTTGGCGTGATGCTGGGCGTGGCCTTTCTGCTGGAAGGCTCCCGGCTGCCCGAGACGACCCCCGTGCTCTTGCTGGCGGGAGCGGTGGCCGCCTCCAGCATGATTCTGCCCGGGGTGAGCGGGTCCTATCTTCTGCTGCTGTTCGGTCTTTACGAGAGCGTGATCGGCAGCCTCTCGGTCAGTCGCCTGCGGGAGGATCCGATGGCTGCCGCCTGGACCGTGGGGCCCGTGCTCGTGGGAGCGGCGGTCGGCATCGCGACCCTGTCCAACGTGCTCAACGCCGTGTTGCGCCGCTTCCCCGGCCCCACCCACGCAGGGCTCATGGGCCTGCTCCTGGGCTCGCTGATCGGACTCTGGCCTTTTCAGGAGCCGGTGACGCCGGAGCTCGGGGACCGCAGCACGCGCAAAGCTGTGGAGATGGTGCTCGAGGGCAAGTCGGCCGACGAGGTGCGCACGAAGCACGGTGAGGCCTTTGACGACGGGCGAATCGCGGAGCTCCGCGCGGCTTACGCAGGGCTCTCCCGGGGCGATCTGAAGCGTCGATCGAACGAGCTCCAGCGCTTCGATCCTGACGGGAAGCAGGTGGCTGCGGCCATCGGCCTGTTGATCGCAGGCTTTGCGCTGACCCGGCTGGCGGGCAAGGGCTCCCAAGCCTAGCGGCGGACGGTGAGGGCTCCTGCGAGGGCCGCGCCGAAAAGCGCTGCGGGCGGTCCCGAGATCCCATCGAGCAGACCCGCGATCACCGCGAGCCAGACCAGCAGTCCACCGGCCCCACCGAGCCAGGCGCTGGATGCGTCGAGCACGATGCGTCCCCGGCGCCGGTGCCTCTGGGGTAGCAGGCAACCGCCCGCCACGCCCGCCCAGATCGCAGCAAACCAGGGCAGCACGTTGGGGGGGATGTCGGGGTCGAGCGTGGTGCCGCGCAGCACGAACGGCGCGGCGGCGACGACCGCCAGCGGCCAGAGGTAGCGCAGCCAGGCGGGCGGTGCGACGCTTGCCACCAGGCGCGCCTGGGCGCTGGCGTCCGCGCTCGCCGCGAGGATCTCCCGCAGGTGGGTGGGCTGACCTCCCTGGAGCTGGGACTGCAGCTCGGCCGCGAGGTGCGCTTGGGCTGGGTCGGGATTCTCCTGGAGCTCAGCGGCGATCACCCCTGCGCGCAGCCTCCGTTCGTCCTCGGCCATGCGGGCACAGTCGTACAGCTCGGCGGCGGTGAAGAGCGCGTGGGCCAGCTCGGCCGCGCCGGCGCCGCGCAGGTGGGTGGCCGAGCGGGCCGTGGCCAGGCAGCTGGCCAGCCGCGCGCGCTGCGCCTGCGGATCGCCGGCGGCGTCGAGAGCCAGGCGACGAGCGGCCTGGCTTGCGGCAAAGACGCGCGCCCGCTGATGGGCTTCGCGCCGAAGTTCAGCTCCGGCTTCGCCTAGGGGAGCGGCGACCGGATCGCCGAGTAGCTCATCGATCAGCTCGGCTTCTTCGGGATACTCGATGACGCGCAGGGCTTCCTCGAGCAGCACCCAGCGGATACGGGCCAGGCCTTCAAAGCCGGGGAAGGTACGACCCAGCGTGCCCCGCCAGTAGAAGCTGAGCCAGGGCTGGCCGCCCAGCTCCGCGCGGCGTGAGCCCGCGAAGTCCCTGGCGACGAACTCCGCGCCAAGCTGGTCGCGGACGGCTTCGCGCGCGGCGAGCACGAGACTCTGTCCATCGGCGGCGACGGCCCGCGGCAGGCCCCAGGCGCCCGCGCGCTCGACGAGCGCTACGCGGCGGTTGCGACCGAGGCCGCGCACCAGGAGTGCACCGCCCGCCAGCAGGGGCGCCGAGGCGAGAAGGGGGATCGGAGTGGGGGAGCTCACGCGGGCCCACCTTAGCGCCGAGTCGGCGCTGGTATCACGCCGGAGTCACCAGGGTCTCAGGTAGACCCTGTTCGAGCAGGCGCACGCGCAGCCGCTGCCAGCGTTTGCCGACCGCGGCGACGCTCAGATCGAGGCGTTCTGCCACCTCGGCGTGGGGCAAGCCCTCTAGGCCGCAGTGCAGCGCGAGGCGGCGGTCGTCTTCCTTGAGGGCTTCCAGGACGGTGCGGAAGCTCGCCAGTTCTTCCTGGCGCATCATTCGTTGGCTAACGGCGGTCACGCTGTCGGGCAGGTTGGCGAGCGCGAACTGGCGAGTGGAGGGGCTGGCGGGTTCGGACCGGACCGTGCGTGCCCGGCGCAGGTGTTCCATGGCGATGTTCTTCGCGATCCGAAAGAGCCAAGCTCGAATCGGGACCTGCTGCGGATCGAGGGTTTCGATTCGGCGCCAGGCCCGGCACCACGTCTCCTGGACCAGATCCCAGGGATCGGCCCTACCGGAACCGCCGCGCGGGGCAAGGCGATAGTCCGCCCAGGTGTAGAGGGCCGGGGAGAGCGCCTCGTAGAGGTCGGCGAAGGCCTGCTCCTCTCCGCCGCATGCGGCCACGGCCAGCTGGGTAAGCATGGCTTCCTCCCGATGGATGGGGGGAGGGTTGTCGGAGGCCGGCCCGGTTTGCATGCCGCCCATCGTAGCCCGCCGGGAAGAACCCGCGCCGGGGTATCATCGGTCCCATGCGCTTCGAGGAAGATCCGCCCGGTCCGGACCCGGACCTGGAGGATGCCTCGCGCGCGGCAGCGTTCGACTTTCTGAGTGAGTTGCTCGAAGACCGTGAGGCGGGGAGGGTCCGCTCTCTCGATGAGTACCTGCGCCGCTACCGCGGCCACGGGGACAGGATCGCCATCGAATACGTGCGCTTCCTCGACGCCGAGCGCGAGGCACTGCGGGCTCAGGCACCGGGCGGCAACCTAGGGCCCTACCGCCTGATCGAGCACCTGGGGAGCGGGGGGCAGGGCGAGGTCTGGCTGGCCGAAGACACTCGCTTGGAGCGCCGCGTGGCCATCAAGCGCCTGCTGGGTTTGGTGACGGCCGAGCGCCGGGCGCGACTGGAGCGGGAGGCCCAGGCCGCTGCGCGCCTTGCGCATCCAGGCATCGCCAGCCTGCTCGACGCGCAGCTCGATGGAGACGAGCCCTACCTGGTGATGGAGTACATCGAGGGCGAAGATCTGTCGACGGAGCTGGTTCGCGCAGGTGCGGACGGCTGCGGACCTTGGATCCCGCGGGACGCAGCCGAGCTGGGCCGCGTGGCGCGCATGTTCGAGCAGCTCGGCCGGGCCCTGCACGTGGCCCACGGGGCGGGACTCGTGCACCGGGACGTAAAGCCGGGCAACCTCCGGCTCAGCCCAGCGGGCGATCCGGTGCTGCTCGACTTCGGCCTGGCGATGGACGCGGAGGTCGATTCCCAGCTGACCCGCGAGGGCGATGTGTTCGGCACGCCGGCGTACATGAGCCCGGAGCAGGTGCGCGGGGCCGACGGCCAGGCCCTGGGCCCGGCGACGGACGTGTACTCGATGGGGGCTTCCCTCTTCGAGGCCCTCACGGGAGCGCGGCCTTTTTTGGGCGCGACCCGGCGTGAGCTGGAGCACGCGATTCTGCAGAGTCCGCTGCCCGCCGCTCGGTCGGGGGACTGGCTGTTGCCCAAGGACGTGCAGGCCGTGCTGCAGTGTGCCTGCGACAAAGACTGGTCGCGTCGTTACGCCAGCGCCGAGGCCTTTGCCGACGATCTCGCGCGGCTCGCCCGGGGTGAACCGGTCCGGGCGAGGCCCGTCGGCCCCTTCCGCCGGCTGGCCCGCTGGACCCGCCGGGAGCCGGTGGTCGCCACCGCGTTGGCGGGGGTCCTGCTCAGCCTGACGACGGGGCTGGTGCTTTCACTCGTGCTGCTTGGCGAACGGGATGATGCCTTGGACCGGACTCTAGTGCTGCTCGGCGAGCGAGACGACGCGCTGGCGGTGGCGCTCGGCGAACAGCTGACCTTCCGGGTCCCGGAGCTGATGGAAACCAGCCCGGCCGCCGCCCTGGCACTCGGTGTCGAGGTGCTCGACCGAACCGAGGGACTGCGCGCCCGAAGTGCGCTCTACGGACCCCTGGAGACCAGCCTGCTGCTGGCGCAGCAGATGCTGCCGAACGACGAATCCGTGGTCGACACCATCCTCGATCCGCGCTCTGGGGAGCTGGTGGCGCTGGACACCAGCGGCAAGGTCTGGGCATGGAAGGGAGAGCGAAACGAAGCGCCACGGCAGGTCTCCCAGGTTTCGACCGGCGGAACGCACGCCGGCTGGTTGGCTTGGGCCGGGGATCAGGGGCGTTTGGCCTACGCGCTGGAATCGGGACGCATCGGGGTCCTTGATCTCGACTCCGGTGTGCAGCTGTGGAGCCAGTACGAGCAAGGCATCCGCTTCTCGGCGATCGATTGTGGAGCCCAGGGGGCCCTGCTCGCCGTGCAGTTGGCGGGCGGAGCGACGTGGCTGCTGCGCACGCTGGACGGCGCGCTGTTGCAGGAGATCCCCGGCGGAGGGCGCGGCGCGGGCCTCGTGCGCTTTGCTGGCGCTGGGCGCCTGCTCACCAGCGGATCCAAGGATGTGGTGGGCGGAGAGGGGACCAGCGCTCACCTGTGGTCGGTGGATGACGGCGCTCTCTTGGCGGAGCTGGTTGGCCACAGGGGGCCGATCCTGGACGCTGCGTACGGCCCGGATGGGGAGCTCATCGCGACGGCTGGGTCGGACGGGACCCTGCGCCTTTGGGACGCGGCGACCGGCGCATCGGCCGGAATCCTGTTGCGCGGGGACGCCGCGCTTTGCCGGGTGGTGTTTGGACCCGGTGGTCGTCTGCTGGCCGCAGGCACCGACGCCGAGTCGCAAAGCGGCACGTGGCTGGTGGACTTGGAGTCCGAGCAAGCTCCACGCTTCCTTGGGGGGCATGCGCTCGCGGTCAGCGCGCTGGCCTTTGGGTCCGTCGAAGGAAAAGGGAGCGCCACGTCGATCGCTAGCGCAGCCTTTGACGGAACGGTTCGCCTTTGGAGCCTGGACCCCCTCATTCCGGGGGTGGTCCTTCGGGACTGGATCCGGCCCCGCCGACTTCTGTTTCAGCCGGACGGACGGAGCCTGTTCGTCGTCGATCACCTCAAACACCTGCGGCACTTTCGCAGCAATCCCGCACCCCACGCCTACGAGGTGCGGGGGCCCGCCGGGCCCCTGGCCCTAGCCTGCTTCGACCCCCTTGGACGGCGAGTCCTGACGGCCGGTGAGTCGGCGGGTTCGAGTCTGCAGATCTGGTCGGCGCCCTCGGGCGACTCCGTTCCCGGGGCGCCACCGGCCCAGCTGCTGGGCGTGCGGCGGGACTTCCAAGGAACGGTCCAGGGCGTGGTATTCGGGCCTGCCGGCGTGGTCGCGTCCCATTCCGTTTTCGGCGAAGTCGCGGTCTGGTCCCTGCTGCGCCCGGGCGGCGGCGGGGACAGCCCGAACCCGTCGGAGTTCGCAGGTCCCGTTGGCCTGAACGAACAGGATGGCATGGCCCAGCGGGCTCGACTGCCGGGCCCCCTGCGCGCCCTGGCCTGGGCTGGGCCGAAGCTTGTCGCGGTCGATGCGGACGGGCAGTTGTCGGTGGCGCATGCGTTCTCGGCGGGTCCACTCTTGTTCGAGCCGCTTGTCGCAGACCGTTCCGCCCCGCCGGCAGTGGACGTGCGGGTA
>CAYWNK010000288.1:0-7572 GCA_964459495.1 uncultured Planctomycetaceae bacterium
GGGCTACTCCCTTCCAAACGATGGAGAGCATGGACCGCTTTGGGCCCGCCGACTGTCCCCTGGACGGTGTGCAGATCGAACAGCTCGGGGAATCGCTGGCGGTCGGCGATCTCGACGGGGACGGGGACGACGAGATCGTGGCGGGCGCACCCCGAACAGCGGGACCGACCAACGGCAGCGCGGGAGCGGTCTACATCTACGGCTTAAGCGCCCAGGGGGACGAGCCCTACGTGCTGGTCCCCGAGAACCCCTTCACCGGCCAGTTCGGGGCGGAGGTGCGTCTGGCGGACTTCGATGGCGACGGGGTCTTGGACCTCGCGGTGGGGGCGCCATTCACCCTGGTCGATGGGCTCACCGCAGGGAGCTTCACGATCATTTATTCGGTCGCCACACCCTTCGAGACCCGCAGCGAGTTCCTCAATCCCTTCCCGGCCACGAACGGACGCTTCGGGGTGCACCTGGCTGTGGATGATGGCAATGGGGATGGCTTTGCCGATCTGTTCGTCGCGGCGATCGGCAACACGGACTCCAATGGGATTCCGCTCTCCGGGCAGGTGCTTGGCTACTTCGGCCCGCCCCAGCCGGACGGGTGGTTTGTCATGGATGACGCGCTTTCGGTGCCCGATGACTTCCCGCGCTTCGGGATGTACATCGACGCAGCTGGGGGACAGCTGTTGATCGGTGCCCCGCGTAAGAATGTGGGGGAGGACCAGGACGCCGGCCGGGGCTATCGCTGGGATGGACCGAATTTCCAGGTGCCCGTGCTCTACGAGCATCCGACAGCCCTGCCCTTTGACCTGTTCGGGTACCGGGTCCACGTGGCTGACGTGATCGGTGATGAGCGCATGGATATGTGCATCGCGAGCCTACCGTCGCCGGCGCTCAGCGACCCAAACGTGCGCTCCCTCTTCATCTACGACGGGGGGGAGGTCAGCGACGATCCCTACGTGCTGATTCCCCTTGAGGATTCCGGCAGTCACTTCGCCGTGGGCACGTCCACCGGCGACGTCTTCGGCAGCGAGGAGATCGACCTGGTGATGGGAGACTCGCGCTACGATCGGCCGAACACGGATCCGACCGAAGACTCGGGACGCTTGGTCATCTATTACTAGGTCCCCCTAGCAGCGACCCGTCGCTCAAGCGACGCCGCTCGAAGCGGGTCGTGATCCAGGGGGTGTAGGGAAAGTGCTGGGTGACCGAGACCCGCACCTCTTCGTCGGTATCGCGATTCTGCAGCTGCCCTTCGGCCGTTGTAGCGAACAGGCCCCGGTCCACGGAATAGGAAAGGGAGGTGGGGTTGCCCTGCGGCCCCCAATCGAGCGCGACGGCATCGACGGCTTGGATCGCGTCCTGGACGGCATTGCGACTGAAGCCGAGCAAGATCAGGATCCCAAGAACAGGCAGGGCTACGGCTGCGGCCACCTTGGATGAGCGTCGCTTTTTGCTTTGGCTGGGGAGATGCATGGATTTCGGACCGGAACTTAGGACTTCCGTTGGGGGGCAGCTGGGGAAGGAGTCCGGCCGATCGCGGTGCGCGATCTAGCGCTCGCTCGATTCCCCGCTGCCCAGTCTACCCAGGGACGCGACGCGTGTCTGATCGCTCACTACATCGAGTCGGATGGGCCAGGATTGATACGCGCTGCCGGCGCGCCTGTGGCCCCGGATGTCCTTGACCCGGTCCGTTTCCGGATTCCCACGGACAACCGCGGCACCGGCGATTGGCATGCCTTCGTAGGCCATCCTTCCGAAGAGGCCCGTTTGGGCGGCGGCTTGGGGCGCGCTTGGCCCTGCGACCGCGGCAGCCGCAGGGCCATGCGGACCGTAGAGCTGGCTGACTGCCGGGGCCGTCCGCGGTCCCTTGGTGGAGCCTGCGGCAAGGCCGGCCGCTGGGCGGCAACAGGCTCCGCAGGGCTTGGGTCCCCAGGAGCCAGGGCTTTTTGCCGGACGGCCAGCCACGTGAGCCCCACCAGCACCGCCAGCGCTGCACCCGGTTTCGCTTTCATACCGGCTGCTCACAGGGGCGAGAGGGACGCCCAGGTCATCGGCGGCGAGCCGGCGAGCAATGGTCCCACGGGACTCAAGGGGCAGATGCGGATCGTCGTGCGGGGGGTGCTTCGTGCGGGGGATGCTTCGTGCGTGGAAGAGGGAGGGCGGCGCCTGGAGCCCGCCACCGCGCTCTAGCCGCGATCAAACTCGTACCAGTCGCCGGAGCGCTGGCTCTCTCGCGGAATCGCTCGCCGCAGCGGGCTTCAGGGGACGCCCTCTTCGCCTACGCAATTCAAGAAGCGAGACCGGCCCGCAATGGATGCAGGGAATCCGCGAAATCCGTGCTGAGCCAGCCGAGTCCTGCCCCGACGAAGCCTGGAGGGGGACCTGCTCCAAACCCCTCCAAT
Organism: uncultured Planctomycetaceae bacterium; assembly: GCA_964459495.1. Classification (GTDB taxonomy): domain Bacteria; phylum Planctomycetota; class UBA1135; order UBA1135; genus CAYWNK01. The sequence continues at coordinate 2,394 of CAYWNK010000288.1, forward strand.
GACCCCGCTAATGCCCGTCGACCAGGAATTCCTGGATGCGCACGGCGCTGCGGCCCTCGCTGTCGAGGCTGCGCAGGGTCAGCGTGTGCTCGCCCCCTGGGAGGCCCGTGGCCAGGACGTAGTACCAGGGCATGTGCAGACCCCGGGACCAAGCGGTGAACAGCTCGAGCCGCTGTGGCTCGCCGCCGTCGATGGACCACTGCAGCGCGCCGGTATCGGGGCCGGCTACGACCTGGATGCCGAGCGCGTCGCCCTCGAAGGCGAAGGTCAGCTCGGAGTCGGGCTGGGTGGTTTCCAGTGTGGGGCGGCCCATGAAGGTCTTGCGCCCGCGCTGGCCCTTGGCGGGGACCCATTCGGGAACGAGCGTCCAGCCAGCCCCGGCCTGGGCGGCGCCGGGATCGATCTGCTCGCCGGCCGTGAAGCTGGCGACGTCCAAGGGGGCCGGCAGCTCGCGGGCCGCGGGCTCGCCCACAGCGACACCCGTCGTCAGGTCGAGGGCGCGCATCAGGCGCTGGATCGAACGCCAGATGATCCGATGTCCGAAGGGGACGGGGTGCACCCCACCGTACTGGGACCACTGGAATTCACCGAGAGAGATGCGTCCGGCAATCTCGGCCGAGAGGTCCATGGACGGCACACCATAGTGGTCGGCGACGCGCTCGATCGCTGCGACCGTCGGGCGCTCGAGGTCGGGTTTCCATTTTTGAACAACGGGCTGGGAGGGGAAATGGAGCACCAGAAGGTCCACGTCCGGATACTCGCTGCGAAGACGACGCAGGGTGCCCTCGACGCCGCGCACGGTCTCCGCGGGGCTGCGTCCGTTGGTTTCGTCGTTCACCGCGGCCTCAAAGATCACCAGATCCACGGGTCCGGTCGACAGCAGATCATCGGCGAGACGGAAGGCGTGGCCGGTGCTATCCACGGAGGGTACGGCAGCGACCTCGAAGGTGATCTTCGACTCGGGGTACGCGCGAATCAGGTCGCCCATCACAAAGCGCGTCCAGCCCGGGTTGTAGGTGATCGAGCCACCCACAAACGCAACCCGCGCGGCGCCGGATTCGGCCGCTGCACGGAATCGATCGAGGCCTGCGCGCAGCTCGAAGAAGTCGGAGTGCTGCACGGTGTGGCGCATGGCAAACGCAATTACCGGCTCGAGGTCCACGGGCAGGAAGGGCCGGTGCCCGCCGTCGTGGGTGATGGCTTGAACCGTGCCGCCAACCTGGCCCATGCGGCGCTGGACGACCTGACTGTTTTCGGAGTAGGGGACGATCAGGTCCGCGGTGCCCACGACGTGGAACACGGGGATGCCCAGCCCCGCGAGATCGGTCACGCGGTCGACGGGGTTGCCTCCGCTATCGCGCATGCCGTCTTCGTCCAGGCCCCAGGCCTCGAGGCAGCGTGCCCAAGCCACAGGGTCTCCCTCGGCGACGCCAAGGCCTGCGGGCCAACTCTTGGTGTCGCACACCGGGTTCGCAGCGATGACGGCGGCCACCCGCGCGGGGTGCTGGGCGGCGAAGTTGTGGGCCAGCAGGCCCTCCACCCCGAGTCCGAACACCAGCGCGCGCGGCGCGAGGTCGTGCTGGACGACGAGGGTCTGGTGGAAGGCGGCAGCCTGTTCGACGAACTCTGGGGACCCAAAGGTCTCGGTCGTGTCCAGCCAAGCCAGGTGCAGGCCGCGCTCCAGCAAGGCCTGGTCGAGGGCGGAATCTTCCCCGAACTCGCCCATGCGCCAGAGCCAGGGCCGACCTTCCGCCGCCTGTGAGGGCTGGACCAGGGTTGCCCGCCGGTCTGCGAAGGTGAAGTCCGTGCGCCCATAGCCGTTCCAGTCCTGGGCATGGGAGGGCGAGAGGAGCGCGGCAGCAAGGCCCAGTCCGGCGAGGAGGCGCCGGGGCGTCGGGGTGGTCGAGGAGGTCATGGGATCGTATTGGGTCACACGCGCAGGAACCATCCGCGGCGGGACAGCCGGGAGAGAAGCACCTTGGGAAAAGATAGGCCAGCGACCGCGGGATGCACCAGGGAAGCTCCGCGAGACAAAAGCCAGACACCGTCATTTTCGAAGTCGATCGGCCGTGCGGCTGGGTCGACTTCGATTGGAGCCAGCCAAGCTCTCCGGGCTCATCGACTGTCGCTGCTTGTGCCAGCGTTCGTGCCCGCACTCGCTCCGTAGCTGCGGCTGGCGAACTGGGGCTCAGCCAGCTGGGCAAACAGGTCTCTGGCGCGCTCGATGGCACCGGGGGGTGAGACGTCGTAAACGAAATAATGCTCGGCGAGGCCGCGACCCATCAGTCTCTGCATCGTGCCCTGGGAGCGGTGGGCCGCAATGGCCCAGTTGGCCACGATCGTGTAGTCGAGGCGCTCGCGATGACCGAAGGGCTGGGTGCGGTCGAAAATGAGCGGAGGGACGCCCGGGCGCAGGGCAGTGAGCGGATACTCGGAGCGGGGCGCCGGAGCTTGGGGATTTGGCTCGTCGGCGGTGGCCATCCGCGTGCAGAGCGCAATCGGCCGGGATGCCTTCGGGCGAGCTGCGATGACCTCAAGGGCCAGGAGGCTGGCGGCCTGGTGATGCCCGTGGGTGGTGGGCGTGGGGGCGAGAACGAGGACGAAGGCGTAGGGACGCGCGTCCAGCACTGCGTGGAGTGCGCTGCGCACCCGGTCCAGGTCCCATACGCCGGCACCCTGGGCCAGGATTTCTCCAACGTCCTGGGTGTAGCGGTGGTCCTTTTCACCGAGAAAGTACAGGTCGCGGACGCCGAGCAGCGTGCAGCCGGCGGAGACCTCGTCGGCGCGGATGGCGGGTAGCTCGGCCCGTCCCACGGCTTCCTCGGTCAGCGGCAGGCCGTAGATGGACTCGGCTAGGGTGGCGTACTTGAAGCCCCCTTCGCCGTTGGTGATCAGCGCCACATCCGCAGCCCCGCCAAGGTGCTGGCGCAGCTTGTAGAGCAGGCCGGTGAACTGCAGCTCGTCGTCGGGGTGGGCAACCACCACGAGAACCTCAGGCAGGCCGCCCGGGTCGGCGGGCGGATCGACGAGTCGGCGCACGGTGCTGCCCGGAATGGGACCGCGGCGTTCGCTGTAGGCGGAGTCGGGTGCCATTTGGCAGCCACCCAGGGCAGTGCCCAGCAAGGCCGCAAAGCCAGCGGCGAGGGCGGCCTTCCACGGCCCGGCGAGAGGGATCATTCCTCGTCGCCGCCGAGCGCCAAGCGATCGAACCAGGCCATCACATGGGTACGACCGGAGGCGATATGGCGCTCCATCCAGCTGCGCGCCAGCTCGGTGTCGCCGCGCGCGAGAACACGGGCCAGGATGGTGTGCTCTCGCCAGCTCCACGCGGCGCTCCGGACGGTCAAGATTCCGTCGCCCGCCCGCTGGGCGCCGAAGAGCATGGACATGAGGCGGAGCTCGGTAGCGATCTTGGTCAGCCAGGGATTGCGGGCGGCGCGGAAGACCAGCCCGTGGAAGTCCTCTTCCACATCCAACCACTGGGTCCAGACCTCGAGTGGGGCGAAGCCGGTTTGGCTCCTGAGGCTGCGGGCCATGGTGTGGAAGCGCTCGCACTGGCGGAACAGCTCTTCGAGTTCGTTGCTGGTGATGTTGCGTGCTGCTTCGGCGGCGGCAAAGGGCTCGAGGTTGGCGCGCAGGTCGAAGAGCTGGCTGAGCTCGACCCGATCGATGCGCCGGACATACGCGCCGGCCCCGCGCACGTATTCCACCATTCCTTCGCTGGCGAGTTGGTTGATGGCCTCGCGGACGGGGGTGAAGGAGACCCCGATCTCGGTGGCAAGGGTGCGGTTGACTAGCCGGTCGCCGGGGCGCAGCTGCCCGTGGGACAGCATCTGGCGGATGTGGTGGTAGGCCTTTTCGGCGAGGGTGGAGTGCATGGAAATCGCGACAGCCGCCCGGGCGCCAGGGGCGCTCGGGCGGCTGTCCAGTCTACAGGCCAGCCCACGGGGACGGGAGCTGGTCCCGTCCCGGGTCGGCCTCGGCGCTACTTGCCGGCGGCTTCCGCGCGCTCGACGAGCTCCTTGATCGCGCGGTCGAGGGCTTCGCCGCGCACGTTCTTCTTGTAGATCATGCCTTCGTGGTCGATCAGGTAGATCGTCGGCCAGCCCTTGACGTTCCAGGCGCTGGAGATGGGGCCTCGGGTGGAGCCTCCGTTCCAGAAGCTGCGCCAGGTGAGTTCTTTCTCTTGGATCGTGGCCTTCAGCTTCTCTCGGTCCGAGTCACTGTTGACTCCGAGAAGGGCGAAGGGGCGTCCAGCGTAATCTTTGACGAGCGACCGCTCGTGGGGGTACATGGCCCGGCACGGAGGTCACCAATCGCCCCAGAAGTCGAGCATGACCACCTTGCCGCGGTAGTCGGAAAGCTTGAACGAGGTACCGTCGATGTCCTCGGCTTCGATCTCCGGCGCCATCTTGCCGGGGGCGAGGTTCTGCAGCTCGAAGAGGCTGCTCGCAGCCGTCGCGCCCAGCTTGACGTCGCGGTAGAGGATGATGTCCGCGTACTCGGGGGCGGTGAGGGCGGTGTAGATCCGGATGGCCTCGGTTTCGAGGGCTTTGGCCTTGTCGGCGTCTGTCTCGTTCTCGAGGTCGCTGGTCAAGATCCCCGCTTCGGCGAACAGCGCGGGTCCACGCACGGCGCTGGACTCGGTCTTCTTCGCAACGTTCTGCAGGAAGGTACGGACTTCGTCGCCGCCGTACATGTTCCAGACCAGGCCGCCGAGCTCGTCCTTGTTGACGAAGTGCTCGAGGACTACGGGGCGCGCCTGTTTCATCACGGCGCTGGACTGAACGGCTGACATGGCCCACGAGACGGCGCGCCACTGGGCATCGCTGCCGTTCTCGTCTTTGACCAGACCAAGCACACGGGTGGCGGTCGCCTCTCCGTCGGGCCGCTCGGCGAAGAGCTCACGGCGCTTTTCTTCGTCGGCTGCACGCATGAGTTTGGCCCAGGCGGCGTAGGCCTCGTCGTACTCCGCAATGGCCTTGTCGACGACTTCTGCCAGGTCCGGGCTGGTGGCGGTCGCGGCGGCGTCGGCCGTGCCGACATCCTGGGCGGTCGCGCCAGCGACAGGCACCAGGCCCAGCAGCAAAGCCGGGAAGGAAAGGGATCGTTTCATGGATTCAAGGGCCCCTAGGGCCTCGGGTCAGGGAGGGCGCCAAGCCCCTAGGCTCGATTAGGG
>CAYWNK010000289.1:0-7535 GCA_964459495.1 uncultured Planctomycetaceae bacterium
CGCGAGCCGCGCGGCCCGCGCCTCCGCCTTGGCGAGACCATGCGCGGTGCGGTCCAGGTCGTTTTGCAGCAACCCAACGTCGACCCGGCCTTCCCGGTCCAGGCTGGCGGCATCGAGCCCAGCGAGACGCGCGCGCCAATCCGCAACAAAACGCTGCATGCGCGCCCTTTGCTCGGGATCGAGCTGCACGTCGTAGAAGCGCTCGAGGTCGCGCTTGTCCTGGGTGTACCGTCGCACCAGATCCGCTTGGCCGATCACGGTGGGGCGGATCCCAGACCGTGCCGGAGCAATCCCGGTCTGCGCTGACAGAAGAGGAACCGCGCTCGCCGCGGGGCTGAGCAGGGCGGCGAAAAGGAGGTTGGTGAGGGTGGTATTCACAGCAAGGGGGGGAAGCGCTTCGGTGGAATTCGATGCGGGGACGACCGGGGAACGGAGCCGGCCCCCGTGTCCGCCAGGGTGGCGAACGCAGGGGCCGGAGCAAGGGGGCAGGCCTGCGGGCTTACTGGAAAGTGACCTCGAGGCCCTCGGTGAAGTTGGAGGTGGGGCCGGTGACGAGGAAGTCTCGGTACCAGAGCTGGAAGCTCCAGGTTTCGCCCGCGACGATCGTGGTGTTCAGCGCGGGGGGCTCGGGGACCATGTCGAGGGGAATCTGGAAGCTAAACATGCCGTTCGCTGTTTGGCCGAATTGACCCGGGAAGTTGAACCGGGCGATGTTCCCCAGCACACACAGGTTTCCCTGGCTGCTGTTGGGGTTGGCGATGAAGCCCTGGGTGCGGCTGGCGAGGAAGAAGCAGAATTCTCCGTCGGGGAGCTGCGATCCGGTCAGGGTGAAGTTGTTGTCGCTGGCGACCGGGCTGCCCGTGGCAGAAAGCAGACCCGGCAGGCCGGTGGTGTTGGGCGTGTTGGAGCAGTAGGGAGCTCCAAAGCCGCCGCCCCATTCGATCATGTAGCTGTTCGTCTGTGCGTGGAAGAGCTCCGCGTCGTTCCATTCGCCGGTGCTGAAAAGCTCGGCATAGTCCTCGGGGCCAGCGCTCGCGCTCGTGTTGTTCGGTTCACCGGGGAACCAGTTGAGGAACGTGGCGATCTCGCCCGTGACCCAACGCCAACCGATGTCGGGCTCCATGAACCCAGGCGCGGTCGGATCGTGAAACAGGCCGATCCAGGGGCGCTGGTAAGGGACGTTCGCCACCACCCAGTCGAGCTCGGCCTGGGTTTCGAAGGTGACGAGGTGTCCGGCGGAACCCTGGTAGAACGTGTTTTCGGCTGCGGCCCGGGCTTCCTCCCAGCTCAGGTTGCCGGGGATGTCGAGGTAGGCCCGGCCGGTGCTAGGGTTCACGACGGGGCTCAAGGGAGCGACGCGGAACGTCCCGGGCCCCCCCGATCCATCGGTGAAGTTGCCGATGCGCAGGATGTAGACCTGGCCTGCGACCGTATTGAAAGTCACTTCGCTTTGCAGCCCGCACGCATCGTCGTTGCAGGCCAGCTCGGCGCCGGTGCAGCTGCCGTCATAGACGGCGATCTTGGTGTCGTGGCTAGCGCCGGCGCACAGGGTGAGGACCTGGGTCGCGGTGTCGGCTGCGGTGAAGGCGAACCAGACATCGTTGAAGATGTCTCCGCAGTTCAGCGTGGTGGTGCCATCCGTCGTGGCGGCGGTGGTGTCGAAATTCTGGGGGCCGCTGCCGCTGATGGCCTGTGCCATGGAGCAGGAATCGGCTCCCTGGCCCAGGGCACCTGCGGCGAGGCCGGGCAGGAGAAGGGACGTGAGCAGGAGAGGCAGGGGGGAGCGCATGGCGGTGATCGCTGAAGAAGAGGGCTTTGGGCCTTCATCGTAGCGGACCGGTTTCGAATGGGCTGGCTGGATGGGGAGCTGGGCCCTGGGATGGGGACTCGCTTCCCCATATGCGGATTATTCTCCGGTCTTGAGCCCGTGCTTATCCAGCCGGTAGAGGAAGGCCTTGTAGGGGATGTCGAGCAGCCTGGCGGCCTGGGTTCGATTGCCCCGGGCGAGTTCCAGCGCCTGGGACAGTGCAGCGCGTTCGTGCTTGTCCCAGGACAAGCCAGTGGCTGGGACCACGAAGTCCGCGGGGCCCGTTCCCTGGCCCGAAAGGGTGAGCTCGGCGGGCAGGTCGTCGCCGCTGACTTCACCGTCTTCGGCGAGTAACACAAGGCGCTCGATGAGGTTGGCGAGCTCGCGCACGTTGCCCGGCCACGTGTGATCGAGCAGGCGGCGGGTGATGGTCCCCGGAATGCGCGGTACGGGTTGTCCATGCCGGCGGGCGTGGCCCGTCAGGAAGTGCTGGATCAACAGGGGCACATCCTCGCGGCGCTCGCGCAGGGGTGGGAGCTCGAGGGGAACCACGGCGAGGCGGTAGTAGAGGTCCTCCCGGAAACGTCCCTCGCGCACCGCATCCTCGAGGCGCTGGTTGGTCGCGGCTACGATGCGCACGTCGACCGCCTGCTCGACCGAGCCGCCGACCGGGGTGATGCGCCGCTCCTGGATGGCGCGTAGCAGCTTGGGCTGGAGCTCGGGCGGCAGTTCGCCCACCTCATCCAGGAATAGGGTGCCGCCCTCCGCGGCCACGAACCGGCCGGCCCGCTCGGTCGTGGCGCCGGTGAACGCACCGCGCTTGGCCCCGAAGAATTCGGCCTCGGCGAGGCCCTCGGGGATCGCCGCGCAGTTGATCGCGACAAAGGGCTGGCTCGAGCGGGGCGAGAGCGCGTGCAGGGCGCGGGCACAAAGCTCCTTTCCGGTGCCGCTTTCGCCCCCGATCAGCACCGTGGCACTGGATCGCGCTACCTTCTCCAGCGTGCGGTAGATGCGCTGCATCCCTGGGGCCCGACCGATCATGTCCACGAGCGAGGCGCGTTCCCCGCGGGCCTCGCCCAGCTGCTCCACCAGTCTCCGGTTTTCGTCCACCAGGGCGCGCGCCCGCAGCGAGCGTTCCACCGCTAGCAGCAGGGCTTCCCGCTCAAAGGGCTTCGCCAGGTAGTCGTCCGCACCGCCGCGCACCGCCTCGACGGCGCGCGCAATCGTCCCATAGGCCGTGACGATCACGAATGCGCAAGCCGGCCAGCGCTTGGCCACCTGATCAAACAGGGCCATGCCGTCCATTCCCGGCAGTTTCCAATCGGAGATCACGAGATCGGCTGACTCGAGATCCAGCATCTCAAGCGCGTCTTCCGCGGACCCCGCGTCTCGCACGGCGTAGCCCGCGCTACGCAGCAGCTGGGTGAGGAGTTCGCGCTGGGCCGGTTCGTCTTCGACGACCAGGAGTCTGCGTGCGCTCATGCGGTGGCGTCCCGTGCCAGGAGGCGCAGGCGGGCAAGGGTGCCGCCTTCTGGTCGCTCTTCGATGCTCAGGCTGCCGCCATAGCGGTTGGTGGCGATGCGTTGGGCGAGGTAGAGGCCCATTCCGGCGCCCTGGGCCTTGTTGGTCGTGTGCGGCTTAAACAGGGATGCGCGCACCTCGGGGGCAAGCCCGGGACCTTCATCGAGTACACAGAGCTCCGCACCCTCGGGCAGCGCCTCGACGCGCACGAGGATGGGGCGATCTGGAGGGCTCGCCTCGGCTGCATTCACCATGAGGACGTGGACCACGGCGCGCAACTCCGCGGGGACTCCTCGCACAACGGCCGGGGCGCTGGCCTGTACCTGGGGTGAGTGGGAGCTGCCTGGGTCTTGAAGGAGTTCAAGGGAGACGTCGCGCGCCACATCTGCCAGGTCGACGTCGGCGGTGTCTTCGGGACCCGCGCTGGAAAGCACCAGCAGGCTGCGCAAAGTGCGGTCGATGCGCTCGATGTGTGCGCGTGCTGCTTGCCCCAATCCGGGCTCAGCTCCAACTGCAAGCCGATCCACCGAGAGCCCAAGCACATGCAGGGGGTTGCGTAGGGAGTGGGCGAGTCCGCGGGCGATGTCCCCGAGCTCGGAGAGGTGCTGGCCCTCGCGCAGGTGAGCGGCTTCTGCGTCGAGTTCGGCGAGCCGCACCGACATTGCGTTGAAGGCCTGCAGGGTCCCGCGCACCTCCTCATCGCCGGTGGGGGAGACCTGCACCCCGAACTCGCCTTCGCCCACCGCGCGCGCCGCCTGGGAGAGCTGCCGCAGGGGCTCGGATACGCGGTGGGCCACGAGGCCGGCTACCAGAAGGCCGAGGCCCAAGATCGCCGCGGACCCCAAGATGAGGAGTGACCGAAAGCGCTCCATCGCCTTGCGCAGGCCAGCGCGTTCCAGGGGCACGCTCACCCTGGTGGAGGCAGGCCCCTCAGCCATGGCAAAGGCCTGTTCCGGCTGGCCATCAAGCTCAATCAGATCGAGCACCATTTCCTTGTCGAAGCCATCGAATTGCTCCTGGTCGGCGTCCACCGCGATGCTCAGGGAGAGCATTCGGCTGCCCTCTTGGGGGGGCTTGGATGCATCGGGGTGCGGCGCGGCCAAGTCCGCATCCGGGGGGAGGGCGCCCTGGACGACGCGTGTGGAACCGGCCAGATGCCGAGAAAGGACCTTCGTGAATCGGGCAGAGTTCCGCCTGTGGAAGACGATGGGGCCGGGCGCTCCATCGGGATCCAGCTGATCCGGCAGCGGCGGCAGGTCAAGGGCTTCCAGCACCTTGAGGTGGCGGGGCCCCTCGCCCTGTCGATCGGCCCAGAAAAAGGAATGGACCTTGATTCCCGGCTCGTTTCCGTCGAGCGCCGCGGGAATCGGAACAGCTCCGGAGAAGACCTGGACCAGGCTCGATCCGACCGAGAGAGCGATTCCCTCAGCCTCGACCTCCAGGTCCTTGGACAGGCTGCGAACCAGCCAGAGCTCGGCGCTGGCGAGGACGGCGATCAGAGCGCCGAAGAACAAAAACAGCCTGGTGCGGAGCGTCATAGTGGGGCCCTGGGTCTTTCTACTATCAACAACCGTACCAGGTCCACGTCTCCGGCAGCCTTGGGGGGCGAATCCAGGGGGGGCTGGGCGCTATGGTGGGACAACTCCTCCCTGGTCCAAGCCGCCGCGACCAGGCCCGTTTCCGCGCCGCAACGCCTCCGACTCTCCACTTGTCAGCCACTTCGCCGTGGCCGCCGGCCGCTCCTTTCGAGCGCTCGGGGCCCAATCTTTCGTCCCTGCCCCCCGGGATCCAGGTCGAGCCCGCCGAGGGCAGCTTCGACGTCACCTTCTCGCTGCCCTCCACGGTGCAGGCGGAGAAGGTGCACCTTGCCGGTAGCTTCAACGGGTGGAACGCCGAGGGGCTCGGGATGCGCCGTGACGCGGACGGCCAGTGGCGAGTTCGCCTGCGGCTGGGGGCGGGGATCCACAGCTACAAGTTCGTGCTCGGAGGCAAGGAGTGGATCCGGGATGAGCGCAATCCGGACACCGAGCCCGATGGCCTCGACGCGGAAAATTCGGTGTTGCGCCTCGGGGCCCTTGGGCGCCCTGAGGAACTGCTCGAGCGCATGCAGTCGGGAGCGCTTGTGGCAGAGGCCTGCGAGCACGACCCTGGTCTGGCGCTTTTCCTGCAGAGAGCTGGGGAGGGGCGAGCGCTGGTGCGCTACCGCGCCCTGTCCGGTGATGTGCACGGCATCGAGTTGTTTCTTCGGGACCAGGACGGGCTGGAGCTCCAGTGGGTAGGCGGCGTAGGGCCCTTTGCCTACTGGCAGGTCGAGATCGCGCTTCCCGATGCACCGGTGGACTACGCGTTCGTCCTCCGCGATGGCGACGCACGCTGGTCCGACCCGGAGGTCTTTCGTCTGGACCCCGCGTCTCTCCCCGGGTTGCAAACGCCCGAGTGGGCCAAGCACGCGACCTGGTATCAGGTCTTTGTCGATCGCTTCCGCAACGGCCGGCCGGAGATCGACCCCGACCCGGTCCGTCCTTGGAGGTCGGAGTGGTACGCACCCTCGCCCTGGGAAGAGGCCAGCGGCGAGTCGTTCTACGAGTACTACGTCTTCGCGCGGCTCTACGGCGGAGACCTACACGGTTTGCGCGATCGCCTGGACTACATCCAGTCCCTGGGCGTGACGGCGCTCTACTTGAACCCGGTGTTCCAGGCGAGCACAGCCCACAAGTACAACGCGACGGACTTCCGGCACATCGATACGCGCTATGGCGCGGGCGAAGACTACGCGGAGGCGACGGCGGATGAGGATCTGGCCGATCCTTCCACCTGGGTTTGGACCCCCTCGGACCAGGTGTTCCTGGACTTCATCGAGGAGTGTCACAGGCGCGGCCTCAAGGTCGTCCTCGACGGGGTCTTCAATCATGTGGGCACGCGCCACCCCGGCTTCCAAGACGTGGTGCAACACGGCCGGGAGTCGCGCTTCTCGGACTGGTTCGAGATCGCGAACTGGGAGCCCTTCGAGCACGTGGGCTGGGCGGGCTTCAGCGAGCTGCCGGTGTTTGCGAAGAGCCCGTCGGGTTTCGCCTGCGACGCGGTGCGCGATCACATCTTCGCGATCACTCGCCGCTGGATGGACCCCGGGGGCGACGGCGACGTGTCGCGCGGGATCGATGGCTGGCGACTCGACGTGCCCATGGAGGTCGCCATGCCCTTCTGGGAGGAGTGGCGGAAGCTGGTGAAGTCGATCAATCCCGACGCCTATCTCACGGGAGAGGTCTGGGATCGGGCGGACATCTGGCTCGATGGCTCAACGTTCGACGCGGTGATGAACTATCGCTTCACGCAGGGGGTCGTCGGCTGGATCGGACAGGGCCGCAACAGCATCCCGCCGAGCGAGCTGGATCAAACCCTGGCGGAGCTGCGCCTCGCCTACCCTGCGGAGGCGACGCTGGCGCTGATGAACCTGGCGGACAGCCACGACACCGATCGCCTGGCATCGATGCTCCAAAACCCCGACCGCGTCTTCGATCGAGACTGCAGGGAGCAGAATTCCAGCACCTACGACGCGGGCCGGCCGTCCGATTTGGCCTTTCGGCGGGCGCGGCTGGTGGCGCTCTTCCAGTTCACGTACGTCGGCGCGCCGATGGTGTACTACGGGGACGAGGCAGGCATGTGGGGCTCGGACGATCCCAACAACCGCAAGCCGATGCTCTGGGAAGATCTCCAGCCCTACGAGCAGCCGGAGGTGCATTTCGTGCACGGGGAGCACCTCGCGCATTACCGTGCGATCGGGGCCATGCGCCAGAATCATCGCTGCCTGCGCACCGGTTCGTACGCGACTCTGTTCGCAGATGACCAGCGACAGATCTTCGCGTTCTACCGCGAGGAGGGAGGGGAGGAAGCCGTGGTGGTGCTGAACGCGTCGGACGACGTTCACCAGATCGAGCTGGAGCAGTTGGAGCAACCCGGCTGGCGTTCGGTGTTTGACGTCGACGTGGACCCTGCGGGGCGCGAGATCGCACCGGTGTCCGGCCGGGTTTGGATCCGTGATTCCAAGGGGGCGGACCAGGGATGAGCGGCGCCCTCGACAGGCGGGCGTCCGGCGTCCTGCTGCCCATGGCCGCCATTCCCGCGCGTTTTGGGGTGGGGGACATGGGGCCCGCCGCCCGGCGCTTTGTTCGTTGGCTCGGGGAGGCGGGGCAGTCCTGGTGGCAGATGC
>CAYWNK010000290.1:0-7533 GCA_964459495.1 uncultured Planctomycetaceae bacterium
AGCGAACCGCCGGCAACAGCCCCGCCGAAGCCGCCCAGGCCAGCCGAGACGCCATTGGCCGCCAGGAGCAGTGCCGCTCCAGTGATGAGTTCCTGGGCCGCCGAGCTGAGCGCGCCGGATGCACCATTGAGCGCGATCGATCCGAGGATGAGCTGCAGGCCGGTGCCCGTGAGCCCGTCCGCGCCCTCGCCTAGGGATATCCCTGCCTGGCTCAGCAGGCCCCCGGCGGCGCTGGTCGAGGCGGCGGCTCCCTCAAGCTGGTCCGCGCCCTCTCCGATGGCCTGGCCGCTTTCGGTCGCAGCGTTCGCTGCCTCCGTAGCTGCCTCCTCGCCAGCCCCATCCGATGCGGGAGCTGCGGGTTGGGGAGAGCCGAAGAATGAAGCTGCCGCCTGGATCCCCTGCAGGATGATGAACTCGGCGGCCAGCTCGCCTACGCGAATCTTTAGGTTCTCGAAGAACTCATCCCCGATCTCGCCCGTGCGGATGAACTCCTGACCCAAGCCTCTCGGGATGTCGCCGGCGATTCCGCCGACTTCGCGGGCAAGGTCTCCGAAGGTCTGCAGGTCGTCGGTCGCCTGATTGAAACCGAAGGCGAACGACTCACCGAATCCGCCTTGGCCATCCTGCAGCCTGGCGATGCGTTCCTCATCCTCGATGCGCTTGGCGTTTTCCTCGTTCACCCGTCCGAGTAGCTCGCGCTGCCGATCGAGCGATGCCTCGATTTCAGCCGTAAGCGTGCCCTGTTCGCGCGCCTGCTCGCGCTTCACTTCCACTTGCGCTAGGTCAAGCTCGAGCTGCCGCTGCAGGACTGCCACCCGATCCTCTGCCGTTACCGCTAGCTCCGCCTCTAGCTGGAGCAGACTACGCCGGCTGGCTTCCGTCTCGCTGGCCACAGCATCGAGCAGCGCAGCGGACGCATCGCTCTGCCGGCGCTCGCTCACTTGCCCCAAAAGTTCGAGCTGCCGATTGAGTGACGCCTCCAGCTCCGCAGAAAGAGTGCCCTCGGACTCCGCACGTTGGCGGGTCGCCTCGATCAGCGCCTCGCTCTGGGCAAGCTCCCGGTCCAGTAGTCCGAGCCGCTCGCTTGTGGTCGTAGCGAGCTGGCCCTCCAGAGAAAGGATCTCTTGCTGGCTTCGCAGGACTGCCTGCGACTGCCGGTTGCGGCGCTCTTGCGCCTCCGCCTCTGCGCGCTCCCGTGCCCGCGTGCGGGCGGCATCCTCTTCGCGCCGTTGGATGTTGCCGAGGAGCTCCAGCCGCACGGATAGCGTGCTGTTGATCGCCGCGTTATCCCGGGCGGCTGCCTCGAGGTCTTGCCGGCGGGTGTCGGCCCGGAGCTGGATCTGCCCCAGCTCTTGCTCTAGCCCGGTCAGGTTCTCCACCTGCAGCGCGCGCAGGGATCGAGCCGCTTCCGCTTCGCGCTCCGATTGGCCAGTGGACGCCGCAGCGAGACGGGCCTTTTCGCGCTCCGCATCGACGGCCGCGATGATCCGGGCGGCCTGCTCCTGCAGCGCAACATTCTGCGCGCCTAGGAGTTGAGCCTCCAGCCGGCGAAGGTCGAGCCTCGCGTCGATTAGGTCGCCCTCTTCCCTGGTGCCCGCAAGGATCTCCGCCTGAATGGCTTGGATCTCCGCCTGCGCCACGATGATAGCCTGCTCGATGTTCTCGCGCTGTTGCGTGACCGACACCCCGACCTCGAGGTCCAGGTTCTCGATCGATGCCAGCTCTTCGCGCAAGTTGTCTGGCACGTCGAGCCCAAGCCGTGCGGCGACTTCAAGCGCTGGAATCTGATCGCTGCCCAGGGTCTCCAGCAGCTCGCGCAGGACAGCATCGGGAATTTCCTCCCCCACCGTCTCGGCTGAGTCGAGCAGCCCCGCGAGGGAGGATGCAAAGTCGGCTTGCAGCGCAGCGATGCCGGCGTCAAATGCCGCAGTGTCAGGGGCGACAATTTCGAGAGCCTCACGGCGGAACGAAAGCCCTTCGAGCTGCTCCTCGATCCGATCAACAAAGGTTCGCTCTGGCGTGCGGCCGAGGAATGCGTCGACCTCAAGGCCCGCCGCGCGCAGCCCCTCGGTCAATCCCGCTAGATCGATGTCGAGCCCGTTGGCTTCAATCCCGGAGCGCAGCGCATCGCCGATCTCTAGGCCACTGGCCCGCGCCCGCTCATCCAGCGTACGCAAGCGCTCTAGAAGGATCTCGGGATTCAGCGATGGGATCTCGACGCCTCGGCGGTTGGCCTCGTCAAGCTGCGCCAGAGTGCCCGTGAGCAAGCGCGCGAACTCCCGGGTGGACTCGACTTGCTCCGCCAGCTCGCGGCTCTGGATCGCGTTACGGACGGCCGTAGACTCGGCGAAATCCTCCGCGCCTTCAAATGCACTCTCACCCGCATCCTTCAGGGCGAAGGCTGTTATCCGAAGATCGTCCGCAATGCCCTGGCCTACGACAAGGTTGTCGAGCCCTGTAGCTGCCTCCCCGATCGCGTTGAGCGATTCCGCAGCGCCGGCCAGGGCCGCGAAGGGCAAGGCCCCAAGCTGCTGGCCTACGCCGCCGAGAATCTGGGTAACCCGACCCAACCCCCTGCCGACGCCTACGAAGCGTTCCGCTGTTGCCTCGGCACCACCTGACGCCTCGGCAAAGTCGGTAGCCAAGCCGACCAGGGAACGGCCGACTTCGGCACGCGCCTGGCGCAGGCCGGCGACCAGGATATCCACTTGCTTTGAGCTGGAGTCGAGCTGCCGAGCCAGGGCGCCGTTGACCGCCTCAGTAGCGCCCCGCACCTGGTCTAGGGATTCGGCATAGTTCGCGCCGTTCTCCGCCGTGAGCGCAAAGAGGGTCGAGACCGCACCCTGTTCCTCGAGCAGCCGCACGAGACCATCCTCGTTCCCCTGATACGCCTCGCGGATCTCCAGGAGCACGCTTTGGAACCCACGCGCTGCGAAGCTGTTGAGGTCGAAGCTGGAGCCCTGCTGCGCGAGTACCGCGTTCACATCCTGAGACTTCCGCAGGAGCGTTGTAAATAGGAGATTGATCCCCTCCGTTGCGCGCGCAGTGTTCCGGCCGCCCTGCGTGATTGTGGCGATGCCGGCGGCTACCTCATCGAGTGGCACGCGGAGCTGGTTCGCGGCGGGCAGCACCTTGCCTAGGTTGGTCGCAAGCTCCGAAATGGTCGTCTTGCCGACCTCGACTGTCGTAAACAGGATGTCCGAAGCCTCGTCCGCTGCGCTCACTTCGAGGCCGTAGGCGTTGACCACCGTGGTCAGCAGATCGACAGCTTCCTCGGTACTCGCTACGCCGGCGACGCCTAGCTCGGCCGCCTCGTTCAAGAGGAATTGCGCCTCGGCCGTCTCCGTGATCCCGGCCGAAATGGTCTGGTAGAAGCCTCGGATCTGGTCTTCCTCATCCAGACCCAAGCGCAGGGACAGATCGAACACATCGGACTCTAGCCCGCCGAGGTCAACCGTTGGCGCAATCGTCGAGACCTCGGCCAAGCTGCGGTCCACGTCGAGGAAGTCGCTCACACCCTCGCGCGCCTGCTGGATGGCTTCGGAAAGGCCGAAGTAGCCGGCGGCCAAGGTGGCAAGGCTACGCACCTGGCGCTGAGCCACCCCCCCCACCCCGGAAAGGTCTTGCGATGCTCTGCGCGCGTTGCGGCCCGCGCGGTTGATACTGCGCCCAAACTCATCCGCCCCCGCGCTGGCCTCATCGAGGCGCCGGTCGAGCCCCCGGATCTCATCCCCCACGCTGGCCAGGCGCGCCTCTAGGCTGCGAAGCTCCGAGCCGAGTTCGGTGGACTCCCTATCAACGCGCTCGAATCCCTGCGCGGTGTCGATAGCCTCACCGGCAACGGATGCTAGCTCTGACCGAGTGCGATCCGCCGCCCCGGTCACGTCCTGCAGCTCAGCAGCCGAGCGCGAAAGCTCTCCGCGCAGATCCTCGAAACCTGCAGCCGCTCGCGTAGCGCCCTGGACTAGCTCCTCGATCGAACCATCTGCACGGGTCGCCGCCGGCGCGATCTCATCCACGGATTGCCGCAGCTCACCGATGGAGCTACCGGCTACCCCCGCGAGGTTCTCGAAACGCTCAAAGGATGTTCCGGCCTGCTGAAGTTCTCGCGCGACCTCTCGCCCGGCAGGGCCCAAGGCGTCCAGCTCGACCCCGACCATGGCGGCCCCACGCGCGGCGAGCTCAAGATCGCCGGCGGACTCCACAGCCCCCCGACCGGCCGCCTCGAGGGACTCACGAGCAGCGCGCGCCGCAGGGTCGATCAAGCCGAGGTCTCGCTCGAGGCCCGTGATCGGCTGCGAAGCCTGGCGGAGCTGGGCCGCAACGTTGCCGAAGCGTCGGACGAAGGCGTCCAGCTCCGGGCTTACTAGGTCCTTTAGGCGGACCTCCACTTCTACGAACGTGCCTTGGTCGCTCATGGATTCATTCCTGCGCGCTGCGCGCGCTTCGCTTCACGGGCCGGGCGGCGAGCCTCGTCCAAACGGGATCGGAAGAGCCGGCGGCCTGCGCGGTCGTCTTCCACTTGAAAGCGGCGGATTGCCTCGGGCCAGGTATTGCCGGCCTGCTGGCTTCGGTAGATAAGCCCTGCGCACTCGCGGCATCGCCAGGCGCAATCGGGGGCAGCCTTGCGCGTTGAATGCTTCTTCGGCGGTAGGTCCGTCTCCCTCACCCGCACGCGGTAGAGATGGGCGCGGCGCTTCGAGCAGCCATCGCAAACAGCCCACCATCGGAGACCGCCCCCCGTGGGGAGCTCGGACGCCTCCAGCGCTAAGCCTTCGGTCCACTGGAAAGCCTGGCCTCGGGTCTCCCCCGCCGCCTGCCTATGACCATCGCAGCCGATCACCAGCTCGACCCGCCTACCCGCTGGACTTCCCGTGACGTTGACGCCACGCACGTTGAAGGGCTCGGGGAGCTGCTGATAGATGAACGCCCGCCAGACCGCATCCCGCGCCGGCCGTAGTGCCTCGATCGCTGAATGCCCCCCCTCGAGCGCGCCAGCCCAAACGAGCGCGGACACGTCGAGCGAGGGCAGATCCCCCACCGATGCCCGCCGGCTGCTCGGGTCTGGTGTGAACCGCCCCGACAGCGTGCACCGCTTGGGGCCTCGACCCTGGGCGAGTAGCGCGCGGACACCCGCCAGCAGCTCAACGGTGGACCGCCCTAGATCCCCGCCGGAAGCGGTCGGACTAGCCTGGGGCTTGGGACTATCCGGCACCGCGCACCTTGGATCGTTCCTGGCCGCCGGGCTCGTCCGCTTGAATCGCTCCAAGGGGTTCCGGCTCGTCCAAGGGGATAGCTCGCAACCCACCCGCCGCTGCCAAGAGCTGGGCGGCCTCGAGCGCTTCCACCGCTGCCGCCTGTCGCTGTGCGTACCCCTCGGGCTGCAGGATCAGATTCCGGCCGTGGAGGGCCGCACGTTCGCGCAGGCCGATCAGGAGAGCCCGCCGGCCCTTGGCATCGAAGGCCCGCAGGATGGGCGCGGGTAGGCGCTTGAGGGTTGCCAGGGCTTCGGCGGCATGGCGCACGCGCTCGCCTCTCATGCCCCGCCGCAGGGCTGCGAGGTGCGCCTGGTGGTACGGGCTGCGCTTGCCGTTGCGAAAGTTAGCTGAGGCGGCTCCTCGTGGGGTTGCACCCCCATGCAGCCGGCATCGCCGGCGACCCTTCGCTGGGTGTCGTCTGCAGGGTTCCCCGCTGCGCGTCTTGGCCCCGCAGCTGGAGACGGCCGGCGCGTCGGGGATCGTCATGGCTCGGGCTAGGCTCTCCGCCGAGCGGCCCAGGGATTCAGAAACAGCCACAGCCTCATCGGTGGGTGCATCGGCGAGCCACGCCAGCAACCGGTCCCAGTGCTCGATCTGGACAAGCTCGCGCTCGATGGCTGCCCCGTCCTGGCCGAGGAATCCGGTACTCGAGGCAGGGTGCCCCACTCCGCCGGGCAGGGACCGGCCCCCGTGCAGCCGGCATCGACCGTTGCCCATCGCCGGCGCCCGACAGGGCAGCCCCGAGCGCTTCCCACGAGCCCCACAGGCGGCCGCGTTAGGAAAAACGCACACGGGGGCCATTCTGGGGCCCTTCGCGCGCTGGGTGCCGGCGGAGGGGTTCACGCGAGCGCCTCGCTCACCGCGCGCCGGTAGCTGGCCAGCACCTTGCCCCGCCAGGCCCTTTCGACGGATCCAGCCTTCCGGGTTCTGGACTCCCCGCCCGGCTTCCAAGACGTGCGGCGCCGCGCCGGCCGCAGGCCGCAGCAGGCCCGACAGGTCCACGCGCTTTGGGGCGACAGGTCGGCGCGCTTGGGCCATCGAATCTGGACCCGCACAAGGAAGGCCGCGCTCCGATCACAGCTCGGGCATCCCCACAGCCAGCGGACCCCGCCACTGGGGAGCAGTCGGCCGCGCAGGTCCAGGAACTCATCCACGCGATGCGCGCCGCCCGCCCGCTGGACCGTGACCGGCACGGCGAAGCGCTCGGCCAGCGGATCGCTTGAGGGGACCCGCCCGCACTCGATCAGATCCAGGGTCTCGGCCTCGCCTTCGATCGGAGCGCCCCCCTTGAGGGCAGCAGCGACGAAGCTCCCGGCGTGGACGGCGGCTTCCGCAGGGCCGTGCGCGTAGGCCACGAAGGCCGTTGCGTCGAGCCGCGTGATGTCGTCGAGCGAAGGGCGGTCGATCCGTGCGAAGCGGCCAGCTGCGTCTCGGGGGGCGGATTGTGCTGCGGTGGATTCCATGGGATTCGGTGCCGAGTGCGTACAGGTTTCGAGTTGAAGCCTGCACTACACGCCCCTCCCAAGGCCTGCCCTCTAGATTGCCTCTATCCGTGGCCAAAATCAACAGAACATGGCGAAATCCTAGGAATATGGTGCCGATTCCTAGTCTGTAGCAGAGCCCATGCCGATCCGTTTCCTATGGAGCGTTCACCGCCGGGCCGAGGGGGTTCCAGGTGGCTCGCGGCTGGGCCCGATGGGGTCCTCTGGGAGCCGGCCGGCGACCCCCCTGCAACCCGCTGCGAACCCCATGCGACCGTCTGCCGTTGGGATGGGTAGGCCCGAGCTCAGGACCCACCCGGCCAGCCGCGAGCCACCGCCCCGCCGGCCATGCCACACCGCCAACCCGCGCCCATGAGTCGCTCACGACTGGGCCGCTTTTGTGGACTCGGCTATCCCTAAACGCATTCATGTACTTAGGGGGTATTTAGCGGACCATTATCGCCCCCCATATCTGCCGCATCTATCGCTCTATCCGCCTACCAACCGTGGCCCTTTTCAACCCGCGCGGCCTAGCGGTATTACCTGGATGGTCGCACACCCGGAACGATCGGGGCCGATTCCTCGCTTTCCGCTTGGCTTTTGGGACCCTTCACGGATGACCCCTGTTGCGCGGGATAACCCCGGCATCCACCCCGAAAAACCAGCCAAGAACCTGGCGGTGCGCAGCCCATTTGCTCAAGAATCAATCTTGTCTGGAGCTTGAGGTCGGAGCGTGTGCTCCACCTGACTCTAGCCGGCCCCGATCAGCGCTCCGAACCTCGGAGTAAAGATCA
>CAYWNK010000291.1:0-7485 GCA_964459495.1 uncultured Planctomycetaceae bacterium
CCCCAAGGTCCCGGAGAAGACCCTGCCCCCATTCTAGGGCACGCGACGAAACACGCTTCGCAGCCGGTTCACCGGCAGCGGAACGGGTAGAGAGAAAGGACAGTGAGAAGAGATAGACGATGGGTGGAAGGGCGCTGCTGTTGCGGCGCCCTTCCTCTATGGTGGATTCGACCTGATGATCCGTCCTCTCCTTCCACGCCCGCAGCGCCCAGGGCGAGAGCAGCTTCCGCTGGCGCGGCAATGACGTCTCGCGGCTAGAAGGTCTTTCAGACGGCGTGTTCGCGTTTTCGCTGACCTTGATCGTGGTCAGCGTCGGGGTGCCCCGCACCCTGGACGAGGTGGCCGAGGGTTTTCGCAACCTGCCCGTCTTCGCCCTGACCTTCGCGGTGTTGTTCTGGATCTGGTACCAGCACTTCCTGTTTCACCGGCGCTATGGGCTCGAAGACGCGTGGACGGCGACGCTAAACGGCGCGTTGCTGCTCGTCGTTCTCATCTGCGTCTACCCGCTGCGCTTCCTCTTCGGCCTCCTCTATGGATCGATGGCGCTGGGCCGCGAGCCGCTGGTGCGCGACGCGAAAGGCGCAGCGATCCTGAATCCCGATGGGCAAGCGATCCAGGTGTTCGATCCAGGGGAGGCGCATCAACCGCTTGGCGCCGGGCGACAACACGCAAGGGACGCCCGGACCTACGACCAGCGCGTGATCACCGGCGTGGGCTCGCCCAGCATGCGATGCACGGGACAGCGGCCGGCGATCTCGATCAGGCGCTCCTGCTGCTCGGTACTGAGGGCGCCCGCGTCCAGGCGAATGGTGCGCACCATGCGTCTCGATCCACGCTCCTCTCCGGCCTCCACGCTCACGTCGACTTCGGTGGCGCCGATTTTCCATTCCTTGCGGCCCGCGTACATCCGCAGCGTCATCGCGGTGCAGGCCCCCAGGGCCAGAGCCGTCAGCTCCACGGGGGAAGGACCCTTGTCTGCTCCACCCACATTCTTCGGCTCGTCGCAGTACAGCGCGTGACTGCCGGCCTCCAAGCGCACGGTGTAGGGTTGCCCAAGCTCGGTCGCGCGCAGCACCCCGGCGGGCACCGGGAGCTCAGCCTCCGGCTCGGGAAGGTAGCGCGAAGCCCAGGCCGCCAGCACGCCCGCTGCATATTCCGCGTCGGCCCGCTTGGTCAGCAGGTGGTCCGCGTCATCGAGACTCACAAAGCTCTTCGAGCCCCGCGCCGCCGCGTAGAGGCGACGCGCGTGATCGATTCCGACGATTTCGTCGACGGGTGAGTGCAGGATCAGCAGCGCCTGGTGGGCCTGCTGCAGGGCCGAATCGAGCCTGCTCGACGAGAGGTCCTCGAGCAACTCACGGCGCACCGTAAATGCGCGACCCGCCAGCCGGACCTCGGCCTGCCCCTCCGCTTCGATGGTGGCTCGCGCAGACTCGAAGAGATGTCCGGCGTGCCCGGGCTCCGCGGGTGCGCCGATCGTGGCCACGGCCTTCACGTCCGGCAGCTGCGCGGCGGCCGCAACGGCAGCGGCCCCGCCGAGGCTGTGCCCCACCAACAGACGAGCGGGTGCGCCTCTGGACTCCAGCGCTTTGGCCGCAGCCACCAGGTCGGCCACGTTGGACGTGAAGGTGGTGTCGGCGAAGTTGCCCTCGCTCTCGCCCAGGCCGGTGAAGTCAAAGCGCAGCACCCGGTAGCCCTGCTGTGCGAGACTGCGGCCCAGACGCACCGCAGCGGCCAGATCCTTGCCGCAGGTAAAGCAGTGGGCGAACAGGGCCTGGGCGCGGACGGGACCGAGCGGCTCGACGAGCTTTCCAGCGAGCTCATTGCCGGACGCGTTGGTGAACGTGAAAGATTCTTCGGCGTAGGACATGGTCGGAGTGTGAGACACAGCTGAGGGACTGGGAGAGCCTAACCAAAGAAGAGCCCCCGGCGAGCAGCTCCCGAGGAGAGTGCAGCACGGGGGCCCGGGCGAAACCGACTGGCTTGCGGCCGATTCGAACTACCTGTTGTCTTTGGGCTTCTCCACGGGGGGGGCGTCCTCCCCGCTGATGCGCTTCCAGTTCTTGTCGGCGCCGGCGGCCAACTTCTGGGCGCCACCCTTCTTCTTCCACGACTTGCGGGTGTCGTTGAAGAAGCCGTCGTAGAAAACATAGAGCCGGCCGTTTTCAACGGTGAAGGAATCCGGGTCCACTTCGACCTTGTCGCCCTTGCCGTCAACCATGGCCCAGGCGCACCAGCCGCCGTAGGCGGGCTCAAACTTGGCTGGGCTTGCAAGGAAGGCCTTGCGGTTCGCCTCCGACTTGAAGCGATAGGTGACACCCGCATGGGTCGCGGTGATCTTCTTGTCTCCCTTGACGGCCTTGCCACCGAACTCGGGGAAGTAGGCCACCGGATCGCGGCCCTCGAGGGCCAGACCCTTCTTGTCCACGTTGTAGTGACTGAGGGCGGGACGTTCCTTGGCGCCGTCCTTCGGCGGGCTTTGCACGGCCTCGGCCGCAACAGCAGCGGAGGCGGCTTGGGCGCTGGCCGGGGCGGCCAGGACCTTGGGCGCGATCAGGGCGAGGGCGACGAGGAAGGCGGCAGGCTTCATGGGACTGATTTGTGGTTGCTGTCGGCTCTGCTGCCGACGGCCGGAAATACGCCGCCCGGATCGCGGTGTGACCAGGATCCCGAGACACACACCGAAGCCCCCTCAGCGGGCCCCCGGCGGCCAGGGGCCGGGCCCATCACTTCTCGCCGCCCGGCTCCCCTGCCCAGGCTGTGTAAACGTCCCGCCGCTCGTCCCGCCGCACCGGCACGGCACGGCGCAGCTTGGCGGGCTGGCCGGGATCGACATCGACCACGAGCAGCGGATCCCGAGCATCGCCCTCACCGAGGAGCTCACCGCTCGGCGAAACGACCAGGCCGTTGCCCGAAAACTCCAGCGTGTGGCCGCGGCTGCCCAAGGGCTCGGACCCGCTGCGGTTCGCGGCGACCAAGTTCCACTGTCCCTCGACCGCTCGGCCCAGACACAGACCGCGCCAGTGTTCCGCTCGGGTGGCCGGCCACTGGGCGACGACGACAAGCAGCTCCGCTCCCTGGCGAAAGGCCGCGCGGGCGACCTCGGGGAAACGCAGGTCGTAGCACACCAGAGGACTCAGCTTGCCAGCCGCGGTTTCCACCACCGGCGGCGCGCCCTTGCCGGCGGTGAAAGCCATCGGCTCACCCGTCGGCGAGAACAGGTGCACCTTGTCGTGGGTGGCTCGCACGGCGCCCCCTTCCAGCACGTGGGCGCGGTTGAAGGGACGCCCAGAGCCGGAGGGTGCGAGCCCCGAGCCCACGACGACCACGCCGAGTTCTGCCGCGCGGACCGCCAGACGCTCGACGCTGGCGGCGCTTGCCTCCACGGGGCGCGGATCACCGGCGGGCATGAACGACGTGGGCCAGAGCTCCGGCAGCGCCAAGAGCCGAGCACCTTCGGCCGCGGCTCGCTCCAAGCCATCGACGGCCTGATCCAAATTGTCGGAGTAGGCGCCGGGGCTCGGGTCACAGGCAAAGGTAGCAACGCGCATGGCGGCACATCCTAAGCGCCTGCGCCAGGGTCCGGTGCCCACCGATGCCGAGCGCCAAACAGCCGATCCGGCGGTCTGGCGTGGATCCCCGGGAATCATTCGGGATAAGGTGCCGAGCCATGGTCGAAATCGAGCAGCGCGCGGCCGTTTCATTGGAGCGCCGTACCCCCTGGAGGGACGCGCTGGAGACCATGCTTCGGGAACTCTCCCCCGATCGCGCCGACGCATGGATGATGCGGCTGAACGAAGGTCGCGGCACGTTTGCCCTGACGCTCGCTTCGACGTCGGGGCGAGCACTGCTGATCGGGCACCCCCTCTCCGGAACCGCGATCGCGCTCGAGCAGCTTGGCCTCCGAGTCGTTTGCCTGGGCGCTTGCGCCCTGGACCTGCGCCTGGCGAACGGGCGCCGGCAAACGCTCCTCGGTCGCGGGGGGGCCGGCGTGGTCGGCCTGGCCGGCCAGCTGCCCTTCCGCGACGGGACATTCGATCTGGTCGTGCACGAGGGAGGTCCTGAACAGGGCTGGCGTGCCCTGCTGCCCGAGCTGATCCGCGTCGCCCATCCCACGCGAGGCGAGCTTGTTCTCATCGGCGACAACCCGCTGGCCTACAAGCGCGCGCTCGGAAGGCGCGGCCGTTTTGTCCACGCGACCCCATGGTCGTTCGCCGGGCGTGTGCTGCGGCCGCCCGCGGCCGAAGCGCGCGCAACGACGCTCCGCCGCCTACTGCGCAGCGCGCAGTTCTCCCCGGTTCGAGCCTACGCGCTCTACCCCCACGCATTGGAATTCAGCCACGTCGTGGGACTCGATGGGGACGGCCCCGATCTGACGATCGGCCGCCGCGAGCGCCAAAATCGGGTGAAGCTGTTCGGACACCGGGTCGGGCTCTTCGAAACCCTTGCCCCCAGCTTTTGCGTCCACGGCAAGCGCGGCGGAGCACGAAGCCGGCTCGGACGCATCCTCGGAGGGCTTGCTGAGCGCACCGGACTGCGCCCTGGGCGGGTAGAGCACCTGGTAGCGACCCGCTCGACCACCGCACTCGTACTCACGGACGGACCGGATCCAATCTGCTTGCACGTGCCCCTCTCGCCATCGAAGCGCAACCTGACCGAGACCCACATGCGTTTCCTGCGCTTGGTCGAGGAGCACTTTCCAACCATCCCGGTGCCCACCCCCCTGTTCGCGGGGGAAATCGACGGCACCTGGATCCAGGCGGAGCGCCGGCTAGGGGGCCTCACCGCCCCCCATCTGACGGGGACCGACCTCGCCGAAGACGAACTGCCCGTGCGGGTTGCTGAGGTCCTCAGTCACCTGAAGGTCAGCGAACCCGCCCCCCTCACCCAGGGGGTCTTCGACGAGCTGCTGGGTGAGCGCTGCGCCGAGGTCCAGCGGCGCTCCGGCTCCGTCGGCACCGCCAAGGCCCTTGGCCGGATGCTCGCCGAAGCGGCCGAGCGCCTCGTGGGCCGCGAGCTTCCGCTGATGCTGTATCACGCAGACACCCGAGCCAAGCACGTACAGGTCGACCACCAGGGGCGGGTGATCGGCCTGCTCGATTGGGGGGCTAGCGAATCCAAGTTCCTGCCCTACGCCGACCTGGGACATCTCCTGGTCCACCAGCGAAAGCAAACCCACGGGGGCACTGTGGGTGCCGCCTGGAGGGTCCTGCGACGACCGGACGCACGCAGTGCAGGGGAACAAGAGGCACTACTTCGCTATGGTGATGCCCTTCAGATTGAAACGGACGTTCAAGAGGCGATGATCGACATCATCCCCCTGATCGTCGCCGGCATGGCCGAGCGCAACTGGGACTATTCGCGTCCCGCTTGGGTCGGGCGCCAGTTCGAAATCTAGCCAGCAACCGAATATGACGTTCCTCGTGATCCTGCTGCTCGTCGCCATCGCAGTCGCCCTGCTGCTCGCCGACAAACCCGCCCTTGCGGGCATCGTCCCCCTCGCCCTCGGACTGATGCTCTGGACGCTCATGGGCTCTCCAGGTCTCATCCCCTGGATCCTGGGTGGAATGGTCGTCGTCCTGTTCGCCGTTCCGGAGGTTCGGCGGATGGCGATTTCCGGCCCCGTACTGTCGGCCCTAGGCCCGCATTTGCCCAAGATGAGTGAGACCGAAAAGGTCGCGCTGGACGCGGGAACAGTATGGTGGGATGGCGATCTATTTAGCGGCAATCCCGACTGGAATAAGCTCCTCAAATTTCGCGGCCCTGGACTCACCGAACGGGAGCAGAGGTTCCTCGATGTGGAGACCGAGCACATCTGCCAGCTGGTCGACAACGAAGAGGTCGACGCGCTGGGAGACCTGACGCCAGAGGCCTGGGAGTACCTGAAGAGCGCCGGTTTCATGGCGTTGATTATCCCCGAGCAGTTCGGTGGGCTCGGCTTTTCCGCCGAGGCCGTGTCGGCCATCGTCACCAAGGTCAGCAGCCACAACGTGACGCTCGCTGTGACGGTGATGCTGCCCAGCAGTCTGGGCCCCGCCGAATTGTTGATGCACTACGGAACGCAGGCCCAGCGCGAGCACTGGCTGCCGCGTTTGGCTTCCGGCCAGGAGATCCCCGCCTTCGCCCTAACCGAGCCCTTCGCTGGTTCCGACGCGGGTTCGATGCGCAGCAAAGGCATCGTTTGCAAGGGCGACTGGAACGGAGAGGAGGTGCTCGGCCTCCGACTCAATTGGGACAAGCGCTACATCACGTTGGCGCCCAACTGCACCCTTCTGGGTCTGGCTTTCAAAGCAAGCGACCCAGATGGCCTCCTCGGCAAACCTGAGAGTTTTGGCATCACCTGCGCGCTGGTTCCCGCGGATCTCCCCGGAGTCGAAACGGGCCTGCGGCACGACCCCCTCGGCGTCAAGTTCATCAACGGCCCCACCACAGGCAAGGACGTCTTCGTCCCCCTGGACAACGTCATAGGCGGTCGGGCAGGCCTAGGCCAGGGCTGGCGGATGCTGATGGATTGCCTATCCGCGGGCCGAGCCATTTCACTTCCCGGCCTAGCGGCCGGGGCCCTGGAGACGTGCACCTTGTCGGTCAGCGCCTACGGCGCCATGCGCGAGCAGTTCGGCTTGCCCATCGGCAAGATGGAAGGCGTTGCCGCCCCCATCGGCCGCATTGCGGGAACGTCCTGGATGGTGATGGCAGCACGCCAACTGACGGCTTCCGCCGTCGCTTCCGGTGAAAAGCCCTCTGTCATCTCGGCCATCATGAAGGCCTGGTGCACCGAGGCCATGCGCGACGGAACGAACGACGCCATGGACGTGATGGCAGGCGCAGCCATTTGCCGTGGTCCACGCAACGTGCTCTCGCGCTACTACCAGGCACTGCCGATCGGTATCACCGTCGAGGGCGCGAACATCCTGACCCGTACGCTGATCGTGTTCGGCCAGGGTGCCTTGCGCTGCCACCCTCAGGCGCAGGAGGAGGTCCGGGCCGCGATGGCTGGGGATCTCGAAGCCTTCGACAAGGCCCTCGCCAAGCACATGGGAGGCATCGCATGCACGAGCGTGCGAGCCTTGTGGACGGCCCTCACGGGCGGCGGCTTGACCACGGCAGCGGGCTCGGCAGAAGTCGCCCGTCTGGTCAACGGGATGACCCGTTTCTCGGCCGCCTTCGCGCTCTGCACCGAGGTCGCCATGGGCACCCTAGGAGGCGAGCTCAAGCGCCGTGAGGAGCTCTCCGGCCGTCTAGCAGACGCTCTCGCCTGGCTCTATTTCGGCTCATCGACTCTGCACCGATTCGAGTCCCGTGGCTGCCCGAAGGAGGAGGAGCCCTTTGCCCGCTGGGCTGGTGAGGTATGTCTCCAGCGCTGCCAAGACGCCCTCGACGGCCTTCTACGCAACCTGCCCATGAGCTTCCTCGGCGCCTGCCTGCGCCGAGCTCTCTTCCCCTTTGGCCGCCCCTACGGCGGTCCCTCGGACGAACTCACCGCCG
>CAYWNK010000292.1:0-7483 GCA_964459495.1 uncultured Planctomycetaceae bacterium
GTGAAATGGGCCCCGGACCTGCCTGGGGAGGGGGAGGGGGCCGCCCAGGCCCTCAAGGAGCTAGGGGTCTTGGCCCGCGCCTCGGGCCTGCGCAGCGCGGGGCCGCGCTATCACCACTACGTCGTGGGTGGGGTGACTCCCGCTGCCCTTGCCGGGCATTGGCTGGCGGGCGCGTTCGATCAGGTAGCCTCCAGCTGGACGAGTTCGCCCGCGGCGGCGCGGCTCGAGGAGGTGGCCCTCAACTGGCTGCGGGAGCTGCTCGCGCTCCCTGCGGAATGGACGGGGGTGCTGGTGTCGGGTGCGCACCAGGCGAACCTGACCGGCCTGACAGCGGCCCGCGAGTGGTGGGCGCGGGAGCACGGGGTGAGCGTTGCTGAGGAGGGCCTCACCGGCCTGCCCGCCATGCCGGTGCTCGCCAGCGGCTACGTGCACGCGAGCGTGGAAAAGGCCCTGGCGCAGATCGGCGTTGGGCGCCGCAGCCTGAGCCGCCTCGGCGGTGGCCGCACGACCCAGAACGCTGGTCCGATGGATCTGTCTGCATTGGCCGGCGAGCTGGATCGAAATCCCACACGCCCCGCCGTCGTGGTGCTCAGCGCGGGCGAGGTGAACAGTGGCGCATTCGACCCCATCGAGGAGACCCTACAGCTGGTGCAGGGCCGCCCCGTCTGGGTCCATGTGGACGGTGCTTTTGGACTGTGCACCCGGGTGATTCCCGGGCGGCGGGCACTCACCGCCGGCATCGAAGGCGTCCAGTCCGCAGCCGTCGATGCGCACAAGTGGCTGAACGTGCCCACGGGCTGCGGCGTGGCTTGGGTCAAGGACAAGCGCATGCTTGCGGCCTCCCATAGACTGCGTGGCAACTACTTGCCCGCGGGGGGGGAACCGCGGACGGTCTACGCGAACCTTGGGCCGGAGATGAGCCGCCCGCCTCGGGCCTTTGCCCTTTGGGCTTGCCTTGCCGCCTACGGCCGGAATGGCGTGGGCAGTTGGGTGGAGCGCCACCTCGAGCTGGCGGCTGAGCTTGCCCGCCGCATTGCGCAGAGCGATGCCTTTGAGCTACTCGCTCCCCAGGTCTCCAACGTGGTCTGTTTTCGATTGCGGCCCCGCGGCCGACGAGGAGCGGAGCTCGACGGGCTCAATGGCAAGCTCTTGGCCCACTTCCAGGGCCAGGGTCGATTCGAGCTCGGTTCGACCCGCTGGCGGGGTGTCGCGGCCGTGCGCGTGGCCTTTGCCAACTGGCGCACCGGATGGGAGGAGCTGGATGAGCTGTGGGCCGCTCTCGAGGTCGGAGCTGAACAGGTGACCGGCGATCTAGCCGGGGATGCGTAGCTCGCGCAGCACTTCTCCCAGGTCCACCACCCTTTCGGGGACATCCGGTCCACCGAAGCGCTCGGATTCGAGCGCATGGAAGAGCTCAGCTGCCCGCGTGGCGGCGGTAGAGTCGACTCCCGCGTCCACGAGTCGACGTGCTAGGCCAGGCCCTGCCACCGCGGCATGGGTACAGCCGAGGCGTGCAGCGAGCGCCCCGAGAACCTGGTCGTGGGCGGTGGCCTGGGCCAAGACGACCTTCGGCTGGCCCTGTCGAAGTCGCGCGGCGTGACTACGGGTGCGCCACCAGTAGATGCAAACGACCAGGATCATCGCCGCGCACAGGGCGAGGACATTGTTGGTGCGACCGGCAGACCCAAAGTTCTCGTGGGGACCAGCGCCAAGGTCGTTCGAGGGCGGTAGCACCTCGCAGGTCGCGGATTCAGTGCTCGCCACAACGTAGGTCGCGGAGACCGGATCGAAGCTGGCCAAGACGATCGGGGGGAGCCGCAGCATGCCGGGCATCATTGGCTCGGCGGTCCACGTCACCAGCCGTGAATCTCCTTGGATGATGCTCTGGGTGTCGAGCAACCGCAGGTCGGGCGCCGGCGGAAAAGGCGGCACGGGTGCAGGCTCGTCGTCCAGGGGGCGCACCAGAACGGCCAGCTGGAAGGTCTGGCCAACCTGCAGGACATCGCTGGGGGGAACGGTCTCGAGTGTGAAGCGGCCAAGGTCCCCGCGGAACTCCGGCGGCCGTTCGGCCTCGGGGAAGTCGGAGACGGAGACCGTGAGCGTGGGGGCTTGGACGTAGGCCTCCACCCGATCGTTGGGCACGCTGCCGGCGAGGAGGTCGGCGCGGAAGCCAGTCGTATAGGCAAATCGCAGCAGCGGCCCAGGAATCGGATAGTCCCCCGGGCTTTCTAGGGTCCGTCGCCAGGTGGCGCGGTAGCGACCCATGGGCTCTGTGCTCTCGCCCCACGGCGCGATACGCGCCACCTCGTCGTCGAGGGCGTAGCGCAGTCCACCGGAGCGGGGCTCCGCGGGGTCCCAGCCTTCGAGGGCCGGGAATCGAAGCTGCACCTCGAGGTCGAGTTCGCGCCGGAAAAGATCCAGGAGAGCGCCGTCGGTCAGCCGCTGATCCAGCTCGACGAAGACAGCGAGCTCTACGGATTGGCCGGGAAAGGGGGCGGCCGGCTGGACCTCGAGGTGGATCTTGGCCAGATCCGAGCCATCGACGGCGGCCACCCCGTCGACGGTGAGGCCGTCCTGGGCCGGGAGGATTCCAGCTGCCTCCAGGGGAGGAGTCGGTCCCAAGAGGCCCATCCAGAGGGCAAGCGGGACTGCGGGGAATACTTGCATGGGGGAGGTGGCGGCGGAATCCAGCCCATGGCTTACATGACCAGGGCCCCTGGCAGGCTAGCCTGGAGGACGGCGTAAGCCTCCCAATCCCCCTATGAAAGTTCTTCTCCACCTCGTTGCTGCCACGCTGTTCGTCACCCCGTGCTTCGCCCAGGACGGGGGGGCGCCACCGACTGAGCCGCCGACTGTCCAAACACCGGACGTGCAGTCGCCTGAACAGGAAACGCCGATCGGTGAGCAACTGGGCCAAGTCCAGGGCGAGGCGGAGCGCGAGGTCATGTGGCGCGCTCCGACGGAAGCGGAGTGGGCTATGCCTACCTTGATCCGCTGGCAGCGTAGCTGGGAGGATGCGGTCGCTCTTTCCGTCAAGACGGGCAAGCCGATCCTGGTTTGCGTGAATATGGACGGCGAGATCGCGTCGGAGCACTACGCCGGCGTGCGCTATCGGCAGCCGGAGGTGGCGGCCCTCTACGAGCCCTACGTCACCGTGATCGCTTCCGTCTACCGACATACGGCCCGCGACTACGACGACGAAGGTCGACGGGTGCCCTGTCCGCGTTTCGGCGGTGTGACCTGCGGAGAGCACATCACGCTGGAGCCCATCGTCTACGAACGCTACCTGGACGGCAGGCGCATCGCACCGCGGCACATCATGGTGGAGCTCGATGGATCCGAGGTCTACGACGTGTTTTACGCCTTCGACACCGCGTCGGTTTTCCAAACGGTCTACGACGGCGTGGTGGACCGGGAAAACCCGGTACCTTGGGTCGAACCTGAGGAGCCGAGCCTGGTCGAGCGGCTGACGAGCCCCGACGCCGAGGACCAGGAATGGGTGGAGCGCGTTTTCCGCGCGGGAACACGGGCCGAGCGTCGCGAGATTCTGACCGCGGCTGTTTCTGCGGGGCCGGATTCACCGCTAGACCTGCTGCGGCTGGCGATTTTTGGCCTGGATGTGGAGCAGGCCCGGCTGGCCCGCGCGGCCCTGGCCCAGACCCAGGATCCGGCGGCCATCGAGCTGATCACGGAGGCCCTGCGGGTCCCGATGGAGCCGGCGGAGCGCGAACCCCTGATCGCAGCTCTCGACCGTCTGAGCGCTCTGGATGCCCGTGCGGGGACTCTGGCCGTGGTGTATCGCGGACTTGGGGCGGAGTCCGGTGCGGTGGACGTGGAGGCCTGGGCCGGTTCCCTAAAAGGTGCTCCGGCGTCGGCCGACGCTTACGAGCGGGACACGCTCGAAGAACGCCTGCGAGAAAAGCAGCGCGCGGCGGCTGCTGCCAGGGAGGACGCCCAGGCCAATTTGGAAGCGGCGGAGGCGACGCTGGCGCTCGCGGTAGACCCTTCGACGCTGGAGACTCTGCCCTCGGACCCGGTGGAGCGCAAACGGCTGCACAGGTTGATGTACGAGGACGTGCTCGCAAAAGCGGGCAAGGCCGCGGATCTGGGTGCGGGAGGCTGGCGCGCGGATGCGGCGATGGCCGTTGCGCACTCGAGTTTGGGCAACGCCAGGCAAGCCGCCGAGTTGGCGGCGAAGGCGGTCGAGGCCTTGCCCGTGGGCGCGGACAGCTGGAGCGCGATGGCGGCGCTGTCGATCTTCGTGGATGGCCGGCGTCAGTCGATCTCGCGGCGCCAGCGCAGGGGGGAGTCCTGGCCGCCGGAGTGGCTGGCAGATATGCACTCGGCCTACGCGGTGCTAGCTCGACACCCCTATGGACTCGATGCGCACATCGCTGATCATCACGACTTCTTGCGGCGGATGGGCGCGGTGGGACCGGCAGCCGAGGTCCTGGAAGTCGGGCTGGAGCGTTTTCCATTGTCCGCCAACCTGCACGCCCGGCTACGGTCCAGCCTCTTGCGGGACAAGGGCGTCAAGGGCCTGATGGAGCGCTACGACGCCATCCTGGCGCAGCCGGGCACGGGCGCGCCACGCATGCAGTTCGCCGGCTACGCGGCCCTGGTCGCGGCGGAGTTCGAGCGCCGGCAGCTGCGGGGCCCGGAGGGGCTGGACGCCTACACGCGGGCGATCGAGCTGTACGAGGCATCGATCGCCCTTGCGCCGGAGGACAAGGGGGTTGCGCACAGCGCGGACCACTTCGTAGCGATGGCGCTCGCGGGCCGGGCGCGGATTCTGATGGACGCCGAGCAGGAGGCGGAGGCCGTGGCTCAGCTCTTGCAGAGCTTTGAGCGCTGCCCCGATGCCGCGTCCGTCCTGGACGGGCTGAACTTTTCGGCGGCGACTACGGCGATCTCGCTGTGGGCGCGCCTGAAGGCACGCGGGCAAAGCGAGCTCGAGGATCAGCTCAAGACCGCTCTCGACGCGCTCGACCCCGCCTTGCTCGCGCGGCCAGGTTTTGAGACCGAGGGACCAAACGCCCCGGTGGGCGGCGGTAGACCGCCGAGGCGACGCTAGCCGGGCGGCCGAGAATCACCCCGCCAGGATCTGCTGCACCACCCGCTCGACGGCGGTCAGGGCGTCCTCGATGTGGCCGCCCTGTCCGGCCGTCTCACAGGAGCAGAAGCGCAACCGTTCGCAAAGATAGGAGCGGTGATAGGCCGGATGTCCGAACAAGGCGTAGTCGCCGCGGGGCACGCCGGCAGACGGTGTGATCCACGGTTCGCGGCGCCAGTCCTGGGAGACGGTGAAGGTGGCTTCGGCGGCCTGGGGACCAAAGATGCGCACCAGCTGTTCGACGAATTCGTCCGTGCTTGGGGCCGGAGCCTGGGGGCCTGTGGGGGAGCTGAAGCCAAACAGGGCCGCAGGGCCGTTTCCCGAGGCCGACAGGTCGTGAATCTCCTGGGCGGGTCCACGGTGGGAGATCGATGAGCCCGAAAGGCCCGCGTCCCGCCAGAACGCCCGGGGAAAGGTCGCGATCAGCTTCACGATGGTGCCCATCCACACCGGCGTGCTGGCCATCACTTGACGCAGGGGATCGGGGAGCTCGGGGGAGATGGTGATGCGCTCGAGTGCGAGAGCAGGAGGAAGGGCGAGCACAACCTGGGCGGCGTGGATGGCTTCTCCGCCGGCGAGAGTTGCCCGGATGCCGTCAGCGCTGGTTTCCAGTGCGGCAACCGGTGAGCCTAGGAGCAGTGCGCCCGGGGGAAGGGCAGCGGCGACGGCCGCGGGCAACGCGGCGGTTCCGCCCGCGAGTCGCAGGGCTCCTGAGCCGGGCCCGGCCGGCATGCGTTGGACCCCTTGGGGACCGTCAAACATCAGGCTGCCGGTTTCGGCTGCGGGAAAGGTGCTCACGCCGAGGCGGGCGGCTAGGGCACGCACGCGCCGCTCGTGGGGCCAGACCCAGGTCGCGCCGAGGTCCAGCTGAAATCCTGGCTGTGCACTCCATTGCGCCCCCGGTGTGACGGAGCGCAGGCGCCCACCAACGCGGCCGCTGGCCTCGCAGACGAGCACGCGCAATCCCGCGGCATGGAGCTGGTGGGCGGTGGTGAGCCCGCTGATGCCGGCACCAACGACCAGAACGTCGAGTGGGGTGTTCACGCTGGGTCGACGAGCATGCGCTCGCCGGTTTGGACACGCCACAGGGCGGCATAGAGACCACCTGCGGCCAGCAATTCGTCGTGGGTTCCGCTCTCCTCGATGCGGCCGGCCTCGAGCACATGGATCGCGTGGGCCCCCCGAATGGTGGAGAGCCGGTGGGCGATCACGACGGTCGTGCGCCCGCGCGTCAGGGTGTCGAGGGAGCGTTGGATCGCAGCTTCCGTTTCGTTGTCCACTGCGCTCGTGGCCTCATCCAGGATGAGGATGGCCGGGTCGGTGAGCACGGCCCGGGCTAGGCTGAGCCTCTGTCTCTGGCCACCCGAGAGCTTCTGTCCCCGTTCCCCAACGACGGTTTCGTAGCCGTGGGCAAGCTCGGCGATGAAACCGTCCGCCTCCGCGAGGCGGGCTGCTTCGGCGATTTCCTCCGCCCTTGCGTCGGGCTGCCCATAGGCGATGTTCTCAGCGACAGTTCCATGGAACAGAAAGACGTCTTGACTGACCAGGCCGATGCTCCTGCGCAGGTCCCGCAGGTGGAGATCGGGAAGGGCGGTGGCGCCCAGGCGAATCGTCCCTTCGGTCGGGTCGTAGAAGCGCAGGAGCAGCTTGACGAGGGTGCTCTTGCCCGAACCCGTAGAGCCGACGAGGGCGGTGGTTTGGCCCGCGGGGATGCACAGCTGGAGATCCTCCAGGACCTGCGTTCCGTCCGCGTAGGCGAAGCCGACCCCGTCGAAGGTGATCTCCGGGGCGATCCCTGGGGTCCTGCTTGCAGCCAGTCGCACGTCCCCGCTGCGAATGGTGGGCCGTACGTCCAGGAGGTCCAGGATGCGGGTGGTCGACGCCATGGCCCGCTGGTATTGATCGAAGACGTCGCCTAGGGACGTCAGGGGCCACAGCAAGCGCTGCGTCATGAACACCAGCACGCTGTAGGTTCCAACGGCCATCTCCCCCTTGGCTGCCTGCCAGCCACCGAACGCCATCGTGGCGGTGAAGCCGCAGAGGATCACCATGCGGATGAGTGGGGAAAATGCGCTCGATAGCGAGATTGCAGATCCATTGGCGCGGCGGTACCCATCGCTACGGGCAGCGATGCGCTGGGATTCTCGCTCCTCTGCCGCAAAGGACTTGATGGTGGCGATGCCGCCCAGGTTGCCTGCCAGGTCGCCGTTGAGCTGACCCACCGCGTCCCGGACGCGCGCGTAGCGTGGCTGCAACCTACGCTGGAACAGGAGCGATCCCCACAGGATGAAGGGCATGGGAAGAACCGACATCCAGGCGATGCTGGGCGCGAGCCAGAAAAACACGGCGCCGATCGCAATGACGCTGGTG
>CAYWNK010000293.1:0-7446 GCA_964459495.1 uncultured Planctomycetaceae bacterium
GCCGAGTGCGGCCGGCTCCTCCACTCCCGCGCGGCCTGGGCCGCTGCGATCCTTGTTGCCCTGCTGGCCGCCGCCCGCACGCACCTCGGCGTATCCCTCGTCGAAGGAGAAGAGTTCGGGCTGGACTCCGGCCTCGCCTGGGGTCCCTTTGTGGACGGCCTGCGCGCCGGCCTGACACTCACCACCCTGCTGCTTGTCGCTGCAGCCGCCAAGGGACTCGGGGGCGACCTCGAGACCGGCCTCGTGCGCCTCGCGGTCACGCGCAGCGTCAGTCGCCCGGCCTTGGTGCTCGGGCGCCTGCTCGTCGGCCTGGGCTCCCTGCTGCTGCTGGTTGCCCTCGCCGGCATGAGCGCCTGGATCACGGCGAGTCTCCAGCTGGATTTCGGACCTCTCGCCGAGGACGGCTACGAGCTCTTTACCTCGGACGAAGTCGCGACTGAGCTAAGAGCTGCCTGGCTCTCAGCCCTCCCCGCGATGCTGTCAGCCTGGGCCTTCGGACTCTGGATCGGCGCGCTCTCTCGCACGGCCGCGGGGGCGGTCGCCACCGCGCTGGGCCTGCTCCTCGCCTTCGACCTCCTCAAGGAGTCCCTGGGCGACATGGCGCGCTTCGTCTTCGCCTACCATGCTCCAACCCTCGTCGACTCGAAACAAGGTGCGCTGCTCGGCGTATCCCAGCTCGCTCGGGGCTTCTCGGACGGCGGTGTCTCCGAGGGCATGCTGCGGGCCGCCCACGTGCTGCCCTGGCCCCAGACCCTCGCCTTGACCCTGCTAGCCATCGTCGCCCTACGCCGGCGCGCCCTGTAGCCGACGAAACGACTCTCCATCGAACGCTCCGGCCTCTCCATCGATTCGGGCCGCACACCCGGATCGCTCTCCCCTTGGAACGCCCCATGACCCGCAACCTCCTCCTGCGCCAGCTGGCCCTGGCGTCGGTCCTGATGCTCGGTGCCTGCACGACCGCAGCCATCAAGCCCCTGCCCGACCCGCTGCCCGCGACCTTGGAGTGGGCCCAGACCCAGTCGAGCGAAGGCTCCTTCCTCGGCCTGACGGTGCGCGAGAACGACTCGGGCTCCCTCGAGTCGCTGTCCTTCGATCCCGGCGTTCGGATCACCGCCGTCGCCCAGGGCTCGCCCGCCTCCGAAGCCGGGCTGCGCATTGGAGACGTGCTCCTCGAGCTGGCGGGAACGGTTGTCCACGACCCCGGTGAACTCAGCAACATGCTCGCGGAGCTGGAGCCCGGCGCCGCCGTCCAGGCCCAGGTCCAACGGGGCGACTCAGGCTTTGCCATCGAGCTGACCCCCCGCGCCATGGGCGGCGCGGACGCAGCCCCCGAGCGCCTATGGCGCGCCGACCCCGCGCGCAGCCAGGCCGGCTGGCTCGCCGGCCAGGGCGGCGTGGTGCTGGTCACCAGCGATCCCGACGGCCCCTTCCCCCGGGCCGGAGTCGATGTCGGAGACGTCGTGCTCGCGCTCAACGGCTCGCGCGTGATGTCGGACCTCGACCTGGTCCAGCGCCTGCAGGCCCAGCCCGAGGGCGGGCGGGTCGACGTCACCTTCCTGGACAGCAAGTCCGGCTCTGAGAAGGAAGCCCGGGTCAAGCTCGCGAGCCCGCCCCGGCGGGTCACCGGCTTCAACGTTCCCGTGCTGACCAACTACTCCAGTGACCCCGAGGGCAAGCAGACGAGCTTCGTGCTCGTCGATCTGTGGCTGATCTCCCTGCTGCGCTACGAGCGCGATGGCGTGGAAAAGCGTTGGAGCATCCTGCGCTTCTTCCGCTTCTCGAGCGGAATTGGGGAGCTGGGCTCATGAGGTCCGGCATGGCGCTCCTCGCGGCCCTGGTGCTGGCCTGCCCCGCCAGCGCTCGGGAAAAGAAGGAGTCCTACTACGTGGACGCCAGCCTGGAGCCCGGCGTCCAGCTGCTGGACTGGGAGGCGGTCGACGGCCTAGCGGGATCGCGCCCTCCCCTGCACCGGGACGTGGTCCTAGCGGTCCTCACGCCCAGCGGGCGCGAGCTACGCATTCACGCGGTGACACCCGACAGCCTCGAAGCCGTGCCCCGGCGCACCGTCGCCATGCTCGACGACGTGATCGCTTGGGGCAGCGCCGACCTGCGGCCGGATCCCGGAGCCGAGCTGCTGCTGCTCACCCGCGGTGGCGCCTGGTCCTACTCGATCCTGAAGGACGGCTACCGCGGCAACGCCAAGGCCATCGCGCGCACCGAGCTCGTCTACGACCTGCCCGACCCCGCTGCCCTGCCCTACTGGGCCTTCGTGCTCCCCGGCCCCGTAGGCAAGGGCCAGGACCGCTTCCTGCTGCCCTCCGCCGCGGGCTACCACGTCTGGTCCCCCGACCCCTCGCAGGCTGACGTCTGGACCTCGGGCCCCCTGTTTGCGGCCGGACAGATCGCCAGCGTACGGGACACAACCGGACCCAAGGACAGCGTCAATGGGAACCGCGAAGGACCGCGCAACCAGATCAAGATCGCGCTCCAGGGCGACCCCTCCCCCTTCGTCGAGGAGCACGACGAGGACGCCTCCAATCTGCTGTCCGCATCCCTCGCCTATCGCTCCCCGGCCCTGCTGGACGTGGACGGCGACGGCAGCCTGGACCTGCTGGACCTGAGCCCCGCGGGCCTCGCTTTCCACAAGAACGGGGCAGCCAATGCCACCAGCGTGGAACCGCTGCCCGAGTATCTGACCGCGAAAAAGACCGAGCGCAGCCTGAAGCTCGCCGACCTCGACGGGGACGGTGACATCGACATCCTCGCACGGCTGGTGCCCAAGGAAAACGGAATCAAGAACAGGGCCATCCGGCTGCTGGTGCTGCTCCAGGAACGCGGAAAGATGTTCCCCGCCAAGCCCAACGGGGTTCTGCGCTTCGACGCCTCCGAGCTGCGCATCCAGATCACCGACGTCAACGGGGACAAGCGACCCGACCTCGTGCTGCGCAAGTTCGAGCTCCCCGGCATGCTGGAAAGCGTGGGCGGCCTCGAGTTCACCTTCACCCACCTGGTCTACTTCGGGGGCAAGAAGGGCTTCGAGCGCAAGCCCAGCGTCAAGGCCACCGAGGTCTACGACGAGGAGTCGATCGCGGGCGCCATCGCCAACTACGAGCTCACGCGCGACTGCGACAACGATGGTGTCGCTGACCTCGTCGCGCTCGACCTCGAGGGCCGTCTCGCTGTACGCCGGGTGGTCAAGGACTCGGGTTTCTTCAGCGGCGATTCCTGGGAGCTTGAAAAAGCCCCCTGGAAACGCTTCGAGACCCGCGGGGCGATCTCGTCCCTGTCCGTGCCCGACCTGAACGGCGATGGCTTGGGCGACCTGGTTTCCCTGGGCGACGAGCGCCTGACCGTCATGCTGTCCATGGGCCGTCGGAGGTCAAAATGATCGCGCTATTGCCCCTCGCCCTCGCAGCCCTGGCCCAGGACGCCGAGCCCGCATTCACGCGCAGCGACGTGACCCTGCCCCGCAACGGGGTCCGGCTCGCGCTGGAGGATGCCGACGGGGACGGGGACCTCGACCTGTTTCGGATGGACAGCAACGGGATCACGATTCACCTGCAGGACGATGCCGGGGCCTTCTTGGCCACGACGACTCAGCCCCTGCGCTGGCCGAGCACGGGCCTGGCCTGGGACCTGGATGACCTGGACGGGGACGGCGCCACCGAGGTGCTCCTGTTCGTCGACGGAGCGCGCGTGCAGAGCCACCAGCTCCAGCCCGACGGCACCTTCAGCGAGGCCAAGGTCGTGCTCGAGGCCAAGGGCTGGCTGCCGCCGGGCAGCTACCGCGTCAACTTCGCACGGGACGTCGATGGCGACGGACACACCGACCTGGTGCTCCCCGACCAGCGCGCCCACCGCATCTACCTGGCTACCCCCGGCGGCGAGACCGCCTTCGCCCCCGCCCTCGAGGTGCGCTACTCCGCCAATGTGAAGTACGAGATGGGCGACCCCGGCAGCCTCGACGGCCGCTTTGGCCGCAGCGTCAGCGTCCCCTGGTTCGAGCTCTACGACGTGGACGGCGACGGCACCCGGGACCTGGTTTCCGAGACCCGCGAGCAGGTGGCCTTCCACCTGGCGGATCCCGTCCTGTCGGCCGAACCGACCTGGGTCCTCGACCTGGTCGAGCTGGCGAAACAGCTGCCCAAGACCGACGGCATCAACCTCGACGATTTGCTGAGCAACATCGACGACACCGTCCAGTGGGAGATCGCCGACCTCGACGGCAAGGCCCCCAACGACTTCGTGCTGGGGCTCGGCGGCAAGTTCCAGGTCTTCCTGGGCGGATCCCGGGGCGGACCGACAGGCACGCCCGACCAGGTGCTGAAGTCGAGCGGCAAGGTGCTCACCTTCTTCGTGCGGCAGGTCCTCGGCGATGAACGCCCCGATCTCCAGCTCCTGCGCGGCGAGCGCATCTCCCTGGGGCGCGCCCTGCGCTACTTGATCCTGCCCGGCCGGCTGGACTTCGAGGTCTACACCTACGGCAATGAAGGCGGCACCTTCGCCCGGCGCCCCACCCAGCGGGGAACCCTAGGCCTGGAGATCCCGCGCCTTTTGTCCTTTGCCGATGACGCCGAGGGTGTCTCGAAGCAGGTCGACGAGCAATTCGAGATCCCCGCCCTGCGCCTAGCCTGGGACGAGGACGGCAAGCGCGATGACGTTGCGGACGTCAGCCAGGGCAAGCTCACCATTCAGCGCAACTGCGCCCCGCGGCCCACGGCGATCGAGTCGCTCATGGACGGGTCCCCCAGCTTCGAGGGCATCATCGAGGCCTTTGTCCTGATCGAACTCGACCAGCGCGGAGACGAGGGCGAGGTGGTGTTTGGTCTCGACGAGCTGCCCAAGTACGACCTGGCCCCGGGCTCGATCCTGCGCAAGGCTGCCAGCGGCAAGCCGGTGGCAGCCAGGGTCCCCTTCGATCAGCTCGAGCAACCGGAGCTGCGGATCGTCGATCTCGACGGGGACGGACGCGACGACGTTGTCGGCTGGGGCCGAGGTGCGGGCACCTGGGAAGTGCGGCTGTTCGTGCGGCGCTGATGGAGGCCGGAAGGCGGTGAGCTAGCTCCCGCCTCCCTACCGCATTCTTCAGCCCCCGAACTTCGCTTCGATCAGGCCCTTGAAGCCCTGCAGCGCCGTGCGCTGCATGTAGAAATCGAGCCCGCGCTCGCCGCCCAGCTCCTCCCCGCCGCCCGCGCGGCCGGGGCCGCCGTGGATCGAGGCCGGAAGCACCATGCCGGGGGGTAGGGACTGCCCGGCCGAACGATCCGAAGCGATCCAGACCCGTCCGTGCCAGGGCGCGACCTCCAGCACGTACGCCTCGGTCCAGTCGGCATCGTTGGAGTACAGCGAGGTCACCAGGCCACCCTGTCCACGGGCGACGAGGCTGCCCGCCTCGATGGCGTCGCCGGAGTAGGGCACCAGGGTGGCCACCGGGCCAAA
Source organism: uncultured Planctomycetaceae bacterium (assembly GCA_964459495.1). Classification (GTDB taxonomy): domain Bacteria; phylum Planctomycetota; class UBA1135; order UBA1135; genus CAYWNK01. The sequence continues at coordinate 5,440 of CAYWNK010000293.1, forward strand.
CACCTCGAGGTCATGCAGGATGTCCGCCTGGGCGTCTTTCGCGACCAACAGGGTCGGCGAGACGTAGCGCCCGCCCGCGGGCACGCCCTCGGGCTGCACATCCGCTCCGCCCATGGCGACCTCGCAGACCTCGCTCAGCTTCTGAATGCCGCTGCGCACGTCCTCGAGCTGGCCGCCGTGGGCCACCGGCCCCATGCGCACGCCCTTCACGGCGGGGTCTCCCACCGGGACGCGCCCAAGGGCCTCGACCAGGTCTCCCTTGATCTCATCGATGCGGTCGGCCGGCACGAAGATGCGCCGCACGGCGGTGCACTTCTGACCGGTTTTTTGGGTCATGTCCGTGACCACGTTTTGGAGGAACACGCCATAGGTGTCCGAGCCCGCGTCCACGTCCGGCGCCAGCACGGCCGCGTTGATCGAGTCGGCCTCGATGTTGATGCGCACGCCCTTCGCGATCAGGTTTTCGTGGGAGCGAATGATCCGGCCGGTGTAGGCCGACCCGGTGAACGCCACGCAGTCCTGGGGACCGAGGTGGTCGAACAGGTCCCCGGCGGAGCCACAGAGGAACTGGAAGGCTCCCTCGGGCAAGATCCCCGATTGGGCGGTGATCTCGGCGACTCGCCAGGCCACCAACGCAGTGGAGGTCGCCGGCTTCTCGATCACGGGCACGCCCGCGAGCAGCGAACACGCGGCTTTCTCCATCATCCCCCACGCGGGGAAGTTGAATGCGTTGATGTGCACCCCCACCCCGCGGCGCGGGACGCGGATGTGCTGACCCCAGAAGCGCGCGGTGCGACCGAGCTGCACGCCCTCGCCGTCGACCAGGTAGGCCTTGTCGCCCAGCGACTTCGCGTAGTGGGCGTAGGCCGACAGGGTGCCGGTGGCGCCATCGATGTCGAACTTGGCGTCGCCCCGCGTGCAGCCCCCGTTCTTGGCAGCCAGGTCGATCAGCTCTTCTCGGTGCTCGTGGATGGCGGCCGACAGGTCCTTCAGCAGCTTGCCGCGCTCCTCGAAGGAGAGCGCGCGCAGGGCCGGCCCGCCCACGTCGCGGCCGTGGCGCACGACGGCGGCCATGTCGATGCCACCGGTTCCAGTCTCGGCCACGGACTCGCCCGTGACGGCGTTCTCGAGGGTGGCCAGGCGGCCGGTCCCGGCGTGCCAGGAGCCGAGGACGTAGCTGGTGAGGGTCTGCATGGGTCTAGGGAAGGGAGCCTGGGGGGTCCAGCGGCCGGCCGCTGCGGCGGCCTCATCCGCCGATGAGGGCCAACAGAATAGGCCCCATCGGGGGAAATGGCTCCATGAGCGGCCCGTATCTGGCTATCCGAGCCCGATTCTCGGCTCGGGAAGCGTCGCCGCCCTGCCCCACCCCGTCAGCCATGTCACTCACCGCTCCCCTCGCCCTCGTCGCACTCTTCGCCCTCGCCCTCGTCGGATTCGCCCAGATCAAGCTCCTCGCCATCGCCCGTGGAGCCATGGCACCCCAGGGAGGCCAGGCGCCCAGGATCACAGCTGCGGTCTTGGCTGTGGCCGGGATTGGGGCCACGGGCTTGGCGTCCCTGGGAGTTGCGGGCGCGGCCGGCGTGGCTGCTGTGGGCACCACGATCATCGAACACGGCCCGGTGCGCAGCGTCACGATCGAGCGCGCGGGGATGGGCGCGGGTGACTTTGATGGCGCAAGCCTGGGTTCCGCCCTGCAGCAGCGAGCGGAGCGCAGCTTGGACATGGATCGCGGTCAGGCCGAGGAATACCCGCTCGAGCTCACCGTGGACTGGGATGGCGATGTATCGCCCGCACGGGTCCGGCGCTGGCTGGAGCGGGAGGCCGGGCTGGATGTCGAGCTGATCCAGGCGGTTCCGATTCTGGATGGGGCCGAGCGTTTGACCCGGCTGCGCTTTGGAATCGAGCTGTCGCGCAGGGACCGGTCGGATTTTGAGGACCTGGTGGCAGGCTTGGACTTGCCGCGAAGCATCCGTCTCGAGATCGGGGACTGATGGACCGGGGCGGGTG
>CAYWNK010000294.1:0-7430 GCA_964459495.1 uncultured Planctomycetaceae bacterium
GCCCATGGAAGACTCGGCGACCGTGGTCCCGAACCAGGGTCTGGATAGCCAAGCCACGGGGCGGAGCTCTGTCGGCTCCATGGGCTCCAGCTTTGCGACCCAGGATCCAAGTCCCAGCGAGGGTCTGCGCCCGGGCCTGGAACTGCGCAACTACCGGCTGATCGAGCAGGTCGGCGAAGGCGCCCAGGGCCAGGTTTGGAAGGCCCACAACAGCCTCGCCAAGAAGGACATGGCGCTGAAGTTCATGTCCTCCAAGCTGGCGAAACGGGTGCAGGCGGCGAGCTTCGAGGGCGAGGCCTCGGTGCTGTTCGACCTGACCCACGAGTCGATCGTGCGGCTCAACATTCCCGAGGCCATCGACGGGCACACCTTCCTGGTGATGGAGTTCCTCGGGGGCCCCAGCCTCTCCAGCCTGCTCGGGCAGCGCAGGCGCGAGACCAAGGAGGGGCTCGCACCGGAGGAGTGCGTGTGGGTGTTGGCCCAGCTCGCGCCTGCACTCGACTACGCGGCCGAGAAGAAGGTCACGCACCGCGACATCAAGCCGGGCAACATCATGTTGACCCACCCGGTGGAAGCGCGCAGCTCCCTCGCCCAGTACGAGGGCCAGGTCAAACTCTGCGACTTCGGCATCGCGTTCGTGGCGCAAGCCGACGAGAAAGACTCCGATGTCTACTCCGCGGCGGGCACCCCGCCGTACATGGCCCCCGAGGTCATCCGCGGCGAGAAGCCCGACCACGTCTCCGACATCTACAGCCTCGGCGCCACGCTCTACGCCATGGTCAAGGGCAAGCCCCCCCAGCGGGGCTCGATGCGCTCGATCTTGGAAAAGCAGAAGGCCGGCCCCCCGCCGCCCCTCGAGAGCGGCAGCAAGGCCCTGGACCAGGCGGTCGCGCGCGCGCTTGCCTACGACCCCGCCGATCGCTTCGATTCGGCCGACGACTTTCTCTACGAGGCCAGTGGCCAGAAGCTCGGCCGCCGAGCCGAGCGCAAGACACGCCAAGCCTGGACCTTCGTCGCAGCCGCGGCCATTGCGGTGGGCAGCGTGGTCTTCGCTCTCAACCGCCCCGGCCTGGACGCGACCGAGATGGAGTTGATCCAGCCTGCGGTGGGCGAGCGATTGATCAACACGCCGACCGTCGACGTGGAGTTCCGCATCGACCGCAGCGACATCAAGGAGGTCACCGTGGGGTTCGCCGCCACCGCCGAAGCCTACCGTTCCCAGGAGATTTTCCGGGACCGCGATGGAGTGTTTCGCACCGCTCTGACCTTCCCCGCGCAGGGTACCTTTCCCCTGGAGATTCGCACGGGAGACGTGGTCTGGGGCACGTTCCAGCTCCAGCACGACAGCGAGGTGAGCCTGCCGGAGGATGCTTTTGAGGTGCTGGATGAGGGACCGTTCCAGACTGGCGAAGCGATCCTGTGCAGCCTCAGCTACAAGGAGCAGGACGAATCGGCGCTGACCGTGTACGACCTGACGAACGGCACGCCCGAGAAGCTGGATCTAGCCTGGGTCGGAGAGTCGGCTGCGTTCGAGCTGACCGCACCGGACCTTGGCGGCGCGGCGCAGAAGCAAGAGGACCTGCGAATCCAGATCCTCGATGCTGCTCTCAACCGAATAGAGCGCGAGGTCACGGTGACCGTCTATGACCGTAGCGCTCTAGTGAAAGAGCTCACCGAGAGCTTTCCGCTGCAGCCCGGGCTGGAAGACGCCCACCCCTGGGATCTTGAAATCAGTCGGGTCCAGTACGACGCCTGGTTCAAGAACGTCGCGAACAACGTTGCCGTCGGTCACAGCGACCTAGATGAGGACTCCGCAAGCGCTGCTCAGCGGTCCAACTTGAAGCAGATCCTGGAGCAAGCCGTCCGGAACCGTCCGCAGCCAGAGGTGCGCTTTGGTTCTGCCTCCCAAGGGACGATCCTCTTTGACGCAGGAATCCACCAACTGTTCACTCGCAACCTTCAGGTAGAGGTTTCCGGAACCGTGAATGGGTCCCGCGGACCGGGTCTGACGCTGAACGCTGACGGTAGCTCAACGGCCCTGGCACTGGACCGCGAGACAGAGTCATTCCAGGCCATGCTGGCGGTCGAAACCGGCGACAGGGCAGAGTATGCGTTCACCCTGCCTGACGCGGGGCAAGCCGCTCGACTGGTCGTCCAGCACGACGACCAGCCCCCGACCCTGCGCTTCCTCGGCGAGGGCTTGATGCGCAGCCCGACGGAACAGGTCTCGCTGGAGGTCTCGGCGACCGACGTGTCGTCTGGCGTCGCCCAGGTGCGTGCGGGGGATACGTCCTTCGGCCCCGACTTGCTTCGTGAAGTAGAGAACGTCTGGTTCGCCACTTTGAGCCTTCCCCGTGAAGGAGAGAACGTGATCACGGTGGTCGCACGCGACCTGGCGGGCAACGAGACGACCGAGCAGCGCACCGTGATCCGCGATCTCGTTGCGCCCAAGATGGTGGATACCGAGGCGATCAGCAGCCCGATCGAGGGCGGCAAGCCGGTGCACCTGCGTCTTACATTCGATGAAAGCCTGTCCGCCGCCAAGGTTCGCTATACGACCGAAGGCAGCTCAGCGTCTGACGCGGCGGAAGCACTGCTCGGGGATGAGAACATCACGATCGAAGGAGCTTCCGTCACCCTTCGCTTCCCTCTTCCTGATTCGAAAGCCACGAACCTACGGGTAGACATCGAGACCAAGGACCTGGCCGGCAACAGCGGCAGTGGTATGGGGAACTGGGAAATGGTCTACAACCCCTGGGGCAGCGTCCCGGCGCGCATCGCAGAAGCCGCCGAGATCCTGACCGGTGGGGTTCTCGCCAAGCGTCTGCCCCCCGACCTTGCCGCCGATCCCTACGTGCGCCTGGATGAAGGGCGCTACCCCCGGCTGATCCGTCACCGGCGCACGGGCGTCGAGTTCGTGTTTGTGCCCCCCGGCGAGTTCGAATACGGCGAACCCGGCACGACTGCGGCAAGCGTCGTGGGGATGTCTGGCTTCTACATCGCGCGCACGGAGATCTCCAGGGACCAATTTGCGAAGGGCGATGTCCCGCCGGAACTGCAAGGCGAGGACCTGGCCGGGTCCCAGCTTCCCGCGCAGATCTACTGGAGAGAGGCCTACCTGTGGAGCGACTCCGCCGGCTTCCGCCTCCCCAGCGAAGCCCAGTGGGAGTACGCGGCGTCTGGACCGGAGAATCGCAACTACCCCTGGGGCGACCTGTTCGACGCCAGTCGCGCGGCCTGCAGCCCGGACGGCATCGACCAGAGGATCGACAGGCCTTTCGAGGTCGACGACCTCGCCTTCCGCGGCGGCATGAGCTGGTGTGGCGCCGTGCAAATGGCCGGTAACGTCTACGAGTACTGTCTGGATGTCAGTGCGCCCCAGGAAGTTCGGCCCCAAACCCAGGACCCTGAGGCTCGAATGAACCCCGGAATGGGACAGGTCCGGGTGCTGCGCGGCGGCGGCTATTCGGTGCGCCAAAGCCGCACCGAGCTGTTCTCGACCTACTTCCGGGACCCAAAACCCACGACGGGCTCCCGCAGGAACGGGTTTCGCCCCGTCTGGCTGCTCGAGCGCTAGCCCAGGTCAAACGGGCAGGGAATCCAGCAGTCCCCCTCAAGCTGGGATTTCCTACCGATCGATCTAGATGACCTATGGCAACCACAGCAGCGAACGACCTCGGTGAGCTTGAGTGTGCAAAGCGTGTCCTGGTCATCGACGATGATGCCAGCGTCCGGCTGGCCCTGGCCGAGGGCCTGCGCCGTCGCGGCTTCGAGGTCGAGGTCGCCAGCTCCGGCCGCCAGGCTTTGTCCCAGGTCGCAAGCGGCGAGGAGTTCCAGACCATCGTCTCCGACGTCTTCATGGAGGACGGCGACGGCTTCGAGGTCCTGAGATCTTTGGGCAAAGGGGCCGGATCCCCGGCGATCGTCCTCATGAGCGGGGGCAGCCGCATGATGGGCAGCGTCGAGTGCCTGCAGCTCGCCAAGCCACTGGGCGCTGTGGGCGTCCTGCAAAAGCCTTTCACCATGGACGAGCTCTTGAACCTCCTGGAGCCGAGCAAACGCGGCTAGATGGCCTATCATGGGTGCGCGCCGCGGCGCGCCGCACCCATGACCAAACCGATTCATATCGAACTCCAGGGCAAGAGCGTCAGCGCTGCGCCCGGAGAGACCATTCTCGACGTCGCTCGGCGCGAAGGGTTGGAGATCCCGACCCTCTGCCACGACCCCCGCCTCGAGCCCGCCGGCGCCTGCCGGACCTGCCTGGTGGAGATCGAGGGCTGGCGTCGCCTGGCCCCCGCCTGCGCGACCAAGGTTGCGGACGGCATGGTCGTGGCGGCCGAGAACGAGCGCATCGACCGACACCGCACGAGCCTCATGTCCCTGTACATGACCGACCACCCGCACGGGGTCGAGCGGGCCGAGCGCGGGGCGCCCAACGAGCTGCTGTCGATGGCGACGGCCTACGGGGCCGACCTGAGCTGGACCCAGCTCCAGTCGAAGCGCGGCGACCGGACGGGGGACGAGAACCCCTACATCCTCTACGACGCCGAGACGTGCATCATGTGTGCCCGGTGCACGCGCTACTGCGACGAGATTGAGTCGGTCAGCGCCATCACGCTCGCCGGCCGCGGGTCGGAGACCACAATCTCCACGGCCGAGGGTAAGAGCCTCCTCGACACGACCTGCGAGATGTGCGGCGGCTGCATCGACGTCTGCCCCACCGGAGCCATGGGCGAGAAGCAGCCCATCATGCGCGCCGACAAGCCCGAACGGGAGCTCACCAAGGTGCGCTCAACCTGCAACTTCTGCGGCGTGGGCTGCCAGGTGGACCTCAATGTGGACCCCGCGGCCAACGACGGCAAGGGACGCGTCGTCAAGGTCACCAGCCCGCCGGTCGGCGTCACCACCAACGACGGCAACCTGTGCGTGAAGGGTCGCTTCGCCTACGACTTCGTCGACCACACCGACCGCCTCACCGAGCCCCTCGCGCGCAACGAGCGCGGCGAGCTTGTGCCGGTCACCTGGGACGAAGCTCTTGCGAGGGTCGCAGCCGGCCTGCAGGGCGTCGCCGAGCGCCACGGCCCTGACGGACTGGCCTTCGTCAGCTCGTCGCGCTGCACGATGGAGGAGAACTTCGCCATGCAGAAGCTCTCCCGTGCGGTTTACGGCACGAACAACGTGCACCAATGTGCCGCAACGTGACACGCTCCCACTGTGGCCGGTCTGGTCAACACCTTTGGAGCTGGCGCGATGACGAACTCCATCCAGGAAATCCGCGATGCGGACTTCCTGTTCGTAATCGGTAGCAACACGAGTGAAGCGCATCCCATCATCGCAATGGAGATGAAGCGTGCCGTGCACCGCGGCGCAACGATGGTGGTCGCCGATCCGCGCGCCATCTGGATGTCAGGCATCGCCGACAAACACCTGCAGCTGCGCCCCGGCACCGATGTGTGGCTGCTGAACGCCATGGCGCACGTCATCGTGACCGAAGGCTTGGTGGACCAAACCTTCATCGACGAGCACACCGAGGGCTTCGATGCCGTCGCCGCCAAAGTCGCCGAGTACACACCCGAGGAGGCCGAGAAGATCACCGGCGTCTCCGCTGACGACATCCGCTGGACCGCCCGGCGCTACGCGCAGACCAAGCGCGCCGGCATCTATTACACCCTCGGCATCACCGAGCACTCCCACGGCACCGACAACGTCTACGGTCTGGCAAACCTGGTGCTGATGACCGGCCACCTCGGCCACGCCTCGACCGGCATGAATCCCCTGCGCGGCCAGAACAACGTGCAGGGCGCGAACGATGCTGGCGCATCGCCGATCTACTACCCCGGCTACCAGCGCGTCGATGATCCCGAGGTACAGGCCAAGTACGAGGCCTCTTGGGGCGTGAAGCTGTCCCCTGAACCCGGCCTCAACCTCAATCAAATGATGAAGACCGTCGGCAAGACGATCTTCGGCATGTTCGTGATGGGCGAAGACATCGTCCTGTCCGAACCCAACGTTAAGAAGCTGGAAGAGGGCCTAAACAAGATGGAGTTCCTGGCGATCCAGGAGCCGTTCCTCAACGAAACCGCGCGCTTCGCGGACGTGGTGCTGCCCTCGGCTGTCTACGCTGAGAAGGAAGGCACATTCACCAACTCCGAGCGGCGTGTCCAGCGCGTGCGCAAGGGGGTCGAATCCCCAGGCCAGGCCCGCGGCGACTGGGAGATCCTCATGTCCATCGCCAACGCCTCGGGCGCGAACTGGACCTATGCAAGCCCGTCCGAGATCTACGATGAACTCGCCAAGGACGCCCCCAAGTTCAGCGGCATCTCCCATGCGCGCCTCGACGCCCAAGACGCGGCGATCACCGAGCTTGAGGAGGCCGTCACCGGCATTCAGTGGCCCTGCCCGACGCCCGAGCACCCCGGCACACGCTTCCTACATGAAGGCGGCATTCTGCGGGGCAAGGGTCTGTTCACGGCAATCGACTTCCGGCCCTCGCTGGAGCTCCCCGACGAGGACTATGGGCTGGTGCTGAGCACGGGCCGTACGCTCTACCACTACAACGCCGCCACGCAAACGCGGCGCGAAGCCGGAGCGATGCTGAAGCAGCCCGAAGCCTGGGTCGAGCTGCATCCGCGTGATGCCAAGAAGCGCGGCATCACAGCCGACGAGAAGGTCCGGGTCAGCACACGTCGTGGATCGATCGAAGTGCGTGCGGTCGTCTCGCGCCAGGTGCGGCCGGGCTGCATTTGGATTCCGATGCACTTCCCCGAGGCCCGCGCCAACCTGCTCACCAACGATGCGGGCGATCCCGTCACCCAGACGGCGGAATTCAAGGTTTGCGCCGCCGAGGTCAGCAAGCTCGAGGTTCCCGCCCCCGATGGTCCGGCCTTCCGCGGCAACGTATACGCGGTCGGTGGACCTGGAGTTGCCGCCCGCGAGCCCCTGGATGAGTAACCAAGCCGGCCAACGCCCCAGCCAGCAGACAACGGGAGCCGGCCGCGGCCGACTCGCCGCCCTAGCCCTTGTCTGCGCTCTCCCCCAGGACCCGAGCTGGAACCTACTCCCCGACCGAGGGCCTGCGGTCCGCAACGCAGCCTTCGCTGCTGCAGCGGACACCGGCGATCCACGCTGGCTCTCTCCCCTCGTGGATCTGCTCGCGTTCGCCGAGACGGCGGAAGAGTGGTACGCGATCCTCGATACAGCCGGCGCGATCCTGGACGAGGACCTGCGTGCGGTCGACCGCCCTTGGCGCACCCTAACCCAGCGCTTCAGCTCCGACGCCGCCGCGACGCCCGCCTTCGAAGATCCCTGGGGTTGGAAACGCGAGCTGCTGATGCAGCGCGTCGACCCGCGCTTCGCCGAGCTGCTGCCCAAGGGCGTCGAATCCCGCGTCCCGCCCGTCGAGGTGGTCTGGGGAGCGTTCACCAGGGCGG
>CAYWNK010000295.1:0-7408 GCA_964459495.1 uncultured Planctomycetaceae bacterium
GTCCCAGTGGGTAGAAGGTCGACGGACGACCTCAAACCATCAACTTGCGGAGAAGCCATGCGCATCGATATGTCCGAGGTCCAAGACGAGAGGAACTACGCCTCGATTCCCGAGGGCGTCTACCAGCTGCGGGTGGGGGCCGTTCGGCCGGCACTGGCCCGGGATGGGAGCCCGCGCTGGTCCCTGAAGCTAGAGGTGGCCGAGGGCGAGTACGCAGGTCGGGTCGCCTGCTTCGACGCCCTGACCTGGTCGGAGCGCGGCACGGTTCGGGTGAAGCTCGTGCTCGCCGCGCTGGGTTTCGACGTCAGCGGGATGGTGGAGGTCGAGCCGGAGGACCTGGTGGGCAAGGTGGCGCCGGCCCAGGTCATCACCGAGCGCTGGGTCGACCCCCAAGGGGAGATGGAGGTCCGCAACACGATCCCCTTCCGCGGCTGGGGCGCACAGGAGACCGTGGCGGCCGGAGAGCCTCCCTTCGAGGCGGGCCCCCGGGAGACCCCTTTCTAGGTGGCCTGCCCCATGTCTGTCCGCTGGATTGTGCTGCTGGTCGGCATGATCAGCGGCGCGCTGTTGACCGGCGGCGAGCAGCGCGCAACCCTGCTTGTCCCCATGGCTGATGCACCCTCCACCGACTCCGTCGATCCCGCCGCAAGGGCCGCCGAGCTGCAGGAACTGCTGCTGCGCTACGACGAGCTGTACTACAACGGCGAGAATCCCGAGGTCAGCGACAAAGAATACGACGCGCTGTTCGCCGAGCTGCGCCGGCTGGAGGCTGCGCATCCGGAGCTGGTGACGGCGACCAGCCCGACCCAGCGGGTGGGAGCCCCGCTTGCTGAGGGCGCCGGTTTCGACAAGGTGCCCCACGCCGAGCCGATGCTGTCGATCGATAGCCTCTACACGGCCGAGGAGGTGCACGACTTCGAGGCCAAGATCATCCGTTTCTTGGGGCTCGATGGGGGCGAGGAGCTCGTGTGGAGCGTCGAGCCCAAGTTCGACGGGGTCAGTGCCTCGCTCACCTTTGAGGACGGCGTGTTTGTCCGGGGCTTGACGCGCGGCAACGGCAAAGTCGGCGAAGACATCACCGCGAACCTGCGGACGATTCGGGGCCTGGCCCTCGAGCTCGACGGCTCGAAGCGGCCCGTGCCGAAGCTGCTGGAGGTTCGCGGGGAGGTGCTGATCTCGCTGGCTGCCTTCGAGCGCCTCAACCAGGTGCGCGTCGCCAGGGAAGAGAGCCCTCTCGCGAACCCGCGCAATGCCACCTCAGGAGCCCTACGGCGCAACGATCCAGCGGCGGTGCGGCGCTACCCGTTGGAGTTCCATGCGTACTCGGTTGCGCGCCTAGAGGGTTCCACACCTTTCAAGACCCAAGCGGAGGCCTTCGAGGCCCTCTTGGACTGGGGCCTATTCACGTCGAACTACGGTCGCTCGGTCCAGGGAATCGATGCTTGCCTGGCCTACCACGCCGAAATGGACGCAGCCCGCGACAGCCTGCCGTTTGAGGTCGACGGCGTGGTGGCGAAGCTGGATGACTTGGCCCTGCGTGGCCGCCTGGGCAGCACCTCACGGGCCACGCGCTGGCAGTACGCGCACAAGTTCAAGCCGCGGGAAGCCACCAGCCAGCTCCTAGCGATCGAGGTGCAGGTGGGGGTCAATGGGCGCTTGACGCCGCGCGCGCACCTGGCGCCGGTCGAGGTGCTGGGCGTGACCGTGCGGCACGCTACGCTCCACAACGAAGACTACGTGACGGCGCTGGGTGCGCGCCCGGGCGATCGCGTGTTCGTGAAGCGAGCCGGGGACGTGATCCCCCAGGTGACGGGCGTGGCCAAGGCGGCGGGCAAGCGCGCGGATCACGGCTGGGCCGAGGGGACGCCGGCGACGCTCCTGGACGCTGACGGCAAGCTCTTGCCGGCGGTCGTCGCGGGTTGGGGTCAGGACTTTGCCATGCCCGAGGTCTGCCCGGCCTGCGGGACCGCGGTGCTGCGCAGCGGCAAGTACGTGCAGTGCCCCAACGGGATGGGCTGCGCGCCCCAAATCTTGGGCCGGACGATCCATCTGGCCGGGCGCAATGGATTCGAGATCGACTCCCTGGGGGAGAAGACGATTCTGCAGCTGCTCGAGGCCGGGTTGATCGAGGGTCCGGGGGATCTGTTCCACTTGGACGAGGGGGATCGCGACAAGCTTCAGGCGCTGGATCGCTGGGGCGAGAAGAGCGTGACCAAGCTGCTGGAGCAGCTCGAGGCGCGCCGGCCCATCCCCCTAGCCCGCTTCTTGGCTTCCCTGTCCGCGCCGGGCTTGGGGGCTTCGACGGGTCGCCGCCTGGCCCAGTTCTTTGGAACGCTGGAAGCCGTGCTGGCGGCGGATCAAGAGGCGCTGGAGCACATCGACGGCATCGGCCCGATCGATGGCGAGCGGATTCTGGAGTGGATGGCGCGGGACGAGAGCCGGGCTCTGATTCAGCGCCTGCTCGACGGCGGGGTCCAGGTGCTGCCGGCGGAGACGGGTCCGGCGGCATCGGGCGGGGCGTTCGACGGCCAAAAGGTGGTCTTTACCGGGACACTCCTTGGGACGACGCGGGCCGAGGCGAAGAAGCTGGTCGAGGACGCCGGTGGCCGCGTGGTGTCCTCTATCAGCGCGAAGACGGACGCCCTGATCCAGGGGGGAAAGCCGGGCTCGAAGGCGAAAAAGGCCAAGGAACTAGGGGTGCAGGTGCTGCTGGAGCGGGATTTCCGCCAGCTGTTGGGCTTGGAGCCCCTGCCCGATCCCGACGAAGGCGTGGAGGACCCTGGCGCGAGCGACTGACGAATCGTTCACCGCGGCCGTCTCGAATCGGACCGCAGGGCGTCGGTCGGCTGTGCGTTCGATCCCGCTCCGGGTTCCCCTTGGCCGCTAGGAGCCAAGTCTTGATGGCCGGCCGGAGCGAACTCACTGCGAGGACCTCGATTGAAGCGCTTCGGGACCATCCTGGTGATAGGATCTGCAACCCATGTCCAGCGGCGAATCCAACGAAGAGCAACCGAAATTCGAGCTGCCCGAGGGCTTTGAGAACGACGCCACCGCGGCGCTCGTCGCCAAGGCTCAGGCGGGGGAGGTCGATGCTCTGAACGAGCTTTTCACCCGCTACCACCAGACCATGGTAGAGGTTGCCAGGCGCAAGCTCGGCCCGCGCCTGCGCCTCAAGGAAGACCCCGACGACCTGGCCCAGACCACCTTTCGCGAGGCCACCCGGGATTTCGGCACCTATCGCTACCAGGGCGAAGGCTCGCTGCTGCGCTGGCTGATCCAGATCCTGCAGAACAAGATCCGCGACAAGGCGGAGTTCTATTCTGCGGGCAAGCGCGATCTGTCCAGGGAGCGTGCGATGGACGTGGGCCCCGGGGACGAGGAGCGCAGCACCCCCCGGGACTTCGACTCCGGCGACCTATCGGTGACCCAGTCGGTGCAGCGGGACGAGAACTTCGAGCTGCTTCGGGAGGGCCTAGGTGAGCTCTCGGACGAGCATCGCCAGGCGATCACCCTGGTCTTCTTCCAGGGCCTCACCCTGCGCGAAGCCGGCAATCGCATGGGAGGACGCAGCGAGGACGCCGTCCGAATGATGCTGCGCCGGGCGGAGGCGAAGCTCGGCGACCGACTCCAGCGCAACCTGGGCCGGGACCTGGATCCCGGGCAGTGAATCCAGGGTCGGGGATTCCAGGCCGGTCGAAGGTCTCGAACTTGAGCGGCGACCCCGGGTCGTGGAATGGTTCCCCAGAACCCTCCAACCTGGGCTTGACGGGACCATCCGGGAGGCTATCCTCACCGACCACTCAGGGCCATTAACTCAATTGGTAGAGTGCCATGTTCACAGCGTGGAAGTTACTGGTTCGAGTCCAGTATGGCCCACCACGCACAACTTGTTGCTGATCACGCGCTTGCGTGAACCCGCTCGGATCTGAGCGGCGCGGCCTTAGTCCCCGATCCGGGTGGAATTCCACCCGGTCCACCCAAGGACTCCGCGATGAGCAAGAAGCCGAGACGAGGCCCGACCCTCTGCCGCCACAAGCGCACTGGGCACGCCTACGCCAAGTTTGATGGCCGCCAACTGTGGTTCGGCCGCTACGAAGATCCCAGGTCCCACGAGCGATTCGCTCAAACTCTGGCCGAGTGGCAGGCCAATGGGTTCCAGCTCCCGCCTGAGGATGCCTCCCAGGCGCACACGGTTGCCGATGTGATCGCCCGCTACCTGGAGTTTGCAGAGGGCTATTACTGCAGGCCTGACGGCAGCCCTTCCAGGGAGGTAGCCAATCTCCGCGATGCCGTGCGAGCGGTTCTAGCGTGCTACGGCTCACTTGAAGTAGGGGAGTTTGGCCTTCGGCAGCTGAAGCAGGTGCGCCAGCAGCTGATCGAACGGGGTTTGGCGAGGCGAACCATCAATGACCGGATCAACCGAACCCTGAGAGTCTTCGCCTGGGCTGCCGAAGAGGAGCTCTGCGCCCCTGAGATGCCTTCCAACTTGAAGACCCTACGGGCTCTACCGCGAGGCAGGTCACAAGCCAAAGAGAGCAAACGGGTGGTCCCTGTTACCCGAGAGCAGTTCGAGGCCGCTCTAGAGCACGTAACCCGACCTGTAGCAGGGGTCTTGCAGCTGATGTGGCATACAGGGATGCGCCCAGGCGAGGCATGCAGCTTGCGCCCCGCCGATCTAGACCAGCAAGGCCGTGTCTGGTTCTATCGTCCGCTCTCGCATAAGACCGAAATCTATGGCAAGGAGCGCAGCATTGCCATCGGTCCCATGGGTCAGGCAGTTCTCCGGTTGTTCCTAGATCGGGTGCCCCGGCCCGTGCCGGATTCTCCTCTGTTTTGTCCTCGTGAGGCCATGCAAGAAGTACGGCACCTGCGGCGTCAGAACCGCAAGACCCCGTTGTGGGCCTCACACCAGGAAGCTCAGCAGCGCAAGCGGAAGGCTCAGCCCGCAAAGGAACCCAAAGAGGCCTACACCCCCAACTCGCTCTTGGGTGCGGTCAAGCGAGCCTGCAAAGCTGCGGACATTCCTCATTGGACTCCCAATCAGATTCGCCATGCGGCGGCCACGCGCATCCGCAAGGAGATCGGTCTGGAGGCTGCGCGTGCGGTACTGGGCCATTCGAGTGCGCAAGTCACTCAAATCTACGCGGAGCTGGACCGGCAGCTGGCCGAGCGAACCATGGAGCAACTGGGCTAGCGGCCAATCAACCTCAATCGCCCATAGAAGGCCATACAGGCGAGGATTGGATTCATAGTGGTTGGGGTGTCAACAGGTCTAGTTCGGGCCCGTAGCACCCCTTCAAGGCTCAGGAAACACGACCCTACTGAATGCCCTCTAGCTGTTCGTCCACGAAGGTCGTAGTCCCTGCCCGTCATGGGCAGGAGCTGCGACAACACCCCAAAGACACGACAACAACAGGGAGGCAATCGGGCTTGGGCGGCTGCTAGCGGGTACGCGCGTTGATGAACCTGCCTTGGTTCGAATACTCCTTGTCCGACACGACTATGGAATCCATGGGGGGCCAGTGACAGTGGCATCAGGCTTCACGGCACTAATCCTAGTTCGATTGCAGTCCGCCGAATTGCAAGTCCATAAGCGGGCCACGTCCCGTCCACATATCTTCCATGCACCGTCAAGGGATTGTCAAGCTGCCTGCTCGCTCAGCCTTCCATGCCAGCGTGTCATCGGTGACCGTGCTGAGCAGTGCCGCGAGCGCGAGCGGATACACTGGCGCGGTGAAGAGTAGATACACTCGAAGCTCTGTGCGAGCCAGTCAATGGCGCTGGGTCATGCTCCGCTTTCGCGGACACTGCCCCGTTTGTTTGGCGAACCTCTTGCGTCGAGGCTATCCCGTGCAGGGATATCGGCTACAGATGGCACATGACCCACCAGTCTGGCGGGGTGGCGATGCGGTTGTTCCGCTCTGTGCAACACACCACGGGAAGTTCGAGGACTTCGATGGCCTACTAGTCTCTCTGGAGCGAATGGACCAATCGACAGAGGCATGGAGCATTGATGACCTCTCTGCGTTCATTGATTCACGCGAAGAGCAGCTCGCCGAGCATGCATCGCCATCGTGCTTGCTCTCCCGCTTACAGAAACTCTTGGCCGCTCATCGGTTTTGCTCCGACGGGCTAGTGCTGGCCATGTGTGCCGAGGCGCAGCTTCTTCGCACCTTGGGGGATGTGGAGGACTCGTATGACCTCCTGCTGGTTGCTAGTCGTCTGATTGTGAAATGCCGCGACGTTCGTGTTCGACTTGAATGCCAAATAGGGCGATCCGTATCTGGGCTTGGCTTTCCTGAGCTGGGGGCGAACTATGCATGGTCGGCTCTCAGCTACATTGAGGAGCTTCCGCGATGTGAGCGTTTGGTGCCCTATTGGTGCGATGTCTTGCAGACATTGTGCGATGACGGGCAGCTACTCTCTGTGTCTCACATCCTCGATGATTTAGCCGATCCTCTCTGGACGGCTGAGCTGAAGGGGCATGCCAGTTATGGCAACATGATGTCGTATGGGGCGGTTGTGGCTAGAGACCTGGCTGGAGACTTCCGCGCTGCCTCCGAAGGCCTTCTGCGCTCTAGGGCGCTCTCAGAAGGCGTTGATGTCGAAGCCTATATTTGGAGAGAGGCCAATCTGGGCCTTCTCGCTGGGAACGAGGGCGAATTCGAGCGGGAGGTTCACTGCCTCAACGCGGCGAGCAAGAGCTTTGAGTCGAGAGGCTTCAGTCAAGCTGCGCGCCTTACGGCATTCTGGTTAGCTCAGGCTCATTTTCGCCGAGCAAATGCGGGCCACGCTCCGGATGTTCACCTAGCGAAGGCTCGCAGGATCCTCATGCGGCAAGCGGACGATCTCACTCTGCGTGGCCGCAGCAGGCTTCTTCAGGACACCGCCGAACTCATTGACCAGGTTCGGCGAGCAGCTGGAGAACAACTACAAGATCAGGTACGTCGTCGCCCCTGCATTGGTGGAGGGAAAGGCGGGCTTCTCAAGCCGCCCCGGCCGGGTTCCTTCACCGCACGAGAATGGGCTTCTAAGTCATGGCGAGCCCTCGCCGGCCAGCGCAGGATGGGCCGGAAGTAATCTGGAGTCGCAGGCTTGCAATGTTGTGCTGCTGCGGCAGGCTCATGGTAAAGGTGAATAGGAGCATCCAGTATCCAGTGCCCCTCGCGCACCATTGAGTTTAGCCCTGCAGCAGCGACGAGCGTTCGCAATGAGTTGGGCATCGATACCGCTCGGGCAGTTCTCGGCCACACGCCAGCCGAAACGACTGAGGTGCATGCGGAACTCGACTTGGCAAAGGCTAGGGAGGCCATGGAGCGTCTTATGTGACTGTCGGGTGGGTTGGTGCCAACAGGGTACGTGTCCGGCCTGACCATCCCCGAAAAGCTCCGCTCAGGAGGGCGAATCG
>CAYWNK010000296.1:0-7344 GCA_964459495.1 uncultured Planctomycetaceae bacterium
GTCAGGCGCCCTACCCCCTTCCCCCTTGTCTACGATGACCCAACCGCTCCACGTCGCTCTCATCGGCCAAAAATTCATGGGCCGCGCCCATTCCAACGCCTGGTCCCAGGTTGGGCGCTTCTTCGACGTCCCCCGGGCCCCGGTGCTGCACACCATCAGCGCCCGCCAGGAGGCCGAGCTGGCGGAGTTCGCAGGGCGCTGGGGCTGGGCCCAGCACACCACCGACTGGCGCAGCCTGGGACAGGATGCCGCGGTGGACCTGGTCGACATCGGGACTCCGAACCATGTGCATGCTGAGCAGGCGATCGCCATGCTGGAAGGTGGCAAGCACGTGGCGAGCGAGAAGCCCCTCGCGGGCACCCTTGCCGACGCCCGGCAAATGCGCGACGCGGCCGCGAAGGCCAAGGGCAAGACCTTTGTCTGGTTCAACTACCGGCGTTGCCCGGCTGTGGCCCTCGCGCATCGGCTGGTGGCGAGCGGGCGACTGGGCGCGATTCGCCACGTGCGCGCGGTCTATCTGCAGGACTGGGGTGGGCCGGATACGCCGCGCTCGTGGCGCTTCGACAAGTCGCTCGCGGGCAGCGGAGCCCACGGCGACCTCAATGCCCACATCATCGACATGGCGCGCTTTGTCACCGGCGAGGAGGTGACCCGGGTCGCTGGCTCGATCGCGCGCACCTTCATCGCCGAACGTCCCCTGCCGAGCGGCGGTGGAACGGGTCCGAGCGACGTCGATGACTCGTTGCTGTTCACGGCGGAACTCAGCGGCGGCGGCACCGCCAGCTTTGAAGCCTCGCGCCTGGCGCCTGGCCATCAGAACCGCAACCGTCTTGAGGTCAACGGCGAGCACGGATCGCTGCTCTTCGACTTCGAGGACATGAATGTGCTGAACTACCTCGACGCCCGGGACGAGGACGAGGTGCGCGGCTGGCGCCGGATCATGTGCACCGGAGATGTGCATCCCTACGCGGCGAACTGGTGGCCCGATGCCCACGTGCTGGGCTACGAGCACGGCTTTGTGAACATGGCCGCCGACATTTGCCGCGTGCTCGGCGGGGACAGGCCCGAAGTGCCGCTGCCCGATTTTGCCGACGCCTACGAGACGCAGCGGGTCCTTGAGGCCGCGCTCGTCTCCGCGGCCGAGGGCTGCGCGGTCCCGATGGACCAGATCCCCTAGTCCACAGCATTCGCCCGGATCCACGTTCCGTCGCCCAGGCCGCTTGCCCACGCGGGCTGTATGCTGCCATCTCTACCCCGTCTCCCCGCAACCCTACCCCGTTTCTTGCCATGGCCCGTCCCGTCTGTCTGTTCACCGGCCAGTGGGCCGATCTTCCCCTCGAGACCCTGGCGCCCCTGGCCAAGAAGATGGGCTACGAGGGGCTCGAGCTGGCGTGCTGGGGCGACCACTTCGACGTCCAGCGGGCGCTGCGCGAAGACAGCTACTGCAAAAAACACTGGGACCTGCTCCAGGACCACGGGCTGATCTCGCTGGCGATCTCGTCCCATCTGGTGGGGCAGGCGATTTGCGACAAGATCGACGAGCGCCACCGGGCAATTCTCTCTGAGGCGATCTGGGGCGACGGCGATCCGGACGGTGTGAACAAGCGCGCGGCCCAGGAGATGAAGGACACCGCGCGCGCGGCGCGGCGCTTCTTTGATGCAGCGCCCAAGGCGGCCAAGGAACATTTGAACCGCACGGGCAAGACCGTCGTCAACGGCTTCACCGGCAGCTCGATCTGGCACGCCAACTACGGCTTCCCGCCCTTCACGCCCGGGATGATCGACCGTGGCTTCGAGGACTTCGCCAACAAGTGGAAGCCGATTCTCGACGTGTTTGAGCAGCAGAACGTCATGTTCGCCCTGGAGGTGCACCCCACCGAGATCGCCTTCGACGTGCTCTCAACACGCCGCTCGCTGGCGGCGCTCGACAACCATCCGCGATTCGGCTTCAACTTCGACCCCAGCCACCTCGGCTACCAGGGCGTCGACTACGTGGGCTTCCTGCGGGAATTCGGCGAGCGTGTGCACAACGTCCACATGAAAGATGTCTGGTGGTCGTCGGCGCCGACGCCCGGTGGTGTGTTCGGCGGGCACGCGCCCTTCGGCTCGGACGGGCGCTTCTGGGACTTCCGTTCGGTTGGCCGTGGCTGCATCGACTTCGAGGCAATCCTCCGTCAGCTCAACCACTTCGGCTACCAGGGACCGCTCACCGTGGAGTGGGAGGACCCGGGCATGCACCGCGAGCACGGGGCCACCGAGTCCGCTGCATTCTGCAAGAAGCTCGACTTCGAGGTCAGCCCGCAGGCCTTCGACTCCGCGTTCGCGAAGGACTAGCTCGGCCCCGGCCCGCCCTTCCACCTGCCGCCTGCCATCCCCGTCGACGCCCATGCAAGATAGCCAACCCGCACCCGCTCTCACGGGCGAACTCAACGTGCGCCTCTCGCTGATGATGTTCCTCCAGTATGCGATCTGGGGAGCCTGGCTGCCGATCCTGTGGCCGTTCCTTGGTCACCTGGGTTTCAGCAATCCGGAGAAGGGCTACGTTATCGCCGTCGGCGCGGTTGGAGCCATCGTGGGGCCGTTCTTCGCCGGGCAGATCGCCGATCGCTACCTGGCGACGGAAAAGCTGCTGGCGCTGCTGCACCTGGTAGGGGCGGGGCTCATGTACTTCCTGACCCAAGCCACCACCTTCCAAAGCTGGCTACTGCTCTCCCTCGCCTACGGCGTGGTCTACGGGCCAACGTTGGCGTTGACCAACTCGTTGGCCTTCGCGCACCTGCAGGACCGGGATCGGGACTTCGGGCGCGTGCGCGTTTGGGGGACGATGGGCTGGATCGCGGTGGGCATCGGCGTCGGACAGTGGCTCTCGGCCAAGCACGTCTCCATGCAGGACGGGGTTCGGATGCTCGACGACGGCGGGCGCCTGGATGCGTTCTTCCTGGCGATGGGGCTTGGGGTGGCCATGGCCGTCTACAGCCTGACGCTTCCGCACACCCCTCCCTCCCGGGAATCGAAGGGCAACGCGAGCACCAAGGCGATCGGAGCCGTCGGGCGGCAGCCGCTGCTGACCTTGTTCGTGATCTCGGTGCTCGTCGCGATCGTGCACCAGTTCTATTTCGTGTTCACGGCCGCCTTCTTGACGCCTTTTCAAGCGCAGGCCGACGGGTTCGTTTCCTCGGTCAACCGGGTGCTGGGTGAGGGGGGCGGCGGCCTGATGACGATCGGTCAGATGTCCGAACTGCTCGTGCTTGCCTTCGTGATTCCGTTCCTTGCCCCACGCGTGTCCCGCAAAGCCCTGCTGAGCCTCGGTCTGGCCGCCTACGCGGGGCGCATGGCGCTCTTCGCCTACACGGACTCGCTGGCCACGGTCATTCTGGGCGTGGCGCTGCACGGTCTGTGCTTCGGTAGCTTCATCTTCGTGGCCTTCATGGTCGTGGATGAGGAGACCACCGGGGATATCCGGGCCAGCGCCCAGAATCTGTACAACCTGGTCATTGTCGGGGTTGGGGTGGGCGTTGGAAGCCTGCTCTCGGGCCATGTGGCAGCCCTGGCCACCCCGGACGGCGCAGAGGCACCGGACTACCCGCTGCTGTTCTCGTGGGTCTTCTACGCGGCCCTAGCGGGTCTGGCTGCCCATCTCCTCTTCTATCCCGGCGGCCGCAAGGCCGTGAAAGCCTGATCCATGCGCATCGCAGTGCTCCTGTTCATCGCGTTCTCCCTGGTCTGCATGTCCGCCTGCAGCTCGACTCCCAAGGGCGACGGTTGGATCGACCTGACCCAGCCCTCCCAGTGGCGCGCCTACAAGGGCAAGTCGGTGCCCGCGCCGTGGGTCTTCTGGGGCGGCGCGATCCATCTTTCGACGGGTGGGGTCGGGGACCTGGTCACCGTCGATGAATTCGATTCCTTCGAATTCGAGTACGAGTGGCGCATCGCGCCGATGGGCAACAGCGGCGTGATGTTCCACGTTGTCGAGGGAGACGGTCCGACCTACTCGACGGGGCCAGAGATGCAGGTGCTCGACAACGCGGCAATCGAGGGCGGGCGCGATCCCCTGGTGGCGGCCGGCGCGTGTTACGCGCTCTACGGGACGGACACCGATGCCACACGGCCCGTGGGGGAATGGAACCAGGCGCGCATCATCATCCAGCCCAGCGGCCATACCGAATTCTGGCTGAATGGCGCCATGCAGTGCGCGTTTGAGCTGGGTGGCCAGGATTGGAACCAGCGGGTGGCGGGATCGAAATTTGCGGACATGCCCGGGTTTGGGCTCGCTCGCAAAGGCCGCCTGGCCCTGCAGGACCACGGCTCCGAAGTCTGGTACCGAGCCCTCCGTATCCGCCGCCTCTAATCGTCTTTCGCCCTACTGGAGTTTTCCCATGGTCCGCTCGCGTTCGCTCATCGCCGCCTTTTTGCTCTCCCTGTCCCCCGTCGGCGCCGGGTCGGTTGCTCCGGCTGTCGCTGAGCTTTCGCAGGACGCCGGTGCGCGCGTGCAGGCGGCCTTGCGTGCGGCGAAGCGCCACCTGGCGGCTGGGCGCATGGGGCAGGCGCGGGATTCGATTTTGCAGGCCCTGGAGCGCGACCGGGCATCCCGGCCCGCCTGGCAGATGCTGGCGCGCTGGGCGGAAGCCGCGGCCAAACCCGGCGAGCGCCTGCGCGCCCTGCACGAGGACCTGCGACTGGCCGGTTTGCAGGGGGCCAAGAGGGCTGAGCTGAAGGCGCTGCGGGACACGCTGGGGGCGGAAGATGAACGCTCAGGGGCGCTCTTTGCCATGGCCGACGAGTTCCAAGGCAAGCTGGCCACGCTGGCCAAGCGCTACGAAAAGGAAGGGCGTTGGCACGGCGCGCTACGGGTGTGGAAACAGGCCTTGGCGCTGGCTCCCAGGGACGAGGAAGCGCTTGCGGGCATCGACCGCGTGACGTCCCAGCCCGATCCCAGCCTGGCGGGCGACGCGCGCTCCAAGGACCTGCTCGACGGCGTCTCCGCCGAGTGGATCGCTGAACACGACGAGGAGACCAAGGACTGGAAGGAGGGGTACGCCGAGCTCGAGCGCGAGCACTACATCACGCGCACCAACGCTGGCTATGAGGTGCTCATGCGCTCCGCGGAGGCCATGGAGCAGGTGAACGCGTTCTATCGGGAGTTCTTCCGTTACGGGGGCGCGGGGGACAACCGCACCGTGCCGCGCATCATCGTGCACATCTTCGCGACGCGGCAGGAGTACCTGGATCTTGGCTTCAGCCCCGCGGAGTGGTCGGGCGGACACTTCACCGGAAGCCACGTCGAGACCTACGTCCCCGAGGGCGGCGGCTACGAATCGATGGTGGGGACGCTCTTCCACGAGGCGGCGCACCAGTTCGTGTCGATCGCGACGAGCGCGACGGGCTGGCTGAACGAGGGCCTCGCGTCGTTCTTTGAGGGAACGCGCATCCTGGCGAACGGCTCGGTGGTGATGAATCTGCCGGCCGACCATCGCTTGTTTCCCCTGGCTGAGCGCATGGAACGTGGCTGGCTGGAGGCCCAAGAGGCGAGCGAGATCACGTCGGAGACCCCGGGTCCCTTTGGTGCACCAACCTTCCGGATCGTGCTCGAGAACCGCTACACCTGGGGACCCGCCTGGTACGCGCCCACCTGGGGCGTGGTGTTCTTCCTCTACAACTTCCAGGACCCCTGGGACGGTCGCTTCGTCTACCGGAGAGCGTTCCAGGAATTCATCGACAAGTCCGGCGGCCGGATGGGCGAAGGCGCGGTGCGGAACTTCGAGGAGGTGGTACTGGCGAACCCCGAACCGCCCCTCGATGCGAAGCCGCCGAAGGGTACGGAGCGTCTGAAGTTGCCCGAGACGGTCGATGAGTTGAACGAGGTTTGGTCCGAGTGGATTCTGGCGCTCCGGGACGCACAGGCCGTCAGCACGGACGCGAAGACGCCATGGCTGCGATGGGCGCGCTTCGCCCGCGATGGGGGACGCCCGGAGTGGGCCATCGAGCACTTCGAAAAGGGCCTGCTCGACGATCCGAGCGGCACCGAGCTGATGTTGGAGTTCGCGGAGGTCCTGGCTGAGAGGGAGGGCGGTCGCGACCGGGCCACGGCCCTTTTGAATCGGGCGATCGGGGTCTTTGAGCGCGCCGACCCACCCGATGCCCTTGCCATCGCCGGCGCGGAGCGTCAGCTGCGCAAGCTCGACCCTATGGCCACCAACCTGACGGGGCTGGTGGACGAGGTCTCGTCCCAGGCGCTGGCGCTGGTCGAGGGCTACCGGGACGCGGGTCAGGATGAGATGGTGCTCGACCTCGCTTGGCGCTTCGGCTCGAGTTTCGGCTCGCCGGCGTTGATGCGTGAGTACGGCGACGCGGTGCGACGGCGCGGCAAGGGACTCGAGCGCTGGGAGCTGGCCTACAACGAGGAGAACCTCGACGGCTGGAGCCCGGGCAGCACCATCTTCGCCGCGGACTCCACGGTTCTTCGCGCAAGCTTCGGCGAAGTGCAACCCGGCAACTTTGACTACAGCTTCCTGACCCTCGACCGCGTCACCAGCGGGGACTTCACCATGGAGGCGGAGGTTCAGATCGGCAAGGGGCGGTCGAGCTACGCCGGCTTTGTGTTTGGCCAGAAGGGCGACACGAACTTTCACGGGGCTCTGGTGTTCCCAGCGCGGGGTGGGGCAGGGCTGTCGGACTCGGGCTTCGTCGATCTGATGACCTCCCGGGGCGGATCGAACCAGGCCTGGCGCCACGTGCCCGTGCGAGTGGCTCCGGAGGAGGGGCGCAGTGGCGGCAACTGGCACCGGCTGCGGCTGGATGTGGTCGGGCGACTGGTCGACGTCTGGTTCGATGGCGAGCTGGTGGCGAGTCACGAGTTTCCGAGCATCAGCAGCGTGCGCGGGCGCTTCGGCTTGGCGTCCGGGCGCGGCAAGGCGGACTTCCGTCGCGTGCGCTTTCAGCTCCGGGATCCGCGGGATCCGGCGGCGGCGATCGAGCGCGAGGTGCGCCTCGAGGGCGCGGCCAAGGCCAGCGGCGGCGCGATCGCCGGCAGCTACCAGGGCCAGGTGCCCCCGTTTCCGCGGATTGAACGCTGGGTGCAGGGAGAGCGTTCCAGCTGGTCGGATCGTGGTCCGGTGCCCCAGCTCGTGGTGTACATGAGCCGCAACCAGAACAGGGTCGTGCCCATCGATGGATGGCTGCGCAACTTGGCAGAGCGCGGCCGTGAGTTCGGTTTGGAGATCCTGACCGTGATGTCCGCCGACGATTCCGGCAGCGCGGAGGATTTCCTGATCGACTATCCCCTGCCCGGTGCGGTGGGCGTGGATGAGCGCCCGCCCGGCGGAGATCTCGGGGAGTCGTTTGAGA
>CAYWNK010000297.1:0-7307 GCA_964459495.1 uncultured Planctomycetaceae bacterium
GCCGATCCTGGGGCTCCACATGATTCAAAACCTGCTCGCGGCCCTGGCGGCCTGCGCAGGGATTGGGATCCCGCTCGCAGAACTGCTGCCTCACCTTGGCAAACTCACGGGAGCGCGCCGGCGTTTGGAGCGTCGCGAGTCCGGGGGGCTGACCGTCTACGACGACTGCTACAACGCGAACCCGTCCTCGGCGGAGGCGAGCGTGCGTGTGCTCTCCGGCCTGCATGGCTACGGGCGCCGAGTCCTGATCCTGGGCGACATGCTCGAGCTGGGAGAAACCGCGGCTGAGCTGCATGCGCAGGTCGGCGAGGCGGCCGGGCGCGCCGGACTGGACCTCGTGGTCGCCGTGGGGGACTTTGCGGGGGACGTCGCCCGTGGAGTCAAGACCGGGGGCGGCAAGCATGGCCCCCAGGTCGTCAAGATCAAGAGTGCTGAGGCCGCCTGCAAGCGCGTGCCTGGGCTGGTAGAGCGCGGCGACGTGGTGATGGTGAAGGCCAGCCGGGGTGCGCGCCTCGAACGGCTTGTCGACCGGCTCTTGGATGAATCGTTGAACGCCGCAGCCGGGCGCTAACCAGACCGTTCCGTGCTGGCGAGCCTGCTTCAAGCCCTGACGGGGCTGCCCATGTTTGGGTCGATCTCCTTCCGCATGGCGGCGGCGGGATTGACTGCGTTCTTAACCGCGATGTTCGCGGGCGGGCCAGTCATTCGCTGGCTACGGGCCCACAAGGTCGGCGAAAACGCGACGGTCACCGACTCCGCGGAGCTCGCAGCCCACGCCAAGGCGATCGGCAAGCAAGGCACCCCGACCATGGGCGGCAGTTTCCTGGTCGGATCGCTCCTCGTTTCCGTGCTGCTCTGGTGCCGGTTGGACAATCTCCAGGTGGTGCTGGCGACCGTCCTTGTGGCAGGTCTCGCGGCCGTTGGGTTTGTCGATGACTATCTGAAGCTGACCGTGCGCGGCTCGAAGGGCCTGACGCCCAAGGCGAAGCTGGTCGGACAGTGTGCGACCGCTCTGTTCGTGGTGGGGGCGCTGGTGTGGTACGCGAAGGCCTCCGGGCGCTATTCCCTGCTGGCCATCTACCCGCCCCTGTTCAAGGACGTGGTGATCGGGCTCGGCGAGTCTTGGCTCGGAGTCGGCTGCTTTGTGTTCCTGGGGTGGCTCTTCCTCGTTGGAACGTCCAATGCGGCCAACATCACAGATGGCCTGGACGGGCTGGCGGCGGGGTGCATGCTCATCTCAGGCCTCGCACTCTCCGGCCTGTGCTACGTCACGGGGCGCTACGACTGGACCGCCTACCTGAACCTGCCCTTTGTGCCCGCCGCCTCCGAGATGGCGGTGGTCGGCGCTTCGCTCTGCGGGGCCTGCATGGGCTTTCTTTGGTTCAACGCCTTCCCCGCGAAGGTCTTCATGGGGGATTCGGGTTCGCTACCGATCGGCGGTCTCCTCGCCTGGATGGCCCTGGTGGCCAAGCAGGAACTCGTGCTGCCCCTGGTGGCCTTCGTCTTCTATGCCGAGCTTGGGTCTTCGTTCCTGCAAACCCAGTACTACCGTCGAACGGGGGGCAAGCGCCTGTTCACCGTAGCTCCGATTCACCACGGCCTGCAGTTGAAGGGGGGCATCTTCCGCCCCGGTCCTGCGCCGATGCACGAGGTTACGGTCACCGTGCGGGCGTGGATCCTGTCGGCGGTTTGCGGTATGGCCGCACTCGCCCTTCTCAAGGTGCGCTAGCGATGGTGCCGCGGAGACGATCGAAACGGGGCCAGGAGGCCGAGCTTGTGACGGCATTCGGTGTGCCTGCGAGACAGCTCACTTTTGCTGAGCGGCTCGACACGCTGGCCCGCCGGGCGGAGGCGAACGATCCCCGCCAGCCGGCGATCGCGCTCTTTTGGATCACCCTGGCGCTGATCAGCTTGGGCTTCCTGCTTCAGGTCAGTCATGCGGCGACTACCCTGCCCTTGGCCGAGTTCCACGGTGAGGTACGCAGTCTGCTCAAGATGCGCCTCGGCGGAATGCTGTTGCTCCTAGGGGCGATGTGGATCGGCCCGAGGGGGATTCGCAGGCTGGTGCCGCTTTTGACGCTGGGCATCGTTCTGGCCCTCGTCGCCGTCTATGTGCCGGGCCTTCAGAGCTCGATCAACGGCTCGCGCCGCTGGGTGGCGGTGCCGCTGTTGGGGGGCTCGTTTCAGCCCTCGGAGATGGCGCGCGTCATCGGGGTGCTGTGGGTGGCCCAGCGCTGCTACAAGCTCGGTCCGGATGTGCAGGACGGACGACGCGGCTACCTGCCGATGCTCGTCTTTGGCCTGCTGCTCTTCGCGCTCATCCTGGGCGAACCGGATCTCGGAGGCGCGATGCTCTTCTTCCTTTGCTACGGCAGCACCATGTGGGTCGGGGGCGCGCGACCCGCGCACGTCGGCATCTCGATGGCCGGTGGGTTGGCCTTGGCCATGGTTGTTGGTTTCCGTGCGTTCGGCTACGTGCGGGAGCGGATCGCGGTGTGGCTCGGCGACAGCGTCAACGACCAGGTCACGCGGGCCGCCGAAGCGATGGCCAGCGGCGATGTGTGGGGGGTCGGCCTCGCCCAGGGCGGCTTCCGGAATCAGAACCTGCAGTACATGCAGACCGACTACGCGTTCTCCCTAGTTGGAGAAGAGCTGGGTCTCTCGGGCATGCTGCTCGTGATCGGGCTCCTGCTGGCTTTCGTTTGGTTCGCGTTTCGTCTGGTGATCTCACTACCCGATCGGTACTCCGCACTCGTTGCGTTCGGCCTGCTGGTCTCCGTGGCATTCCAAGGAATGCTCCATCTTCAAGTCGTGACGGGTTTAGCGCCTCCAAAGGGAATGAACCTGCCGTTCTTGTCCGATGGAGGTACAGCACTCGCTGCGTCGTGCCTGGCCGTTGGCCTGGCTCTCGGTGCCGCCCGCTCCCCGGCGGAACCCAATTCTGTCTGAGCGCAGCGTTTCGTTTGTCGTCGCTCTTCTGTCCTCTGTCTCCGTCCCCGCAGCCTCTCCCAGTCACCTATGCAGCAGATCGAGCGTTACGGCATCATCGCCCTGCTATTCCTCGTGGTTTCCATCGTCGTCGTGGCCCTGTGGGACCCCGAGCCCGCCGGGCCTGACGAGGATCCCCGATCTGCCCAAGCGAGCACGGTGGCGGCGGCCCCGGCACGCCAGCAGCAGCGTGCGCCCGTGAGCCAGGAGCGAAAGGCCCCGTCGCGCTCTGCGCAGGTTCAGTCGTCCCAATTCAGCGACCGTGCCTCTGCTCCTGCCACAGGCACCCGAGGTGTTCGGGTCGCCCAGGCGAACAGTGCGCCGCTCGACCTCGGCGGGGAAACCTCCGCGCGTCGCCGTGGCCGCAACAGCAGCCGCTCGGAACAGCAGGCCTCCTCGAGCCGGCCCGCCATGCCCGTGGCCACCCAGCCCACCTACTCGGGGCCGAGCAGCTTGACCCGCGAAAAGACACGAACAAACTCCGGTGCCCGCCGAACGGCGGCCTCGGTCGACGCCCAGCGCGCGGCAGACATCTCTGCCGGCAACCGCGCGAGCGCCGCCAGGACGCAAAAGGCACAGAGCTTGGCCCGACAGAAGGCGCAGGCTGAGGCCGAGCGCAGTCGTTCCAAGGCGGTGCCTGCGAAGGCGGCCCTTGTGTCGGCTTCGACTCGCAAGGTGACGGCGAGCCAGCCCCTGCGGGCCACCTACGTCGTGCGCTCCGGCGACTCCTTGGAGCGCATCGCCCGACGCGAGCTGGGTGACGGTGCCCGTTGGCGTGAGGTGGCGGAGCTGAACGGAATCAAGAACCCGAACCTGGTGCGCGTCGGTCAAAAGTTGACGATGCCCGGAGCCGCCATCGCTTCCAGCCCCGCAAAGACGCGCGCGCCGCAGGCCGCCCCGCGCCCTGGGAAGGCCCCCGCGACGAGCTCAGGCAACACCTATGTTGTGGCCAAGGGCGACGTGCTTTCGCGGATCGCCGAACGTCAGCTCGGCTCGTCCAAGCGCTGGCGCGAGATCGTCGAGTTGAACCCGGGTCTCGATCCCGCCAAGCTCTTTGTGGGCAAGCGACTGGTCATGCCGGGTGGTGCCTCCAAGGCGAAGCAGGCACCGCGCCCCGTTGCGCAGCCCGCCCCGCGCAACCGTGTGGCCCAGGCCGCCCGGCAGCCTGAAAGCGACTCCCGCTTCGTCGTTCAATAGGCAGGTAGACAGCGTGCATTCTCCCCAACGCATCAACCTGAAGCTCCGGCTCTTGCTGGCCGTCGGCTGCGCTGGAGTCGCCATCCTGGAGGCGCCGGGAGCCATCGGCGCCCTTGCGCAGGCTCTGCCCGGCACCCCGGCGGTTGCAGGCTTCGAGTCCGCTACTCCGCTCGAAATCAGCGTGGCTGGCCTGGACCGGTGACCCAAGAGGTCTGTGGAGCCGGCTTGCGCCTTGCGCTGGCCGGTGGCGGGACCGGTGGACATCTCGTTCCCGGCCTGCATTTGATCGAGGACCTGGCCCAAAGGGGTGGGGTCCTCGAAGACTTGGTGTGGTTCACAGGCGGCAGGCCTGTGGAGCAGCGAGTGCTGGCTGGACTCGCCGATTTGGCGTCACCTGCGCCCGTGAGAGTCGTGCCCCTGCGCCTTGAGTCCCGGGCTGGCGGAGCGCCGGGCAAGCTGCGCCAGGCCATGCGCCTGGGTCCCTCCGCGGCCCACGCGCGCCGTGTCTTAAGGGACCATCGCAGCCAGGTCCTGCTCGGGCTGGGCGGCTTCGTATGTGGTCCTGCGGTTGTCGGGGCAGCGGCTGCTGGGGTGCCGCGCGCATTGCTCGAGATCAACGCCCACGCAGGGCAGGCGACCCGCTTGCTGGGACGCATCTCCCAGCGCGTCCTGCACGCCTGGCCGGCCACGATGCCCGGGACACCAGGTCAGAAGCACGTGCTGACCGGTGCGCCACTCGGGCCGCGCTTTCGGCCTCCAACCCGGGCCGAGCGCACGGCGGCGCGGCGAGAACTGGGCCTGGATCCGGACCGGCCGATGCTGCTGGTCCTAGGGGGCAGCCAGGGGGCGGGCGCTTTGAATGACTACGTGCTTGAGCACGGCCCAAAGCTGGTGGAGCAGGGCTGTTCGATCGTGCTGCAGACGGGCCAGGGGAAGTTGCCGGCGCAAGGGCCGGCGGGAGACCATTGGCTGCTGACCGAGTACCTACCTGATGTGCCGACAGCGCTGTATGCGGCGAGCGTCGCGCTCACGCGCGGGGGCGCCTCGACGCTCGCCGAGGTCGATGCGGTGGCGCTGCCCGCCTGGGTGGTGCCCTACCCACACCATGCGGACCGGCACCAGGAAAGCAATGCCCGCCAGCTGGGGGCGGGGGTGCAGATTGTCGCCGAAGCGGAACTGGACGCGTCTCTGTTGAAACGCCTAGCGGACGCACTCCAGTCCAAGTCGGAGCAGCGGGACTCGCCGGCGGGTCAGCAGCGAGCCTCCGAACTCGTCTGGTCCCGCTTGGCGCAACTGGCGCGCTAGGGGTCTACTCCTCCTCTTCGGAGAAGCCCTCGAGGCAGCGCTTGGCGGTTTCGGCCTCCGAGGCGGGCACCATCACCTGCACCGCCAGGGTGCCGGCGAGCTTGGCGGCCATGCCAAACTCGTCGTTGAGATCCTCGCCGGGGACGACGGGGTGCAAACCCTCAGCGAGCAAGCGACCCTTGACCAGCTGGGCGACGATGGGAGAGCTGGCGTGGTAGACGGGAACGAGGCTCATGGAGGACCTGGGGCTTTGGGGCGTGCAGTCGGTGATTTGGAGGAACTGGGCCAGCCCCTAGGATTTCTCCTAGGCCAGTATGCACTGTTTCTCAAGGCCAGGAGAGCCATGGTGGCGCCGCGCGGAGCGGGCGCGGGCGAGGCCTTTAGGCGGGCGTTAGATCGATGGGCGATACTCTCCCCATGAACACATCTTCCCGCTGGGTCAGCCCCTGGCTGATCGGTCTGTTATTCGTACTCCCGCAGTCGGAGTCCACGGCTTCGCCGGTTCTTCAAACGGAGGCTGTCTCCGGCTACAGCCTATTGGCTCCGCTGCGGTCCAAGGAAACCGTGCTGGTGGATGCGGCGGGGGAGGTCGTGCACCGCTGGGTGTCGGACCTCACTCCGGGCAATGCGGTGGAGTTGCTGCCGAACGGCCACCTCTTGCGCTGCGCCAAGGTCGGGGGCAATCCTCGCTTTCAGGGCGGCGGTGAAGGCGGCCGCCTCGAAGAGTTCACCTGGGAAGGGGAGCGCGTTTGGTCCTACGACATGTCCTCGGAGGACACGCTGCAGCACCACGACTTCGAAGTGATGCCGAACGGCAATATCCTGGTGCTGGCCTGGGAGGGGAAAACCCAGGCGGAAGCCTTGGCCGCAGGGCGCCGGCCGGGAACGGTGAGCGACAAGGGGCTTTGGCCGGACGTCGTGCTCGAACTCAAGCCGGTCCGGCCGAACGGAGCCGAGGTGGTCTGGCGTTGGTCCGCCTGGGACCACCTGGTGCAAAACCAGGCCGCGGATCTACCGGGCTACGGAAACCCCTCCGAGCACCTGGGGCGCCTGGACGTCAACATCGGCGCGCCCGCCCTGGAGCGTGCCGAGACGGATCAGGAGCGGCAGGAGCGTCTCGAGACCGAGGCGCGGCTTGCGGCGATGGGATACTCGGGGGACTCCGACGATGACGATGACAACGAAAGCGATGGCCAGCGCGGCGACAGGGGGCGCGATGGCGCGGACTGGATGCACTCGAACTCGGTGGACTATTCCCCCGAGCTTGACCTGGTCGTGATCTCGGCCCGCAACTTCAGCGAGTTCCTCGTGATCGATCACTCGACGACCACCGAACAGGCTGCCGGTTCGTCCGGCGGGCGCTACGGCGTTGGCGGTGAGATCCTGATGCGCTGGGGCAACCCGGGGAACTATGGGCTGCCCGGGAACGCGGGGCAGCAGCTCTTCGGCCAGCACGATGCGCGCTGGACAACGGAGGGCGGCCAAGTGGCGATTTCCGTTTTCAACAATGGTGAGGGCCGGCCGGATGGATCCTATTCCTCTGTCGACGTGATCGCGTTGCCGCTGACGCCGGACGGCGAGTGGGTGGGAGATGCGGGTCCGAGCACTCCAGTGGGGGGCAAGGCCGCTTGGTCCTACCGCTCGGGCAGCGATGACTTTTTCTCTTCGCACATTTCGGGAGCCGTGCGGCTGAGCTCGGATGTGGTGCTGGTGTGCGACGGCCAAAAGGGACGGGTGTTCCAGGTCGGTCGGGATGGGAACATCCTGAAGGACTACACGATCCCCAGGGACCTGGTTGCTCTCGAGGAGCGCGAGGG
>CAYWNK010000298.1:0-7303 GCA_964459495.1 uncultured Planctomycetaceae bacterium
AACTCAGATAAGCCGAGTCGCGGAACACTTGACAGGTCCATCCATATCATTGGAACAGGATGGACACGCCTTGGCTGAAGTTGCTGGTAGGGGCCGGGTTTAGATCTCGGTGCCAGCATTGGAAGTTCCAGGTCTCGCCAGCCACGATCGAAACTGCACCCAGCGGCTGGGGAGTGTTCGTCAGGTCAAGGATGAGACTCCCTGTACCACTGGAGCCAGAATTGAAGAGCTGGGCGTTGTAGCGCCCAATATTACCAAGCACGCAGAGGTTGCCTTGGCTGTTGTTGGGGTTGGGAAGGAAACCCTGGGTCTGGGAATTCAAGAAATACCCAAACTGGTTCAGAGGAATATTATCAGCAACAAGGGTCACATCATTGAGGGATGCGACATCGGAGCCAATGACGCGCAGATCCGTGGACACCCCGGTTGAGTTCACGTTGGCCATGCAATAGCTCGTCCCGATCTGCGATCCCGGCAGGACGAAGTAACCCTCGAGCGTGGTTCCGTTGACATCCACATCCGCGGTGAAGTAGACGGAGCCATTGTCCGCGAGGGTCACCGTGTTGAAGCCCGTAAAGGACTGGATGGTGATCGCCGGGTCGATGACTCCATCACCGTCCCAGTCCACCGCATCTCCCTCCTGTAGCAGCAATTGATCGTCAAGGAAGAGCGCCTCGTCCGGGGCACCAGGGCCGACGTCAATGCTCCAGACGAAAGCGATTTCGCCACTCGCGTTCATCGAAGCTCCTTCGATTGAGCCGCTCAACAGCTCCCCCCCAAGCATGTCTCCCTCGCGGGCCCAGATCGAGCCGTTGCGAACGATGAACTCATTGGATGCCGAGGGACCATTCGTGTTGCCGGTGAACATGTATTCCCCCGCGTCGGTGATGCCAAAGAAGTCGAAACTGCTCCAGTCGTCGCCGATGCCGCCAATGGAGGGCGGAACGGCTTCGCCTTCGCGAACCAGGGTCCCACCAAGCACGAGGCCCGCCTGATTCAGCGCGACGGCGGCATCGTCTGTCGTGCTCGAATCAAGGTCGACAGCGAGGATGCTCTGGCTACCATCCGCTGAGATTCGAAAGTCTGCATCCACAGCCGTAGTCGACAGCGGGAGGGGCATGTTCGGAAGCAAATCCCCAGTGAAGTAGATCGCCGTCAAAGGGCTGCCCATGTAGATCCCCCGGCGATCGGTTGATCCCCCAGCTGTGGCCGAGATACCTGCGCGGCAATACGGCACGCCGGCGGTCGTGATGTCTTGGTTTTCTGCGAATGTCCAAAAGTCTGGGGACCCGGCCGGCTGCTCGCCTTCGTTCAAAAGCAAGGTGTCATTGAACCAGACGTTGTCTAGCGCGGTGGCCCCCGTGACTGTATTCGTGGAGCTTGCGCCATAAATGACGCCCGAAGCGCTGGTTCCAAAGCGCAGTTCGAATGATCCTTGCTCTAGGTTTCCAATGGTGGATTCCTCGCGCAGAAGGCTGTTTGCACCACCGGACAGGTTCCCCCAGATCTGCGAGACGCTCCCATTGGGCCCCGAAGTCGTAAGCGAACAAGAGGCACCGCCAGCAGCATTGACGTTGGTGGAGCCAATGCCGCTAATCACTTGGCCAGGCGTTCCATCGGGCGAAGGGTCATCTTCGCGCAGCAACGCAGACTGGGCAGAGGCAGGGGCAACCAGGACTAGGGAAGAGAGGATAAGCAGGTTTTTCATGCAGAGTAGAGACCGAGTTGCAACCCAAGCCAGCTTGCTTCCGTGAAGAAGCGCCCAGGCGAGGTCGTTTCTCGGTGAGTGAACGGCAGAGAGAAAGACTGCCCCCAGCTCAACATCGCAGAGAGTTGGGAAGCCGGCTGGGGAAACAAGGGCGTCGTTCCCGAGAGTCTAACGGTAGGGGAACAGGCTCCTCGGCCCCAGCATGAACTTGCCGAGCTGTACCAAAGGGAGCCCGTCCCAGGCAGCCATTGTCCGATTGCCCCAATCGATAAGGTTCCACCCCAAGGCGGGCTCCGAACCTCCCGCTCGACGAACACCGCGGTCGTGCGCACGAATCCTGCCCGCCGCCCCCCCCTCCCAAGAAATCCGCCATGTTTCTGGGTCCTGCCTCGCACCGAAAGGTCCAGCTGCGTGGCGATGAGCCCGCTTGTGGCCTCGCAACCCTTCCCCCTCCCCTTTGGTTTCTAGGCGGGCAAAAGGCTCTCAACCGCTGATCGCCCTCCTGGATCTTCCTGCTCCCGCCGCCTTCCAGCTCCCGTCCATCGCGGGCGACGACACGCAGGTGCGCATCGCACTCGGCGGCATGAACAACAACAACTCCGATGACCTATCTACTCCTACTGCTCGCGTTCTTCCTCGGCCCGAATGTCGACTCGCCGTCCGCTGCATCACCCAACCCGGTTAAGGCGGCGACGGCTGCTGAGTCTGTCGCCACTTGCGAGGAACCCGCTGAAAGCCTGGCAGGGACCTACAGCTTGGTGGGAAACGACGCAGTTGAGGCGACTCTCATCGAGATCCCCTTCATTGGTTGGTATAGCGTTTGGGTGACGGTCGATGGCCAGGTCGTCCCCAATGAAACCGGTTTCATGAAGCCCCAAGACGACGGTGGTTACAAGTACAAGAACGCGGTCGGAAATGAAGGCGATATGACCCCGACAGACGCCGGGATGAGCCTCGTGATGACCACCGGTGACAACAAGGGGAAGAAGACCACTTGGACAAAGAACTCGTAGGCCAGCTCGCAGTGGTCCGGCTCGCTCGCGACCGTGAATCCTGGTGAATGATCCGAGTTGGGGCCGGTGCGTACTACGCACCGGCCCCAACTGGCGTAAGCGTTCCCAACGGACAGCACCCGTTTCTCCAACGGGCTCAAGCGATACGCCTGCGGCCCCGTGAAGATTGCTCTGCTTTGGGCGATGGACTCCAGAGGGCGATAGCAGGCTTCCCGCGCGGTCAGCTCCGCGCGATCTGTGGGGCAACGATGCTCCGCACGGCGTCACCTCTTGATCGAGGATGACTCGGCCTTGGCAGGGAGAGTTTCGAGATCGGAGCCGTCGCACTCGCGGCCAGCCGAAGGGTTGTCACTCCGCGCCGGTTTTTCTCGACCGATGGGGCTGCCCTGAAGATCCGCTATCTGGCCGTGAAGAGTGCGCAAGAGCGCCGGACCCGGCTACGCCGTCGGTGGAACGAGATCATCCAGCACCTGTCCATCTGCTTTGAAGGCCGATTCCCATCCACTGTAGCCATGGCGCGAAAGCGACTGAGACCCAAGGACCGACACTCCCGACCGACTCGAGATGGGGGGCAGCGGACCCGCTTGCTCCGACTCCCAATCCGAGGTCTCCACCACGAACCAATCAGCCCCTCACACCCCCGCCCCCAATCTCAACCACTCTTCCACCGACAGCCCTTCCGCGCGACCGCCCCCATCCACACCTGCCCGGGCCAAAACCACATCCGCCCGCTCCCGGCCCCCCAGCACATCGCCAAGGACTCGCCCCAAGCTCTGCCGGCGCCGCTCAAAGACCCGCCGAGCCAGCGCCACGACGGCTCCAGCAGCCTCTGGACTCGGCGCCTCCGCCCGCGCTGCGCAGTGCACCACCGAGCTATCCACCCGCGGCCGGGGCCAGAAGCTGGCCGGCCCTACTGAACGCACAATGCGCGGCTCAAAGGCCAATTGGACAGCCAGCGAGAGCGGCCCCCAGGCCTTGGTTCCCGGCCGCGCGGCCAGGCGCTCCGCGACCTCCTTCTGCACGAGCACGGTCATGCTCTGCGGGCGCGGCACATGCCCGGCGACAAGCGCCAACACGGGCCCGGAAACCGAGTACGGCAGGTTGCTCACCAGGTGCCAGCGTTCCACATCCGCCAGGCGCGCCTCCACATCCGCGGAGAGTCGATTCTTCGTCGCCAGGACATCCCCCTCGATCAGCTCCACATGCTCGAAGGGATCCAGAAACGGAGACGCCACCCGAGCCAGGCGCGGGTCGACCTCCACCGTCCAAAGCTTCGCCACCGCCCGGGCCAGATGCACCGTCAAGAACCCGCAGCCCGTGCCCACCTCGAGCACGCTGTCGCCGGGATCCAGCCGCGCGTCCGCCACGATCGCCCGTGCGGTGTTTTCATCCAGCAGGAAGTTCTGCCCGTAGCGCCGGGAGGGCCGAAAATCCTCCGCCTCGAGGGCCGCCTTGAACACGGGCCAAGGGGGTCGATTGTCGCCGGCTTCTGCGCTCATTGACGGGCCCCCTCAAGGAGCCACTGAAGCGCTTCTGGGGAGCCCGCAGCGGAGCTCAGCTCATCGAGCAGCCCAACCGCCGGCGAGCCCCAACTGGCCCCCACCGCGACCATGCGCTCGCGCCACTCGCGCTTGGAGAGCCCTGCGGCCTCCCGCTCCAAATAGCCCCGCGCCTCCGTCACCATCCGCAGACCAACGCTTTGGGAGCGATACCCAGGCTCGAGTTCACGGCCGATGAGGTTGGGGTTCTTGCCCAGCTTGAACAGCCGGCGGGATGGATCGCGCCAGGAGCCACCCAGCGCCCACGCCGCCAGCCCGTCGCTGCCGTGGTGCTCGGAGCGGCTAGGCACCCAGGCCGTCTGCCCGGTCCAGCTCCCCCACTCCTCCATGTTGCCGAACAGGTCGCTGATGCCCCCGGCCGCCCGCCCCACCGGGAAGGTCCCCGGGGGCATCGGCTCGCCAAGCCCGACCTCAAGCGTGTTGCTGCCCGAGCCCGCAGCCACGTTGCCGTAGGGGTAGGAAAGACCCCGCGGACCCGAGACGCACCAGGCCCACTCCTCCACGGCCGGCAGCCGCATGCCCTGGGCCGCGGCGAACGCGACGGCCTCGGTGTAGTCCATCCCCGCAGCGGGCAACCTGTCATCCTCCGGAGCCCAGTCGCCAAAATCGGGCGACGGCGGAAGCGGTGCTCCGGCCTCCTCAGCCCAGGCACGCCACTCCGCGCGCGTCACCTCATAGCGGCCGACGAGCAGCGCCTCGTCGGCGCCAAGCCAGTACGAACCGCCCAGCAGCGCTCGCCGGCCCTCAGGCACAAACGCGAGGCGCTCGATTGGCAGCAGCTCCCCCGCGGCGGATCGGTTTTCTCCGCAGCCGGCGAGCGCGGCGAGACCGAGCAAGCCCGCTCGACACGCCAAGGCCATGCACCGGATTTTCCCGGTCTGCAGGATAGGACCTCTTTGCATCGCCCCATCGTAGGAAACAGCCCCCGCAGAAGCAGCGGCGACGGCACAAACGACGAAACGGCGCAAGCTTCGAGCCCGTGGGCTCGAGGATCACGCCGTCCCAGCGAGGGATCTCGTGGGCGGAATGCTGCGGAGACCCGAAGGCCTCGCTCCGCAGCGCAACGCTAGCGGGTCGCCGAGGGATCGGCGACGAAGATCTCGACGCGGCGGTTGAGACGCTTGCCTTCGGCGGTGCCGTTGTCGGCCACCGGGTCCCACTCCCCAAAGGCCATCGCAACCACGTCGCGGCTGGGCATGAGGCCCTTGCCGGTCAGCACCGCCGCGACCGAAACCGCGCGATCGGAGGCCAGGTGCAGGTTTCCGTGGGGGAACCGCTTCTTGGTCTCAGGCTTCTTGACCGGGTCCGAGTCGGTGTGACCACGCACGTAGATGCGGCCATGGGGCTCGGCGGCGATCTTGCGGGCGAGCTCAATGATGGCCGAGCGCCCCTCCTCTTCCATCTCCGCGCTGCCGGAGCTGAACAGGACCTTGTCCTGAATCATGTAGACGTAGCCGCCGTCGACATCGAAGCGCTCGATGTCCTGGGGAGCGCGCCCCAAGCCCTCGAGCTGGCTTTGAAGCTCGGAGATGCGCTGCTCGTAGCTGGCGCTGCCGTTGGCACCACCGCTCTTCAGCCAGTCCGCCTCGCGCACTCGCGCCTCGCTGCTCAGGCTGTCGAGCTCCCCGCGCAGGGCGGCATTCTTGGCTTCCAGTTCGTGGTTGGCGTCCTGGTAGATCTGGGCCAGATCCACTGCGTGTCGGTACTCGTCCTGGGAAACACACGAGGAGGCCAGCCCGGACAGGAAGAGCCCCGCCACTAGGCGAGCTTGGATCGACTTCTGCATCGTCATCACTAGTTGTTGCGCGGATTCCCCGCTGGACAGGAAGAAGGACGGGAGAGCGCCCCTGTTGATCCCGAGTCTAGGAATCCCCAGGTCCCAATCCCAATCCCAAGGGCCGAGAGACCCACAAACGGGGCGGGGTCCGCCGAGGCCCTGCGGGAGGGGCCCGACCCACCTCAACATGGGGCCATGCTCAAAGGAATCTCCCCCCTCCTGTCCCCGCGCCTACTCGCCACCCTGTGCCGCATGGGTCACGGGGACGAGATCGTCCTCGCCGACGCACACCTCCCGGCCCACTCCCACGCCCGCCTCGCGCTGCGCGCGGACGGCTGCACGGTCGAGACCCTGCTGCGCGCCCTACTGCCCCTCTTTGAGCTCGATAGCTACGACGGCCCGCCGGCCGCCCTCATGGCCCCTGTGGCCGGGGATGCAACGGACCCCGCCATCGAGCTGGCTTACCGCCAAGCCCTGGACGAGCTCGCCCCCGGAGCCCCCGACTTCGCGCACCTGGAACGGGGCGCCTTCTATGAACGCGCCCGGGGGGCCTTTGCCGTCGTCCAAACCGGCGACACCACGCCCTACGGCAATCTCCTGCTGCGCAAGGGCGTCACGCCCAGCTAGCGGTCTTCGATCTGGCGGCAGTTTGGCCCCAACGGCATCCTCGACGGCCCTAGGGACGCTCGAGCAGCTGGTAGAGCATGTTGTCGATGAACTCGGGGGCAGAGGTCAGACCCAGGTGATCCGCGCTGAGGAACTGCACCCGATCCCAGTGGATCGGTGAGCGCAGGCCGATCTCCCAGACTCCGCCCTGACGCTCGTCCAGCAGGGCGTTTGAGCGCGTCACCGTGCCATCCCCAGCCTGCTCCTCCGCCTCTTCCCAGCTCCCGTCCTCTTCCACGGTCCAGCCCCCAAGCGTCGGCTTTCCGTCGCCTGCAAAGAGCGCAAGGTAGGTTCCCGCAGGGGGCGCCACCGCCAAGTCCAGCGCACGGTGCAGCTGCTCGGCCCTCATCAAGCACTTCGCCAGGTGCTCACGCGCCACCTGCATCCGCTCGGCCTCCGATCGATCGGGCAAGAGCCATGCCAGGGCCTTGTCGATGTCGGGGTTCACAAGCCCCCAACCCAGCTCCTCCCAAAGGCCTGGGTCATAGAGGTCCAGGGCCTCGTTCTGCGCATCGACCACCAGCCGATGCCGCGGCCGCGGCATCAGCTGGTAGATCGAGGGGAAGGTCCCGAGCAGCGA
>CAYWNK010000299.1:0-7296 GCA_964459495.1 uncultured Planctomycetaceae bacterium
GCAAGTAGTCCGCAAGGGCGCCCGCCTCCCCGCGGCTCAGGCCCATGTCCGGCATGCGCCCCGCCGGCCGGGCCGCCTCGGGGTGGAACAGAAAATCCGCCAGGGACTCGCGCGTGTACTTCGCCGGAACGTGGCCAAGATCAACCGCATCCGTCAGCGCAGCGGGCAGGTCCTCGGCCTCAGAAGGGCTCCGCCGGGGAGCGTGGCAGGCGATGCAGCCCACCTGGTGGAACAGCCCCTCACCGGCTAGCTGCCCGGACTCTGCCACCCCTGGGGAGAGCCTCGGTTCCTCGTCCACAGCCCCGCCCTGATCGACGAGGAAAGCCCACAGATCTAGAACGACCTCGTCCCGCTCGCTCCCCTCCGCTCCGAGCGAGAGCTGGGGCATGTTCGATCCCGGATGGGCCGCCTGCGGATCGGCGAGATAGCGCACAAGGAATTCCGGCCGCAGTCGACTTCCGACCTCGCCGAGTTCAGGCGCCGGCAGCAAGTGTGTGCGCCCGGTCCCCAGGTCCCCGTGACAGGCCGCGCAGCGCAGCTCATCCACGAGCTGTCTCCCTGCAGAGTGCTGGGAGGCAGCTGCGTCCTGCGGAGCCCCAAGCCCAATTGCGGCGGTCGCCATGGCGGCGCAGACCCATCGAACGTGGAAGGTCGGCGCATACGCCAAGGAGAGAATCACCATGCCCACCATCATAGCCTGGCCTGCTCAGCTCGGTGTTTGGCGAGTCGAGCCAACATGAATGCAGGTCCCTTCGATTCTGGACAGGACTACGCCAATGGGCCGCGACGAGTCCCCCTCCAACTCCTGGGGCTAACGAGCCATCTACCAGGCGCCCAGGACTCCATCGAGACCAAGGGTAGCCGCCAGGCAAAGCACCATCATCGCGGTGGAGTGAACCCGTCCCCCGCGAAAGCGGTCTACGCCAACGGGATCCCACGAACCGGCCAAGTGTCCATCGCTACGCTGTCCATCCAGGACCGTTTGAGCCATGGCTCTTCGCCAGACCGGCCAATGGGGTCTGCCCAGCTGATAGAAAACACATGTTGCCAGATACCAGCTTTCGAGATCGAGTTTCGAATCCGCAGGGTCCCAGGCGGGAAGGTGCTGGAGGAGAGCGAAGGTTGCAGCGTTCTCCTCTGGTACTTGTTCGCTCTGCTCGAACAGGATGGTGAGCTGCGTCAAGAGCGCTCCAGCCGTCGCAAAGTGGCCATGGCTCAGAGCCCCAGGCTCCAGCACGGAATGCACCCAGCGCTCCGATCCGGTCCTCAGCCACTCCGATGGACTCAGCCCAACGTGATTGGCGATCGGCACGAGCAGCGCTATCCACGGCGACGCTGTCCCTGGGTAGTCGCGCAGGACCGTCGGGTAGGTCTGCCAGCCATGGAAGCCCGAAGGGGCCTGGTTGAGGTAACCCAGGCCCTTCTCGCAGGTAGCCTTGATCGTTGGTGAGCCTGTTCGACGATAGCATTCCAGCAGGGCGAGGGTTGCGATGCTGTGGCCGTGAACCGTGCAGCCACGGAAGCGTCCGCTAGCGTAGTCCTGCTGCGTGCGCAGCCACTTGACGGCCTGCGTTACGACCTTCCTGAAGCCCCCCTTGCGGACATCGCTACCCGCGCTCAAATAAGCCAGCACGCAGAGTCCCGTGAGTCGCAGGTTCCGCCGGGAATCCCCCACGCCGCCGCACTCACACGAAGCGTGCTCCTGTTCCCTAGGCTGCATGAACCCACCAGCGTCCCAGTAACCCGCTGGGGACTGATGCTGTTCTAGCCAGACGAGCCCCTCCGCCAGAGCCGCCTCGAGGCGGGCCATCCGAAGCGGAGCCTGCTTGACCTGTTGAGCATGCCCCCTCTGGCCACCCGCCGAGATCGAGAGCCCAGCAGTGTCCCGATCCGGCCTGGAGGAAGACAGTGCTGCTCCCCGACGGAATCGCTCCTCGGCGAATCGCTCCGCTCCACTCAAGGGCTCGAAGCCAGCGGAGTCGCCAGTCCTCCAAAACTGGAGCCCTGTGACCAGCAAAGCGCAGGCCAAGCAGCTAAGGAGCACACTCTTGCGGGCAGCGGGCATCGCCGGAATCGCGTGCTGGAGTCCTACTCAATCAGCGGTATCGCATCGATACCGATCGGCTCACGATTGAGGGGGGCGCTGCGGCCACCCTTGACCGTGAGGCGCGCCAGCAAGGCCTGCATCTCCTGGCGCTTGGCCTCGTTCTCGAAGAAGAGGTTGGTGGTCTCGCCGGGGTCCTTCGACAGGTCGTAGAGCTGTCCGGTCGCCTCCGGAGCCTTCTCGGGAAGCGCATAGGCCTGGATCGCGCCGCGGTCGTAGCCGTTGCCCCCCGAGCCCATGTGGTCGAGGTACTTCCACTGGCCAACGCGCAGCTGGAACTCCCCGCGGAAACTCTGGGTCAGCATGTGCGGGCGGATCGACTCGCCCTCGGCGTCCGAACCGATCATCGCCGGCAGCAAGTCGAAGCTGTCGACCGCGGCTTCATCGGGCAGGGCATAGCCGATGATCGAGGCGACGGTGGCGAAGATGTCGGTGGTGTTGGCGAGCTGCTCCGACACCTGCCCCGCGGGAATGCGCCCGGGCCAGCGGGCGATCAACGGAACCCGGTGCCCCCCTTCCCATCCGTCACGCTTCATGCCGCGGAACCCGCCGGCCGCATCGTGCTCGTGGTCCTGGCGCATCCACACGGTGTGCACCGTCTCGGGCCCGTTGTCGGAGTTGAAGATCACCAGCGTGTTGTCGTCGATCCCGAGCTCGGCTAAGCCGTCCAGCAACCGGCCGGTGATCGCGTCCAGCTCCTGCAGGAAGTCCCCGCGCGGGCCGGCTCCTGATTTGTCGCGGAACTCCTCCGCGGGCAGCACCGGCGCATGGGAGATCTGAGTCGAGAGGACCGCGAAGAAGGGCTGCTCGGGCGATTCCTTGCGGTGGCCCTCGATGAACTTCATCGTCCTCTCGAAGAAGAGCAGGTCCGCGTTCTCGAAGTCGAAACCCGGAGACATCCACCCCTCGTCGTTGTCCCAGAGCCATTTGCCACCCAGGTTGGGCAGGTTCGCCCGCTTGTGGCGCACGCTGGCCGGAACCGCGACCATGCCGTTCTCGATGTAGCAGTAGAGCGGGTCGGTGGTCGGGCAGTTCGGCGTCACGAATGAAACGTCGAAGCCGCGCTTGTTCGGCCCGTCCTCCAGCGGCGTGCTCTTCTCGTAGTCGATGAGCAGGGCGTTCTTGAACCCGCCCCCCAGCTGCTCGCCCGCCCCGTCGTACCAGGTCAGCCCCACGTGCCACTTGCCGAAGACACCTGTGCGGTAGCCCTGCTGCCGCGCCATCTCGGCGATCGTCAGCTCCCCGGGTGCCAGGTAGCTCGGCCCCCCCGGCCCCTCAAAGGCGCGGGTGCCGCGCCCCGTGCGGCAAACCTGGGCCCCTGAGTACAGACCGTAGCGCGACGGCGAGCAGATCGTCGAGGGACTGTGGGCGTCGGTGAAGCGCACGCCCTCGGCGGCCATCCGGTCGAGGCGCGGGGTCTGGTAGGCGCAGTCCGGGTTGTAGGCGGAAAGATCCCCGTAGCCCAGGTCGTCCGCGTAGATGATGACGATGTTGGGCAGCTTCTGGGCGGAGGCGCCGGCGGCCAGGGTGAGGAGCAACCAGGGAGCGATCAGTCGGGTCATGGACCCATGGTGCCGTCTGAAAGCGGTACGCAGGCGGGAATAAATTCACCGTTTTCAGGGCTGCACCCGTCCTCCTCTCAGTAACTCAGCGAGTCGTCCGCTCCCGGGTCGTCGAACACCATTCCCGGGGGAAGCGCCCCTCCACCCGGCTGGCCGACCGCCACCAGACCAAGGGGATGCCAGCCGCCGTCCCAGTAGTTCGACGTCGCGAAACGCAGGTTGGGCTGCATGTTGGCCGGGTCCAGAATCGACAGGGTCAGCACGTACTCGCCGGCGGGAATCCCCACCGGGACCGTCGCCTGGATGCGATTGGCCTTGGGCTGCACGCCCCAGCCCTGCGGCACGGCCGACCAGCCGGGGATCACTGCCTGGCCCGGCCAGCCGCTGATCGACTCCCACTCCGGCTCCGTCCATTGGCTGCCGGGGTGCCAGGACCGGATATCGATGCCCGGCAGGGTCTTCGACCACACGACATCCCGGGTGATCGGGTCATGCAGCGCAAGCTGGACGGGCCAATCGTAGTAGAAGGGCGCCGATCCCTCGTTCGTCACGCTGGCGGAGAAACTCAGCTTGCCGTCCTGCAAGGACGGTGTGAACGCGACAGAATCGATGGTGAAGCGGTAGCCCATCGCTCGCTGGAGCGTCTCCGCCCCCGCCTGCGCAACCGCATCCCCCTGGTCGTAGTTCGCAATCCAACGCAACTGCGTGCAGTGGAGCCAGCGAACCGAACTCTCGATGAAGTCCCGGTGAATCGGGTCCGAGACGCTGTCCGTCGGGGAGCTGCCGGGCTGAAGCTCGCTTGATCCCCAGTTGTAGGCCACCTCGCCGCCGATGTAGGTCTTGAGGTAGCGCTGATCGGTCGCGTTCACCTCCGCGATCCCGCTCCCGTGACCCCAGGTCTGCTGGTAGTGCCCAAAGGAGTCCCAGTACTCGCCGAAGTCCTGGCCCTGGAAGTCGCTCCACATGTGGCGCACCGAAACGTGCTTGTCGGGGAATGCCGCCTGGAACGCAGCGCCGACCAGGTCCTGCATCGGCAGGCTTGGGTCCGGC
Organism: uncultured Planctomycetaceae bacterium; assembly: GCA_964459495.1. GTDB lineage: Bacteria > Planctomycetota > UBA1135 > UBA1135 > CAYWNK01. Next base: position 4,717 of record CAYWNK010000299.1, read on the forward strand.
GAATGGTGCTCGCCCCACTTGCCAAAAATGCCCAGCTCGACGAAGGCCACCCGCGGGTCGTCGTTCCACGCCACGCCCAGTCGTTCGATCAGTCGCGTCACGCGATCCTGGAACTGGGCGCTTGTGTAGTCGTCCGTCACCATATCGTCGGGCCAGTACTTCTCGTGATCCGCCGCCCAGTGCAGGTACACCCGAGGGATGACCTTGATGTTGTGGCTCCGGGCGCCGCCGAAGCTCTGGTCGGACACCGCTAGGATCCGATCCAAGCCATCCGAGACGTCGTTCTCGAGCTCATTCCAACGCAGGTACTTGTGCGACAGCGTCGCCCATTCGTGCGAGCCGTCGCTACCCGCCGTAAAGCCCTTGAGCGGGTTGCGCAGCGCGCGATCGTAGTTGCCCGGAATCACCCGCTGCACCTGGAGCGGATCGACCTCGGAGAGTGGCAGCTGAACGGCGGAAGCGAAAGCGGCGGTCAGCGCCCAGGAGAACGCTGTGGCCGTGATGAAAGTGCATCGGTCCATTGCCAGTCCTTGGTTGTGAGAAGGGGGAGCCATGATGCTCCTTGCTCACTTGGTCAGGCGCACTCCTTCCGTTGGGCGAAAAGCGTCAAGGAGGCGGGAACTAGCCCAGCGCTGTCAGCGACGACGCTGAATCTCGACCTCCGAGAGGCCGATGGGCAGATCTGCGCTGCCCTTGCCGCGCTCGAGCACGATCTCGATACGGCTCACCTCCTTCACGCGACCCAGGTCAAAGACGGTCTTGCGGCGGCTCTCCTTCGCGAGCTTCAGTTTTTTCGCCCGCCGGTCGTCGTTGAGGCGCACGTGCGCCACCTCCGCCCGGCCCAAGACGCCTTCCGGCACCCGGGTCAGGAATGCGTGACTCAGGAGGATGCGATCCATCTCCACCGGACTGTCGAACTCGATCACCAGCGTCGGCGATGCATCGGAGACATCCGCGATCCAGGCGCTGCCCGCCCGGCGGTCGATCGCCCGCGAGCCCTCAAAGCTCTGGTTCGGCAGATCGCCGCCCCCTAGCTGAACCGAAGACGCCGTGACCTCCGTCCAGCGCTCGCCCGGCATGCGGTTGCGCATCGGGTCGCCGTTCTGCTCCTTGAACCACTTGGGCCAAGCACCGAACACCGACACTTTGAACTTCGGGCTATCGACGGTCTCAACCTCCCCGGGGCTCACCCTTCCGTCGCTGGCCTCTTCGAACGGCATGAGGTGCGCCCGCAGGTGGAGCTCATAGCTCCCCGGCAGCTCAAAGCGGTGTTGCACCGCAAAGCGTTCCTCACCCACGGGCTCCGCCGAGCTGGTCGAAACGCTGGCGAGCACCTCTTCGCCGTGCATGTACTCCACCTTCACGACCCGCGGCCCCTCCCCTTTCTCACCCGGCCACACGTAGGCGCCTAGCTTGTCCTCGTTCCAGCCCGTCACCCACATTGAAAGCGGCGTGTCCCCTTTGGCGATCAGTCGCACTGGGGAGTCCGGGTCCTCGATGCCCTTGCGCACCGCTTCCTTGGCGCCTTCCCCCGTGAACGAACGGGTCGCCCGGGTCAAGAAGAGCACCGCAAAGCAGGTCGGCGCGAGCCCCAGATCCCAAGAGCCGTCCTCGCTCTGGCGCCGGAGCAAGTACTCGGCCCCCTCGTCGTACCAAGGGTGGTCCCCAAAGCGCGACACTCCGCGAATCGCCCCGAGCCGTTCGAGCGAATACAGGTAGTACATGTGCCACTCGTCCGCGCCCGGGTTCTTGTCCACGCGGAATTCCTCGCCCAGCCAGGTCATCGCCTGCTCCTGGGCGCTCACGAAGGCGCGCTTCTCGGCTCCGTTCCAGGGCCGGCGCTGCGGCGCCAGCGAGTCCACCAGGCCCAGAACCGTCAAGGCCGCGGCGGTCATCGAGCCAGTGCTCGCGCCGGAGCTCCCCTTGTAGCGAAAGCCGCCGTCCTCGTTGGCCCAGGCCATCACCCCGGCGGCCAGCTCGAACCAGACCTCGGGAGGGATCTCCACGCGGGCCTTCGTCGCGGCCCACAGGCCCAGCACCGCGTACTGGGTGTTCGAGAGGTCAGAGCCCTGGGGATAGCCCCAGACCCCGTCCTTCTGCCAGGACACCAGCAGCGCCGCCAGCTCCTCGATGCGCAAACGATGGGCTAGCCCGTCCGCCTCCTGCAGGGCCATGATCATGGCGGCGGCTTCGTAGGTGCCCTTGATTCGAGCGTCGATCAGCTTGTCGACGACCCGCAGCACCCGCTCGTCTTCGGCCGGGGTGCCCGCCTTCAGCATGGTGTAGAGCGCCAGGCAATCCTTGCCGACCGACGCGCCGCCGCCCCCCCAACTCCCCTTTTCCTCGCGGTCTGCGATGTACTGCAGGCCCCGAGCGATGGCCTCATCCACGGCTTTCGCGGACACCGCGCGCTGGCCGGGCGCCGGGGGCGCAAGGGTGAGAATGGCTCCAATGCAGGGAAGCCAGGCGATGATCCCGCGCAGGGACCCCAGGCGAAGAGGACGATTCATCACGTGGGCAGGCTACCATCCGCCCCCGCTTCCCGGGCCCCTCCGCAGTGGATCCATGACCAACGACAAC
>CAYWNK010000300.1:0-7274 GCA_964459495.1 uncultured Planctomycetaceae bacterium
GGAGGATCCTCCTCGGAACGGTAGGAATCCGAACCACCGTCTTGAAACGGGGCGGATTCGCCCGAGTTCTGGACGGTTTCGTGGCCTTGGGGTCCCTGGATGGGGCTTGGCAGTGCGGAGCGGGGGTCTTGGTCAAGCAAAGCTACCCCGCTGGTGGCTTGCTCGCGCTCGAGTTCAGCCACGAGATCCTTCGCTGCCTGCAGTCTCTTTTGGTAGGCGTCCCTGCGGAGGACTTCTAGGGCGCCTTCCAAAAGACTCAGGGGGCTTTCCGCGTTGTGAACATGCTGCACGAGCCAGGCCACGTTCCCCCGCACAGGATGGTCCCCCAGCTCGGTTAGGACCGCGTCCACGGTCAAGTCCGCGTCCTCGTCGTCCCAAAGGCGGCAGAGGGCCCCTAGGATCTCGCCCAGTCCCGGATGGGGACAGACGGACTGGAGCGGCTGCACCCGTGGGATCAGGCTGGTGTCCACCAGCGCCGCCCCGATGGCCTCCATGTAGGCGTTCTTGATGGCCGGGGCGAGGGGCTTCGGCGGCGGCTGAGGGGCGCGGCTCTCCACCTCCCCTACGGAGGAGGCGCTGGCGTGCCTCGGCTGGGTCTCCTCGGCTGGTCGCACCTGACGCTCGGCCCTTGCTCGGCGCCGCTCGGGCAGGGCGCGCCACTGCTCCCGCAGGGTCTCCGCGGGCAGGCTGAGGCGCCCGGCCAGGTCCGCCAGCAGGGCGTCCCGGTGCACGGGTTTCGGCACAGCGGACAGCAGCTCCAACACGTCGTCGACCGCCCGCGACAGCTCGCGGCTGTCCAGGCCGGTCAAGGTCCCCACCACGAAGTCGAACCAGGGCTGTGCCTGCTCCAGGTGGGCGAGGAAGGGCTGGGCGTCTCCGCCGGCCAGGAGGTCGGCCGGGTCCTGGCCCGCGGGCGGGCGCACGACGTCCAGCTCCACGTCCAGCGGCAGCAGGCCCTCCATGGCCCGCCAAGCCGCCCGCCGACCGGCTTCGTCCCCGTCAAAAATCAGGCTGACCCGGCGAACGCCTGCGCGCCGCAGGAGGTCGGCGTGCATCGAAGTCGTCGCCGTACCCAGCACGGCGCAGGCCTGGGTGATCCCTGCCTGATGGGCCGCAAGGACGTCGGTGTAGCCCTCCATCAGGATCGCGTGGCCAGAGCGCCGGATCGAGTCGACGGCCCGGTCATAGCCGTAGATCACCGAGCCCTTTTTGAACCAGTCGGTCTCGGGCGTGTTCACGTACTTGGGACCCGCGCGCTCGCCGTCTTCCAAGCGCCGTCCACCAAAGCCCACCGTGCGCCCGCGGTGGTCGCGGATGGGGATCATCAGGCGCCCGCGGAAAAAGTCGTAGCGCCTCCCGCCGTCAGCGACGCGCACCAGGCCGGTCCGTTCCCACGGCTCGGGCCCGCCCCCCGAGCGGCGGGCGAGATCGACCAGGCCCTGGCCGCTGCTAGGAGCCACGCCGATGGCGAAGTCGGTGATCGTCTGAGCCGAGAGTTCGCGCCCCTCCAGGTAGGCGCGCGCCTGGCCCCCCCGAGGCCCTTCCAGCTCCGAGCAATAAAACGACGCGGCGCGGGCCAGAACCGCCAGTCCCTCGTCCGCCCCCTTATGTCGCTCTCCCTTTTGGCGCTCGGGCAGGGTGACCCCGCAGCGGGCAGCCAGGAGTTCGATCGCGTCCAGGAACGACAAATTGTTGCGCCGCTTCACGAATTCGATCAGGTCTCCGCCCATCCGGCACGCTCCGAAGCAGTACCAAAGGCCGGGATCGGGCCCGATCGCAAAGCTCGGGGTGGACTCATCGTGGAAGGGACAGCAGGCCCAAAGCCGCCCGGAGCGCTGAACCAAATCTCCATCCACACACTCTCCCACCACGTCTTCCAGGGACGTGCGCGCCTTGATCTCTTCGATCGCTCGGCGAAATTCTTGGGACGAGGACAACGTGGAGGGTCCAGATGGCTACCGCGGGCTCAAACGGCACAACGAACCGCGGGCACCCAGCGATGCACCTCTGCATCACCAGAACACTCACAATCCGGGGGGTCGCGGCGGACCTCGCGTTCCCCGGCCCTGCTGGTCCCATGGGGGCCCGGGGGAATCGACGCAAGCTACCTGGCGCTGAGAACCAACCCAAGTGCGTCGCCCCGCGGCCGATCAGCGCTCCGTGCGGGGAAGTGGCTGATCGCAAAAACCGGGCGGCAGGCGCGGGATCGATGTTCTGTGTCCGGATTGTAGGTCCGGTCCCCCCCCTCACGGGATTGGGAAAGTCAGGATTTCTTCGGAGTGGATGTGGTTTCTCGGGATCTCAAGCGGGTGCGAATGGGCAACTGGACGGAGTGGGACGGGTGGTCGGTCCCTGGTTCGCGGTGGAAGCCTCGAATCGGCATGCGGAGCAAGCGGCTCCGCTCCCTCACATCCGCCCCGAAACCCAGATGGTTTCCCAATCGAAACGGGACGAGCGCATCGCGAACTGCACCTTCCCCGGCGCTGACCTCCATCCCAACGCATCCCCCAATTTCCAGCGCCCTCTGCGGCTACGGCGTCAAGGAGATCGAGAGCCCATTGACGCAAAAGGCCCACTCCATAGGCGAGCTCGTCGACGAGCTCGCCCGCGGCAAGAAGATGGAAGCTCCCTGCGGGCGTAGGCCCTCAAGCTCCCTCCCCCTCGACTCCGTTCTCCACACCGGACAAAGGCTGCACTTCAGCTAACGGCCAAGTTTGCTCATCCGATCCTGCCCAGCACGGCCATGCCCGAACAAGGCCGGCAGAGCGGACAGTCCGATACCGCGACCGAAGTGGTTCGTATCCACACCTCCCCCCAGTCCATCCCCGATCAGAGCGATCCACCGCACTTGAGAGATACGGGGCATGGGGCCCGCCCGCGCCCCCCTCTACGACTTGCTGCCGAGAACTCAGATTTGGACTCGCCGGCATAGCAAGGTCGAGCGTCCGCGCAGCCGTGGCGATCCACGTTTCAGCACAAGATGCTACGTTCGAACTGCTCACTTCAATCGAACCACTGCTCGCCATGCGATTTCTAACGATAGCGCTCGCCCTGCTCTCGACCGTTTGCCTCTCGGCAGCCCAGGATGCGGACCTGCTCCTCCAGGTTGGAGAAGAGCTGCCCGGGCTTGGCCGGGTCGACCTCCTTGCCGGCACACGGGTTGACGATTCAGGCTCCTGGGCGGCTTTGCTCGGCTACGACACCGGCTGCCCGGTGTGCGGCCCGATCGCCTGCATGCGCGATGGGGTGATTGTTGCTGAGCCCGGCACCACCTTCGCCAGCGGCTACACCATTCCCGCCAACTCGAACGGGGTCTGCGCTCTTGACCTTTCGGCCGGCGGCGAGCTGATCCTCACGATCCTCCTAGCCGGCGGTACACGGGACCTGTTGTGGGAGGGCACGCTCTTGCTTCGCGAGGGGGATGCGTTGAGTTGGCCCGGGTTCCCCACGGGCACGACACTCATGTCCCTGACCGCCGCGCGGGTCGCGGACGGGGGCCAGCTTGCCCTCATCGGCCGGGCCAATAGTCCGGGCATGAGTAGCTACCTGTTCTTGGCAAGCGCCCTCGTGGATGCTGGCGGAATCCAGAGTCTGGATGTCGTGGCAACCTCTGGCAACGTCATCGGTCAAAGCGGCCGCACCTGGGAAGGCAACGTGGCGACGGACCTGCACAACTTCGACTTCGCAGAGGATGGAAGAATCCTCTGGCAGCCCCAGGTCGACAGCCCATTCTCCAGCTCGACAGCACCGGCCCTCTTTTTGGACGACGCGCCATTGATCCTGCCGGGAGAGCCCGGGCCCGTGGCCGGTACGAGGTACAGCGGTTTCGGGACCTCCGCTGGCTTCGGATCCGGCTCCTGGGCTGCCCAGGCGCGACTCGACAACAACCTCGGTGTTTCGGTTGGCCATGTGCTCCTGCGCGATGGCGACATCGCGCTGATGACCGGCGATGCCTGTCCCACCCTAGCCCCAGCGACCTACCTGGACTTCCGCCCGCCGATCCGCCCCCTGGATGGCGGAGGCCTGCTCTTTAGCGGCAATGCCGGCGGCTACCTCTGGGGTCAGTTCGACCTTGCAGGGCACATCTTTCTGCACAAAGACCACGTGGACGGCCTGCGGGCCTACCTGCCGGGGAGCTCCTCGACCTCGTACGCAAGCCCAAACGGTCGCTGGCAGATCAAGCGCACCTTCTTTGGAGGGTTTGAGGGCGTGTACCTGCTCGACCGACTCGGCGCCCCAGAGGATGACTGCCTTCTCCCGACCGATGCCTTTGAGCCCAATGATACCTGCGGCCAGGCAGTGACACTTGCGGAGGGAATCTACAAGGACCTGCAGGTGTCGACGGGCAACTCCGACTGGTACAGGACCGACGTCTCCCCTGGACGCTTTCTGTCCGCGCACACACGCTTTGACCACGCTGCCGGGGACATCAACCTGCGACTCTGGTCGGGGGCTTGCGGCTCCCTGCAGCTCGAGGAAGAGGCAGACACGGTCTCTAGCGACGAACGTGTCTTCGCTTTCAACGGCAGCGGCGGCCCCGTCACCTATTGGCTCGAGGTCCTGGTGAATCCCGGAAGCACCGGAGACTGTGCGCAGTACCAGCTCAACATCAACCGGGAGTCCAGCTTCAGCTGCGCCGACGCCAGCGGCCCACTCGAGGATGCCATCGAAGATGGGGACAGCCCGGAAACGGCTCTCCCGCTAGCCCCCGGCCTCTACACCGACCTGCATGCAAGCCGTTGGGACGAAGACTGGTCCCGCATCAGCGTCGCCCCCGGTGAAACCCTGAGGGTCAAGCTCAGCCTCGGCGCCGGTTCGGAGCCGCTGCTAGCAACCCTATTCGAGGATGCGAACCTCCATCGGACTCTGGCCAACGCCTTTCTCTCCAGCTCTGACGCGACGCTGACCTGGTCGAATTTCTCGAGCATGACCCGTGAGGTCTGGCTTGGTATCGAACCCTCCTCGGTCAACTTTGGATTCCAGCCTGGGGGCTGCGTGGCGTACGACATGGAGATCACGAGTCGCTTCGATGGGCCCGGCACAGCATTCTGCCCCGTATCGAACAACTCCACGGGCTTGCCCGGTCTGCTGTTCGCCTTTGGCAGCACATCCGTTGCGGCCAACAGCCTGCGCCTCTTCGCATTCACCCTGCCGGATCAGCCGGGGATCTTCCTCTATGGTGACGGCACGCAGCAAATCCCCCTGGCAAACGGCACCCTCTGCGTTGCCGCTGGTCCCCAGGGCCTCTTCCGGTTTTCACCGCTGCTTGCGGTCGATGGCGTCATGTCGATGGTGGTCGACTTCAGCATGCCGCCCAAGGCCGCCGGGCAAATCACAGCCGGCTCCACTTGGAATTTTCAGGCCTGGCACCGCGACCCCGCCTCTGGCGGCGGCAACGCCGACCTGACCAACGCCGTTGCGTTGACCTTCACCCCTTGAAAGGGAGACCGGGCCGGCCAAACGTCCGTCCGAGCGCCGGTGGACGAGGCCGCGCAAGGACGGTGATTCCAGGACCAATGCCAGCCTTGTGGGGTCCCCCCACCATGAACCGGGCAGGGTCATGCGAAGGAGAACGATCAAAGGGCACCTTCCCGATTGGGGAAGATGCCCTTCTTGGCTCCTAGCCCCTCCCTGAAACAGACGAGCTAGTGCACTTGCCGGCCTAGACAGGATGGATGGACTGGACATCCTTGATCCGCGGATTACACCATCGGCTGCACTACCAACCAGGCGGCGCAGAGCCGCAAAGGAAGCCAGTCCATGCCCCAATTTTCCACCTACGTCGGCCTCGACGTCCACAAGAAGTCCATCGTTCTCGCCTACACCAGTGCTGGTCTCGACCATGAGCCTCAGCACCTGGGCTCGATCTCCAACGACTACACCCGCCTGAAGGCCAAGCTACTCAAGCTGGGAGTCCCCAAGGAAATCAAGATCTGCTACGAAGCTGGTCCGACCGGCTACGGTCTTTACCGAGCGCTGATTCAGGACGGTTTCGCCTGTGATGTGGTCGCGCCGGCCAAGACACCGAAGATGGCGTCGGATCGGGTCAAGACCGACAAACGCGACGCGCGCAAGCTGGCGGTCTTTCTTCGAAGTGGTCACCTGACCGCGATCCGCGTCCCAACTCCCGAGGAAGAGGGGTTACGTGATCTTCTACGCGTCCGCGAAGTAGCGAAGAAGGAGGCCACCAACTTGAAGCGTCGTATCAAGAGTCTGCTGCTACGGCAGAGGCGTGAGTCCGACAAGACCGGGTGGACGAAGGGGCACCGAGATTGGCTCCACAAGCAGCGTTTCGAAGAACGAGGTACCCAGCTTGGCTACGAGACCCTGCTCGAGGAGCTCAACGCCCGTGAAGCCACAGTCGCTCGACTAGAGGCTGATGTCGCGGAAGTCGTGAAGACCATGAAGGCCTACGACTTGATCCGTGCGCTGCAGGCCTATAAGGGGATCAAGCTCCTGACGGCGGCGACGATCGTCGCAGAGCTGGGAGATCTACGCCGCTTTCCGAGCGCAGGCAAGCTGATGAGCTTCCTGGGCTTGACTCCAAGTGAGCACTCAAGCGGAGAAAGGCAGGCACGAGGCGCGATCACGCGAGCAGGGAACGGGAGACTACGAAGGATGATCGTGGAAGCCGCATGGGCTTACTGGCGATCCCCCAACGTGGGCAAGGACTTGGCCGCTAGATCTTCTGGGGTCACCCCCAAGATCCGGCAAATGTCGTGGGCAGCACAGAAACGTCTGAACCGTCGACTGCACCGCCTGAACAAGTCTGGGAAACCCGCGCAAAAGGCACTCATCGCAGTCGCTAGAGAGTTGGCCGGATACATCTGGGCCGTCGGACAAGAGGCACATTTCGTGGAGTCACGCGTATAAGCCCTCACCCTCGTAGCCACCAAACCCAGTCATCCGACACTCTCTTCCACTGATATCAAACCACAGAGAAAAGGCGGCCGCGGGTCCACATGGTGGAGGCCACACTAGTCTTCCAATTGGGCAGCTCTCGAGCCAAGCCCGAACCTAGAGTGAGCACGCCTCCGCATCGAACCTCCTGCACTGCGGCCCCGACCCGCGAATATCAGTCTGACTCCATCGTCGACACGACACTCGCGGCCGCCCCCTCTGCCTACCTGGAACCACTCCCATGAATGCAGTGTGCCCCCATCGAGCCAATCGGCCGCGATAGGGGCACGCATCAGGCGCCAAGCGCGCGAACAGCTAGAACTCAGATAAGCCGAGTCGCGGAACACTTGACAGGTCCATCCATATCATTGGAA
>CAYWNK010000301.1:0-7261 GCA_964459495.1 uncultured Planctomycetaceae bacterium
GAGCATGGGGGGCAGAAGGGCTAGGGATGAGTGGGGCGCCGATCCGCTTTTGGCCGGCGCTCACCACCCCGAACGACAGCCACGCTCGGCGCTCACCGGAAATTCGGGAGAGTTTTCGAGGGGCGCCTTGTCGGGCCGGAGCGGGAGCCCCAATTTGGGATCGGGCGCCTCTCGCGGTCTGGGCGCAGCGGCCCGGGCTGGCGGAATCAGCGGCCCTCTGGAGTAGGCTCAGGCCGTGAAAGAACGATCGATGAGCAGGGCCAGCCGCTGGCGCTGGGGGTGTGGGATCGCAGCCCTCGTGGTTCCGGTGGCGGCCGCGATTGGGCTGCGCCTCGGCGTCGGCTGGCTGGGGGGGCGCTCCCCGAGGCTTGCCGCGACCGGGGAGGCGGTGCTGTCGCCGCTGACGGGGACCTGGCTCAGCGAGCTGCTCGCGCCCCTGCAGGGCGGGCGGCTGCTCGACGTGCACGCGCACCTCGGGGGGAGCGGCAAGGGCTCGGGCTGCTGGATCAACCCGCGCATGGAGTCCCTGGCGCATCCGCGGGACTGGATGCGCATGCGGCTGTACGCCTCGGCCGCGGGCGTCGACATCGAACAGCAGGACCATCTGTGGAGCGAGCGCATGGAGGAGCTCGCCCGCCAGCTCCCCCTGCCCAGCCGCCACCTCTTCTTAGCCTTCGACTACCGCTACAGCGAGGACGGCACCCGCGACCTCGAGCACTCCGAGTTCCACGTGCCCAACGACTGGGCGCACGCCGAGAGCGAGCGTCACGGCGTGCGCTTTGGCTGGGCCGCATCGGTGCATCCCTACCGCAAGGACGCGGTGGCGGAACTGCAGCGCTGCCACGGGCTCGGCGCCCGGGTGGTCAAGTGGATCCCGGCCGCGCAGGGCATGGACCCCGCGAGCGACCTCTGCCTGCCGTTCTTCGCCGAGATGCGCCGCCTGGACATGACCCTGCTGGTGCACGTGGGCGACGAGCAGGCGGTCGAAGCGGCCGAGGACCGCGAGCTCGGCAACCCCCTGCGCCTGCGCGTACCGATGGGGCAGGGGGTGCGAATCCTCGCGGCCCATTGCGCGTCCTTGGGCCTGAGCCTGGACCTGGAGGCCGCCGGCCAGCCTGCGGTGCCGAGCTTCGATCTCTTCCTGCGCCTGATGGAGGATCCGCTCTACGAGGACCTGCTCTTTGGCGAGATTTCGACGCTCACCCAGATCAACCGATTCGCCGTTGCCTTGCCCGCACTCCTGGCGCGGCCCGAGCTGCACCACCGTCTGGTGAACGGGAGCGACTGGCCCCTGCCGAACGTGAACGTGCTGTATCGACTGCAGCCGCTGGCGAAGGCCGGTCTGCTGCAGCCTGGCGATCTGCCGGGGCTGAAGGAGATCTACGAGCACAACCCCCTGCTCTTCGACCTGGCCCTCAAGCTGGCCGTGCGATCCCCGGACAGCGGGCAAGGATTTGCGGCAGGGGTGTTCCTGGATCGACCGGAGTGGGGGTTGTAAGGGGGCTTTATTTGGGCTTCAAGTGGGCTTCTGTTGTCGGGTGAGCGACCTTCTGGGGGTGCAAGGTGGTTTTATATGGATGCCAATTGGGTGGTTTGCGACTTCTGCGATTGTTGCACGGCGGCGGGGCGGGCCCTCGGCTACACTCCCGGCCTAGCGCCGCCCCGGTGGGTGGCGCGCTCCCCCTGAGGATCGCTCCTCACCCAATCGAAGCGGGCAAACGCAGATGAAGGCACAAGCGCTGGGCATGGTCGAGACCAAGGGTCTCATAGGCTCCATCGAGGCGGCGGACGCCATGGTCAAAGCGGCCAAGGTCGAGCTGTTCACCAAAGAGAAGGTCACCGGCGGATTCGTCACCTTCTTCGTGCGCGGCGAGGTCGGGGCGGTCAAGGCGGCCACCGACGCAGGCGCAGCGGCGGCCCGCCGAGTCGGCGAGCTGGTCAGCGTGCACGTGATCCCTCGGCCGCATCAGCAGCTCGAGCGCATCCTGCCGGCGATGAAGCCGGTGTCGCCCAAGAAGAAATAGGCCGGCCCCGTGAAGGGTTTGGATCCCGACCTCCGCGCCCTGCAGGAGGTACGCGACGCCGTCGCGGCGGCCAAGGCCGCTGCCAAGCGAATCGCGAGCTACAGCCAAGCTGACGTCGATCGGCTCGTCCACGCGATGGCCGAGGCCGGAGCGAAGGCGGCGTTCGACCTGGCGCGTCTCGCCGTCGATGAAACCGGCATCGGTCGCGTGCACTACAAGGTGCTCAAGAACCTGCTGGGCTCCGAAGGCGTTTGGGATTCCATCAAAGACGAGAAGACCGTCGGTATCGTCAGCCGCGATGAACGCGCCGGCGTGATGGAGGTAGCGACGCCCGTGGGCGTAGTCGCCGGCATCGTGCCCACCACGAACCCGACCTCGACGACGATGTTCAAGTCGTTGATCTCGGTCAAAGGGCGCAACTCCATCGTCATCAGTCCCCACCCGCGCTCGAAGCGCTGCATCGGCGAAACCGTCGAAATCCTGCGCCGCGCGATCGCGCGTGCAGGCGGTCCGCCGGACCTTGTGGTGTGCCTCTCGAATCCGACGATCGAATCCACCGGCGCGCTGATGAAGCACCGCGACGTGGCGATCATTCTCTCCACCGGCGGCGGCGGCCTGGTGAAGGCCGCCTACAGTTCGGGCAAGCCCGCCTACGGCGTGGGTCCCGGCAACGTGCCCGCGTACGTGGACCGCAGCGCCAACATCGAGCAGGTGGCCGAGGACATCGTGACCAGCCAGAGCTTTGACAACGGCACGCTCTGCTGCTCGGAACAGGCCATTGTCGTCGACCGTCCCGTGGCTGACCGCTTGATGGGGGCGATGCGCGCCCGCGGCGCGCATCTGTGCGACGAGCGCGAGACCGCGCTGCTCGCCGCCTACGCCAACACTGGCGGGCACATGAACGCCGAGCTGGTGGGCATCGACCCCTGGCGGATCGCTGAGAAAGCTGGCTTCAGCGTGCCGCGCTCGACGACCGTCTTGCTCGCCTACCAGGCGGGCGTCGGCAAGGAGCACCCGCTCTCGATCGAGATTCTCTGCCCGCTGCTCTCGGTGCACGTGGTCGACGGCTGGGAACAGGGCTGCGAGACCTCCATGCAGATGCTGCACTTCGGCGGACTTGGGCACACCTGTGCGGTGCATGCCGGGGACGACACGGTGCTCGAGGCTTTCTTTCTCCAGAAGCCGGCCAGCCGCATCGTGGCGAACGGACCGAGCTCGATGGGGGCGGTTGGTTTCAGCACCAACCTTGTCCCGTCGTTCAGCCTGGGCTGCGGTCCCCAGGCGGGCAACATCACCTCGGACAACATCACCGCCAAGCACCTGGTGAACCTGAAGCGCGTGGCGTTCCCGCGGCGCGACTGGAAGGAAATCGAGCGCAGCTACCACGCGCGCGCTTCCGCCTTCACTGGAGATCCCGCGCCGCGCGGTTCAGGGATGCCTGGCGATCCCGGCCTGGAGGGCAGTCGCCGGGGCAGCGCATCGAAGACCTCTTCGCAAGCGCCGAGTACCGAGCACCTTGGGGGGCCGGCGTCCGGTGGCTCCCCATTCGCGAGTCCCGCTGGGCCTGCTCCGAGCCCTGCGGCCTTTCGGCCCGCGCCCGAGCCCCAGAAGTCCGCTCCCCAGCGGACGGGCTCGGCCCAGATCCGCCAAGCGCCGACCTTCACGCGTCCGGCCGCAGCGCCCAGCCGGCCAGCACCGCGCACTGCCCCCGCACCGATGCCCCCCGCGTCGAAGCCCTCCGGACCTGCCGGCGCCGGCCTCTCGACCGAAGAGATCCAGTCGATCCTGTCCCAGGCGGGCAGCGGCTGCCCGATGGGGCCGTGCAAGGGCTGCGCCCATCAAAACGTTTCCACCGGGGCCTGCGACGCGTAGGTCCCGGCGTCTTCCACTTTCCATCCACTTCCTAGTCGCCCCAGCGCGGGGCGCATGCCAACCAAGCAGCTATGCCGAACGACAACGAGATCGCCCTCGGGATGATCGAGACCAAGGGACTCGTCGGCGCCGTCGAGGCGGCCGACGCCATGTGCAAGGCCGCCAAGGTGACGCTTCTCGACCGTGAGATCTCCGGCGCGGGCCTCGTGACCGTCATGGTTCGCGGGGAAGTCGGTGCCGTGAAGGCGGCCGTCGAAGCCGGCCAAGCCGGAGCGCGTCGCGTGGGCGAGCTCGTCAGCACCCACGTCATCCCGCGTCCGGCCGACGATCTCGAGGGCTACCTGCCCGGCGGCGAGTAGCACACCCATCCGTGGCGAGTTCCACCACACCGATCGAGCTGCGGGCGGCGGTCCACCTGGACCAAATGCAGCCCCAGTTCGCGGCCACCTCGGCGGCCAACTCCGACGGCTACTTCCCCGTGGCGGGGGAGAGTGCGTTTTGGCTGGAGGTCCAGCCGGGCATCGTGGTGAACCGCCTGCTCGACGTCGCGCTCAAGAACTGCGATGTGACGCCGGGCGCGCTGATCACCGAGCGGCACTACGGCACGCTCGAGGTGCACGGGCCCGACCAGGGTCAGGTGATCCGGGCGGGCGAGCTGATGATGGCGGCCTGTGGCGCTCGCCTCGAGGATCAACTGAAGCCGCGCATCCTGACCGACGAGGTGATCCGCAAGGTCACCGGTCACCACGCGATGCTGATCAACCGCACGCGCTCAGGCATGCTGGTGCTGGGCGACGACGCGCTCTACACCCTGGAAGTCAGCCCCGCGGTGCACGTGGTGCGCGCGGCGAACGAAGCCGAGAAGGCCGCGCCCGTGAGGCTCGTGGGCCTCGGCGCCGACGGCGCGGTGGGCCGGCTGCGGCTGGCGGGCGGCGACGCGGAAATCGATGAGGCCGTGGCCGCGGTGCGGCGCGTGCTAGAAGCCCAGCCCGGGCGCAGCCACGTTGAAGGGGGCCGCTGATGTTCCTCGGCCGCGTCGTGGGGCAGGTCTGGGCGACCCGCAAGATGGCCGACCTGGAGGGCAAGCGCCTGCTCGTGGTCGAGCCGCTGGAGGATCCCACGGGCGAAGACGCCGGCAAGGCCTTCGTCACGCCGGTCGTGGTCGCGGATCCGATCGGCGCTGACCTTGGCGAGCGCGTGATTTGCGCCTTCGGCAAGGCGGCGCGGGTGGCCTGTGGCGGCGACGGCGACTATGCCTTTGAGGCGGCGATCGTCGGCGTCGTCGATGGCGTCCAGGCGCCGAACGGCCCGGAGTCCTGGCAGCTCGACGAGCGCATCATCCCAGGCTCTGGCTCGGCCACATCTGATTCCAAGCGAGGCCAGCGATGATCGTCGGCACCGTCATCGGGAACGTGTGGGCAACGGCCAAGGATGAGTCCTTGACGGGCCTGCGCTTTCTCGTCGTGCAGCCCATGGACTGCCGCGGCGAACCCAAGGGAGAGGCGCTGGTCGCCGTCGATCCGATCGGGGCTGGCCCCGGGGAGCGCGTCATCGTCGTGCACGGCCGAGCCGCGCGTCACGCCATCGGGCGCGGCCATGACATCGGCTTCCAGACCGCCGTCGCGGCGATCATCGATCGCATGGAGCTGCGCGATCGCACGATCGCTGGCCACGAGGACGACGACCCCGCGCCCGCCAAGGGCTAATTGCCCCCGCCACACGCACACACATCCAACCTCCGACACCTCCGCGATGACACGCAACGACACCAACCCCGACCTGCGCGACGACGTGCCCATGGGGCCGGCGATCGCCCTCCTGGAACTGCGCTCTGTGGCCCGTGGGGTCGAGGTGGCCGACGCCATCCTTTGGGAGGCCGACATCGAGATGCTGTTTGCCGGCACCGTGCACCCCGGCAAGTACGTGATGCTGTTCACCGGCTCGATCGACGACCTGCGCGCCGCCGTGCGTCACGGCACGGAGCTTGGTGGCCAGGACCTGGTCGACCAGCTACTCATCCCCCAGGTTCACCCCCAGGTGGAGGCCGCGCTGCGGCGGCGCGATGGCCACGTCGAGGGCTCGATCGATGCCCTCGGAGTCGTGGAAACCACCACGGTGGCTTCCTCGATTCAGGCGGCGGATGTGGCGCTCAAGCGCGCTACGGTCGACCTGCTCGAGCTGCGCATCGCCAACGGCCTGGGCGGCAAGAGCTTCTACACCCTGACCGGCGAGGTCAGCGACGTGCGTTCGGCCATCGCTGGTGGCGCGCAGGAGGCCGAGCGCACCGGGCATCTGGCCCGTCAAGTCGTCATCCCGCGCCCGCACCCCGACCTCGTGCGCTACCTCTAGGGCCACTCGGTCCCCTACGTTCCCGTGCCCGGCAAGGAGCTCGTCACCGAACGCGAAGTGCTGGCCATGGCGGCCGGCTCGACTCTGCGATTGGGTTCGGGCCGAATCGCCACTCCGGGCGCACTCGACGCGGCCTTTGCGCGGGGCCTGCGCGTGGTCTACGGCGAGCAGGATGCCGCAGCGCCGAGCCCCGGCTCGGACCTCTGGGCGCGCATGAAAGCCTCGGACGGCACCTTCGTCGTCCAGGTCGACGGGGGTCGCGTGACCGTCACCCGATTGGGCCCGGCCGGCCCAGAGCCCTTTGGCACCGAAGACTAGCTCTCCACCATGTCCCGCAGATTCATCACCGTCGAAGACGTGCGTCGCGCCGCTGGGGGCGAGATCGTCGTGGACCCCGAAACCGTCGTCACGCCCCAGGCCATTGAAGCCGCGCAGGGTGCAGGCGTCACGATTCGCTCAGCTGCCGGCGGGGCCTATGTCGAGCCCAACCCCGACCGGGGGCCCGACGCTGCACGTGCCGTGCACCACCTGCCGCACCTGCCCGAGCCCGAGGGCGGAATGACCACGATGGCCGGTGAAGCGACCGGCGTGGTTGTGACCGCCGTCGGCAAGAACCGTCCAGGCGTGCTGGCGGAGATCACCCGCACGCTTGGCGAGCGTGGCGCTTCGGTCGTCGACATCTCCCAGCGAACCGTGGATGCCTTCTTTCACCTGGTGCTCACGGTTGAGATCGACGCCGCGGCCAACTTCAGCGACCTGAAGACGTGCATGGAATGCCTCGGCGGGGAAGACGACTTCGTGGTCCGCGTCATGCATGAGCGGGTGTTCCGCTTCATGCACCGCATCTAGTCTGGAGAGCCAAAGGCCATGCCCTTCACCGACGCCGAGATCCTTGAGACCGTCCGCATGGTCGAGCTGGAAACGCTCGACATCCGTACGACTACCCTGGGCATCAACCTGCTCGACTGCGCCGACCCCGACCTGGAGAGCACGGCGGAGAAGATCTACACCAAGGT
>CAYWNK010000302.1:0-7242 GCA_964459495.1 uncultured Planctomycetaceae bacterium
GGCGTGGAGCGTCCTTCTCAGACTAGAAGAACATGCCCTCGCCGTAGGCGCCGCGGGACTTGTCGATCAAGAGGAAGGTGATCACCAGCACGACGGTGGTGATGAAGATGATGCCTTCCTCGAAGCCGAAGCCTTCGTCTTCTTCAACGACTTCGACCTCGGCGGTGCGCGTCTTGCGCGAGGTGCTGCGGGTGGTTGAACGGGAACCGCCCGAGGATTGTTTGCGTGCTCTTGCCATGGATTCGCCTCCGGTGGAGTCAGGGGTGGGAGGGTCGAACTACAGGCGGGTCGACGCGCGGTCGCCCTGGGTGATCTGAGCGCCGTTGAAGGTCGACAGGATCGTCGCGACGCACATGTTGTCCTGGACGGTCTCGACGCGGGCCTTGCCCTTGTAGACGCCGCCGCTCCAGATTTCGAAGGTGAAGCCGCGCTTCACGTCGTCCTGGCTGCCCTTGTTGATCGCCACCAGGCCCGGGCTCAGCGAGTTGTTCACGTTGAGCACAGCGCCCTCGATCAGGGGCTGAATGATCAGACCCTGGACGCTGGTGCCGGTGGCCTCAGCAAGAATCGCCACCTGGGTCTCAGCCTGCTGGAGCTTGCCTTCCAGGTCGGTCTTGGCGGTCATCAGCGATGCCACCTCGTCCTTCGCGGCGTTCAGCTGGGTCTCGAAGTCGGCGCGCTCGGCCATCGCCTCTTCGGCCGCCTGCTCGGCTTCGCGGCGGGCCTCTTCGGCCGCGCTGCGCTCGTTGGAGGCCTGCTCGAAGCGCGCCTGGAGGTTGTCGTTGGCATCGGCGAGGACGCCGAGCTTGCCGTCGATCGCAGAGAAGCTGGCCTGAAGCTGGCTCACCTCCGACTGGGCGGACTGCAGGTCGGTGGCGTTGCGGTCACGCATCGCCTCCGCGGTGCTTTTCTCCGCGCGAACGGTCTCGCGGGACTGCTCGAGGGTGGAGGTCTGGTTGCGCAGGTCGGAGATCATGCTCTCCTTGTCAGCCAGCTGGGCCTCCATCTCGGTCTTGAGGGTGGCGTGCTGTTGCTTCCAGTCGTCAGCGACGCCCAGGTGGGTCGAAGCCCATCCGAGAGCCAGCGCCGAAAGGAGCAGGTTGACGACGATGAAGATCTTGGCGATCGAGCTCATGGGTGACGGGGAGTCCTGCTGAGGACGTCCGCTGCAACGGCCGGGTGGCCGAGGGGGGTGCGGAGTGTGGGGGAACTGGGGGGATCGAGGTCGCAGCTTTGAGCCGAGTCCCAGGACGGGGATCGGGCTGTCCAGCGGCGGCGTCGAGTTCGTTAGGCGAAGTCTAGCGCCAGCTTGTGGCACCGGTCAAGGCTGCCCAGCGCCCTCATCGGGCCCTGGAGCTGCCCCGCTCGGCTGGCTACTAACCCCGCTCGCGCCCCCGGTTACGCGCCGGCGGGATGTGAGCCACGCGCCAAGGGCCAGGAGCCACCAAAACCCGATCTGGAGAGGCTCTGTGCGCACGTAGAGCGTTTGGGCCGCCGCGCCGGCGGAATCGCGCACCGGCACGGGCACCTGCGCCACGAGGGCTCCCCGGACCTGCTTGCGGCGTCCGTCCTCACGCAGCTCGGCGAGGATGTCGCCATCCGGACCCAAAACCGCCGTGATTCCGCTGTTGGTCACCCGCGCCACGGCCCGGCCGGTCTGGATCGCCCGCAGGCGCGCGAACGCCAACATGTGGTCCATCTCGAGGGTCTGCTGGTACCAGGCTTCGTTGCTGGCCACGAGGTGCCAGTCCACCCCACCGGCGCGCACGGGGGTCGTGAAGGGGTCGTCGAAGGCCTGGTCGTAGCAGACCGAAACCGCCACCCCCGACTCGCGCCCGGCCGGCCCAGGCATTCTCAGGGTGCGCGGGGCCTCTCGCACGACGAAATCGGGCACGTAGCCGCCGACCTCGTTGATCGCGTCCACCAGCAGCGGCACGTAGGCCGCTGGGTAGGGATCTTCGGCGGCTGGCACGAGGTGCTGCTTGCTCGCGACCACCCCTGGCTCCCCGCCGGTCCACACGCACACCCCGTTCACCCGTCGAAAGTAGTCCTGTTCGACGACGACGGCCTCGATGCCGGAGACGAAGGCCACCTCCGGCCCCAGGATCGCCTGCCCGGCGCGCCAGGCCTTGCCGCTCGGCCCGGGCCAGGCCTTGAGCCGAGCGAGAAGGTCCGGATCGACGACGAGCTCTCGCTGGCCGAAGATCACGCCCGCCACCATCTGCTGCGTGCGGCTCCGGATCCACTCCAGGCGCTCTCGCGTCCACTGCTCGGTGACAAAATCCGGTCGGCGGACCCCTTCGTCGTAGGCGTCCAGTGCGTCCTGGCCCACCAACCAGCTCGGCACCATCGTCTCCGGCCACGCGACCACGTCGATCGTCGTGCCTTCGGCGGCCGCCCGCTCGAGCCCCTCCAACGTCAGGTCCAGCGGCTGCAGGAAGCGCTCCACCAGCGGGTCCCCGCCGTAGGCCTTGATCGACTGGGCGAGCCCCGGGGTCACGAGCAGCACCCCCGGACCAGGCTCCGCCGGGGGCGCCGGGACCAGCGCCGTCAGAATCGCGCCAAGCGCCACCGGCATCAGCCCCGCCGCGTGGGCGAGGGGGCCAAGGCCAAGGAGCGATCCGCTCCGGCGCCAAACCAAAACCAAATCCGCGACCCAGCCGGCGAACGCCGCCAATAGATACGACAGCCCCCAGACCCCCCACACCCGCGCGCTTCCCGCAAGCCACTCCGTATCAGCCGCCAGGGTCCCAAGGCGCCACCATCCAAAGGAGAGCGGAAAAGGCAGGAACCAGCGAAGCACCTCAAAGACCATCCACGCCAGGGGCACGGCCAGGGCCAGGGGCACTCGCCCCGCCAGGCCGCGCAGCACCCGGCCGCCCACCACGAAGTAGAGCGCCGGGATGATCGTCATCGGCACCAGCAGGGCCGGCAGGAGGGCTCGCATCCAGCCAAACCAGAGCCCAAGCCCCAACACGGCCGCGGCCCATTCGATGAGCCGGGCCCGCGGCCCGGGGCGGCTCGAGGCCAAAGCCCAGGGCACCAGGGCCATGAAGCCCAGATGGCCAAAGCCATCCTCCCGCAGGAACCCCGGCTGGGCGGCCGCCAAAAGCAACCACGTGGCCACCGCCCCCAACAGGCGCGGCCCAGGGCCCAGCTGCTCCACGGCAACCGGGCTGGATCCCTCGCCCAGCACGGGCGCCTCACGCAGCACTTCTTCGGCTCGAGAACTCATCGAAGATCTGCGCCCGCGGGCGCGCTCGCTTCCGATCGGTTACAGGATTTTTTCGCCCTCAGCGAGAGGTTGCTGGAGCCTTGAGCCCCATGCTGCGAGTGGAGTGCATCCTGACCTGGAGGAAAGCACGAATTGTGGGCCTGCGGGCCCGCATGACCCGTAGCCCCCTGCCCATCTGTGGCAGGCTCTGCGGTGCTGCCCGCGCGTCGGGTTCCCATGTCTCCAGTGTAGCGCTCCTGGTTCCTGCCCCCGGGTCTCTCTTTCCTCCATGATTCAGCTCCGTCTCGCGATTTCAGCGACCACCCTCGCCCTCCTTGCGGCCGCCTGCACCCGCGGCGGCCCCCAGGCAGGCGACATAGCGGAGAGCGGCCCCGATACGCCCATCGAGGGCGAGATCCAAAAACGCGAGGCGCCCCGGGTTCGCACCGCGCTGGTCGAGCGCAAGGAAATGGTCCGCCGGCTCTCCACCACCACCGCCATCGAGTCGGTGTCGGAGATCGAGCTGCTGCCGCGCATCTCCGGGGTCGTGAACGAGGTGCTGGTCGACGAAGCCGACGCCGTGACAGCCGGCCAGGTCCTGGCCAGGCTCGATCCCCGCGATGCACAGGCGGCGCTGCGGGACGCCGAAGTGGCCCTGCTCGAGACCCAAAACCAGGGTCCCAAGCTCGAGCTAGCTAAGAAGGACGCCGCCGAGCGCATCGAGAGCGCCAAGCTGGCCCTCGCCCAGGCCAAGCGCAACGTGGACGCGAACGAGGCCGCGGGCTTGATCAGCCGCAACGAGCTCGAGAAGCTCATCCTCGCCCGGGACCAGGCCGAGCGGGACCTCTCGACCGCCAACCTGACCCTGGAACAGGCGGGCGCAGACCTCCTCGCCCAAGAGGCCGCGATTCAGCGCGCCAACCTCAAGGTCGCCCTCGAGACCCTGAACCTGTCGTACACCGAGATCATCGCGCCCTTCGACGGCGTGATCGCTGATCGCATGGTCGAGGTCGGCAACGCTGTCACCAGCGGGGCCGGCATTTTCCGGCTGACCGACCCAGAAAACGTGCGTGCGATCATCTATCGCCCCCAGCGCGAACTCGCGTTCTTCCGCGGAGCCGGCAGCGGCACGGACGCGATCCAGGTCGAAGTCGTGCCCGACGCCCTGCCGAACGAAATCTACACCGGCCAGATTCGCATCGTCAGCCCCACCATCGACGCCACCTCGGGCTCGCTCAAGCTGACCATCGATCTCGATCAGCCGTCCGCCGAATCCAGCCGCCCACGGCTGCTACCCGGCATGTTGGTGCGGCTGGCAATCGTGACCGAGCGGCGTCCCGACAGCCTTGCCGTGCCCAAGCGCGCCCTGCGACGCGAGGGAGATCGCCGCTTTCTCTTCCTTGTGAAGGACGGACACGCAGTGCGCGTGGACGTGGAGGAGGGCCTTGCCGATGACGACGAGGTTCAAGTCCTCCCCCTCGAGCCGGACGCGCTCGTGGGCGGAGAAAGCGTCATTGTCGTGGGCAACCGCGACATCGACGATGGCCAGGAGGTCGCCGCGGAACTCTGGGGGGAAGCCAAGGGCCCCCGTTCGTCGGAATCCGACTCCACGGATGCAGGCCCTAGCGACGAAGCAAGCAAGAGCGACGCGGACGGCGAAACGGATGCCCCCGCCCCCCAACCGAACGGCGAGACCGAGGCGGCTACCGGCGACGAAAGCGGCGCGGCGGAGCAGGGCTAGGGCGTGACCGAATCCCGCTCCAAGCTGGCCTTCGTGGCCACGCGCCCGGTCGCGATCACCATGTTCTTCCTGGCGTTTGCGGTCTTCGGCGCCGTATCCGCCCTGAAGCTTCCCGTCGATCTGCTGCCGGAGATCAGCTACCCGACGCTGACGGTGCGCACGACCTACCCCGGCGCTGCCCCCGAGGACGTCGAGGACCGCGTGTCCGAGCGCGTCCAGGAGGCCCTGTCGACCCTCCCGGATCTGGTGCGCAACACCTCGATCAGCCGCGCCGGCACGTCCGACGTGCTGCTCGAGTTCACCTGGGGCACAAACATGACGTTCGCCGTCCAGGAGGTGCGCGACCGGCTCGACGGCGTGTTCCTTCCCGACGATGCGGATCGGCCCCTGATCCTACGCTACGACCCCAACCTGGATCCGATCCTGCGCGTGGGCGTCAGCCCGCCGCAGGGCACGACCGAGGGCTTCGATCCCGAGAACCTGATCCGCCTCCGCTGGATCGCCGAGAACCGCATCGAGCGAGAACTCGAGGGCATCGACGGCATCGCCGCCGTCCAGGTGCGCGGCGGCCTTCGCGAGGAGATCCTGGTCAGCGTCGACCCCGCGAGGCTCGCCGCCCAGAACATCACCCCCAGCGCGATCGGTCAGCGGCTCGCGGCCGAGAACCTGAACGCGTCCAGCGGCCAGATCCGCGAGGGATCCACGGACTACCTCGTGCGCACGCTGAACGAGTTCCAGGACGTGGCCGAGATCCAGGAGCTCGCGCTCGAGCGCCGCGAGGGCGCCACCCTGCGCATTCGCGATGTGGCCGACGTGACGCGCACCTACGCCGAGCGTGAGGTCGTCACCAAGATCGGCGGCGCCGAAGCCGTCGAGGTCGCGATCTACCGCGAGGCCGGCGCCAACATCGTCGAGGTCGCCGCCGCCGTTCGCCAAATGCTGCAGGGCGACGAGGAGGGTAAGAAGCTTGCCGCCGAGCGCCGCAGCCAGGGCCGCACCGACCCCGAGGATCTGTCCTGGGATGACCGCAGGACGCTGTCATTCCTGTCCTGGACCCTGCGCGACGAAGCCCAGCTCGACGTGCTTTCCGACCAGTCCACCTTCATCGCCGCGGCGGTCAAAGACGTGCGCGACGCAGCCGGCCTGGGCGCTGTCCTCGCCATCGTGGTGATGTGGATCTTCCTGCGCCGCATCTCCGCCACCTTCATCATCGCGCTAGCGATCCCGATCTCGGTGGTCGTCACCTTTGCGCCGATGCTGCTGATGGGCGTGTCCCTCAACATCATGTCGCTGGGTGGCCTGGCCCTGGGTGTGGGAATGCTCGTCGACAACGCCATCGTGGTGTTGGAGTCGATCACCCGCTGCAGGGAAGAGGGCGATGGGCCCGGCCCCGCGGCCGTGCGCGGCGTCGCCGAGGTCGCAGGCGCCATCGTCGCCTCGACCCTGACCACGGTCGCCGTCTTCGCCCCCATCGTATTCGTGCACGGCATCGCCGGCCAAATCTTCGGCGACCAGGCCGTCACGGTCGTCTCAGCCCTGTTGGTCAGCCTCGTGGTCGCGCTGCTCTTCATCCCGATGGTGAGCTCCCGACCGGCGCTCAGCGACGAGGAGGGAGCCAGGGGTGCCTACGCCTGGATTGGGCGCAGCTGGAATTCCCTGCGCAGTTCGCCCCTGGCTGCGCCGGGGAACGCACTGCGCTTCTCTGGCGGCTTCCTGTTCACGTTCCTGCTCAAGGACCTTGCACCCAAAGACGACCCGCTGCCCGCGCGCATCGTCAACGGGCTCGCGGCTTTCGTCGGGCGAGTCGCCAAGCTGGCGATCTTTCTCGCCTTGCGGGTGATTCTGCTCGCGATGCTGATCCCGGCCGCGCTGATCTGGGTGCTAGGGCTGGTGCGGAGGGTCACTTTCGACGTCGCCTGGACGGCCCTGGAAGCCATCTACCCGCGCGTCCTGCGCGTGGCCCTCGCCGTCCCCATCCTCGTCGTCGCCCTCGTGGGTCTGCTTGCTTACGGCGCCTGGCAACGGGCCGGCAACCTGGGCCTGGAGCTCCTGCCCGAGATTCACCAAGGGGAGTTCACCGCCTTCATCGCTCTGGACGACGGCACGCCGATCGAGGAGTCGTCGATCGTCTTCTCCGAGCTGGAGGCCGAGGTGCGCACGCTCGCCGGCGTCTCGGGCACCGCCCTGACCGTCGGAGTTGAGCCCGACACCCTTACACGGGAAATCGAGGGGGAGCACACTGCCCGCCTCTCGGTCCGGATGGCCGCTGGCCAAAACGACACCGCAA
>CAYWNK010000303.1:0-7207 GCA_964459495.1 uncultured Planctomycetaceae bacterium
AGCGAGAGCCGGCCCAACGAGGCACATACACAAGGAAAGCACGATCATGGTGGGAAGCAATGGGGCTGCGATTCTTCTACTCCTACTCTATAGCCATGATTCGCGCATTCTCACTCGTTTGCCTGACGCTCGGTCTGGGGCTCCCCGCCCAGGCCGCTTTTCAAGACTTCGCCGCCGCGCTTCCCGTCGAGGTGCAGGACCCGCCGACCCGTGGGTTCAGCAAGGGGCAGTTTCTCCCCGACGTGGAGCTGCCGCGCATCGACGGCGAAGGCACGATCCGGCTCGGCGACCTGATGGGCGATTTCGAGAAGCCCGGCAAGAAGCTCCTCCTGATCCACTTCGCCTCCTGGTGAGCGGGCTGCCGCAAGCACGTGCCGGTCTGGCACGCTGCGACCAAAGAACTGCGCGAGTCGGGCGAGCTCACCGTGATCGGGATCGTGCAGGAACAGCACCCCGAGCGCGCCGAGCTCTTCGCCCAGTGGCAGGGCTTCGACTGGCCCATTCTGTGGGACGCCTTCAACCTGCTCGACCTCTCTGCGGTGCCGATCGTGTGCGCGGTGGATGAGTATGGCCAGGTGCGCAGCACGCGGCTGCGGCCCAGCCAAATCGACGAGCCCGGCGGGCTGCGTGCGCTTCTGCTGGAGCCGACCTTTGAACCGCCCAAGTTCGTGGCTGCTCCCGAGTCCTTGCTGCACACCGGCCTTGCGGAGGTGTCTGGCGATCCGGCACCGGGGACGCCCCTCGCGACGCTGCAGTCCCTGGCGTTCTTCGTGTACGGCAGCCGTGCTGAGGGCGATTTATCGGCGCGCTTCGAGCGCGGGGTGGACAGCCTGCGCGCCTGGGCCGAGCGGCCCGAGGCGCTGCCGGCTGACCTGTTCCGGCTCGGCGTTGCGCTGCGCCTGCGCTACGACTCGCCCTACGCGCAGGAGAGCGACTTCCAAGAGAGTCTCGACGCATGGTCCAAAGCCCTGGCAGGCAATCCGGCCCAGTACATCTGGCGCCGGCGCATTCAGCAGTGGGGGCCGCGCCTCGACAAGCCCTATCCCTTCTACAACTGGGTGGAGCAGGCCGCGCAGGAAGTGACGGCCCGGGGTGAGGTCCCCGTCGCTCTGCGGGTCCCGCTCACCGGCTCCGAGCGAGCGGCGCGCCAGGGCGGCAAGGCGGCGGATGTCGCGGCGGTGGAGCCCGACCCCGAAGCTGGGATCCCCCAGGATGAACTCGGCTGGCTCGCGGTGAGCGCGGCGGTGGCGCCCCACTCGGGCGACATCGGCAAGGGAGCGGGCAAGGCGGCGGCCGCCGCCCGTGTGCACCTGTCGCTGACGCCCAGTGCGGAGGCCAGTGTCCACTGGACCAACGACGCGGGAGCCAGCGTGGTGTGGTTGGAGGCTCCGGCGGGATGGAGCGTCGAGCCGGCGCTGCATGAGCTGGTTCCCGGGGGCGAGTCCGCGACCTCCAGCGAGGTGCGCCGCCTGGATTTCGGGGTGGTGCGGGCCCCCGGGGCCGAGAGTGGCCCCGCGGTGCTGAGGGGCTACGTGTTGGCGTACCTGTGTTCGGGGGAAGATGGCGAGTGCAGCTATCTGCGCCGGGACTTCGAGGTCGAACTGCCCGCGAGCCAAGACTAGAGCCCATGCGATGGACGGCGACGGCCGGGCTGCTGCTTTGCCTGCAGCTCGCGCCCGGCTGCCTGGGAGCGCTGCCGGCGGGAGAGGCCCCCGCGGTGCGCGGGCCCCTGGCCGCGCGGGTGATGCATCCGATCTTGCTGACGCAGCTGCCGCTGGCGCCCAGGCGAGCCGCGATCCAGCCGGGCGGCACCTGGGGCGGCGGAGGCGCGCTCGCCTACATGAGTATCTTCGAGCGCCGCAGCCGCGACGGCGAGCGCGTTGTGTTCGATGGTGAGCAGCTGCGCACCCGGTTCATGCTGCGGCGGGGCGTTGGAGCGTCCACCGACGTCGAAGGGGAGCTGGCAGCGACCTTCGCGAGCAGCGGTTTCCTGGACGACTTCGTCAACGAGTTCCACGACCTGTTCGGCTTCCCTGGCGGAGGGCGGGAGAACGCTGAGAACGATCAATTCGACGCAATCGTGCGCAAGGACGGGGAGCTCGCTTACCGGCTTGAGGAGGATCGGGTGGGTTTGGGCGATGTGCCGATCATCGTGAACACGGCCCTGCGAGCCGAAGACCCCGAGGGCCCCGCCGTAGCGCTGCGGCTCGGCGTGGAGCTGCCCCTGGGCTCCGAGCAGCGTGGCTTCGGGAACGGCGGGGTGGACTTTGGCGGCGGCCTGATCGCCGAACGCAGCTGGTCTCGCTGGTCCGTCTTCGGGGGCGTGAACTGGATCGTGCCCCACGAGCCGTCGAGCTTCCGGGACGCGGGGATCTCGCTCAACAACCGGGTCGAGCTGCAGCTCGGCGGTGAGCTGCGCTGGAACGCGGCGACGTCCTTCCTCCTCCAGCTCAACTGGATCGGCCCGATCACCAGCGACCTGGACCTGGAGGAACTCAACCGGGAGATCCTCGATATCGGCTTGGGCGTCGCTTGGGATGTCGCCGGCGGTCGCTGTTCGCTGTCCTTCCACGAGGACGCGGTGGCGGCGACCGGTGCCGACTTCGGCGTGCGGGTCGCCCTTGACTGGGGCGCCTAGCCCGGCGGGCCGACTAGGCGCCCATGCGCAGGAAGCGTTCCCATAGGGTCAGCTTCTTGGGCTTGGCCTCGAAGGAGGCGCAGTCCCCGCGCAGGTTGATCGTGCGGTGATCGCCGGGGAGCTGCTGCTGATCCAGGTAGCCGTCCTTCTGGGACGAGGCCATGTTGTCCGGGTGCCAGCACCCGGTGTGCGGGGCCTCGTAGGGCTTGGCCAGGAAGTGACGGCAGTTGGTGCAGGAAACCTTGATCATGGAATGCTCCTCCGGGGGCAGAGGGCGGAGAGGATATCGGCCAGCCCTGGGGCTGGCGCCAGGAATTCGCCCTAGCTGTCGGTTTCTTTGTCGGCCGGGGGGGCGGGGCGAAGTGAGATCGGCAGCTCTAGATCCACGCTTTTCTCGGATGTCCAGCGGAGCGTCACGGCCTCGGTGCCGGCCTCAGGGCGCAGGATCCAGCGCAGGCGCAGGTCGGAGTGGCCCCCGATGCCCTGTTCCAGGACGAGGCGCCCGGGGTCCCGCTCGACCAGATCGATGCGCTCGGGCCGGAAGGGGTCGAGGGCCTGGCCGCCGGCCAGGACCTCGGCTCCCTCCAGGGTGACGATGTCGGGCCGGCCCAGGCCCTTGGATGCGGCGAGGGCGGTCCGGGTGGGAATGGCGTGCTCGTTGCGCAGCAGGACCTCGAGGGAAAGCAGCCCGCCGGGCAGGGGGCTGACGGTGGTGCTGGCCACCGACACCTTGGGCATGGCCGCAGCGTGGCGGATGCAGAACAGCGCGTTGCGGTGGGTTTCTTCTTCGATCAGGAAGGACGGGGGGACGCGGCCCACGTCCTTCTTGAAGCCGCCGATCTCCACTTCGCCATAGAGGGGGTGCTGGTAGGGCTTCCACGGCACGAAGCCGTCCCCGAGCAGCATCCGGTCGTCGAAGAAGTGCGGGTCGACCTCACTCGGGGGATTTTCCGGGTCGGGGTAGGTGCGGTTGGCACGCCACAGCTCGTTGGTGAACGAGATGATGCCCAGGCCTTCGTAGGTCCAGTTCACGAAGCCGCCGAAGACCGTGTAGAGGTCGTCCCAGATCACCCAGTAGCGGTAGAACGGCAGCATGTGCTCCCCGTCCTCGCCGATGCTGTCGTAGACCGCGCGGTCCGCCCGTGGGTAGGACCCGTAGCCTTCGGCGCCGGGGCCCCGCAGGATCATCCCGCCAGCGTTGTGGAAGGACTGCACGGCGGCGATGTTGGGCTTGCCCAAGATGTAGTCAGCGATGAAGCTCGTCTCGGGCCAGTAAAGGGGGATGGGCCCTGCCCCGCGCTGCACGTGGGGGGGCTGCCAGGACGAAGGCCAGGCGCGGTTCATGTCGTAGCCGCCCTCGCCGTCTTCGTTGATCCGGCCATCCCCGTCGTCGTCGATGCCCTCGGAGCCCAACAGGATCCAGTCCCCGCGGCGGTCCGACCGGTCGGCGGGGTCGCCGCGCAGGTCCTGGTCCATGGGGGTGACGCGCACCATGCGACGCGGGTCATTCGGGTCCAGGTCGTAGTCCCCTTCGCCCGGCACGTACTTGCGCATGCGGGTGATGTGGCCGTCACCGTCCAGGTCGTTCGGCGGATCCTCGTCGAACAGGCCGTCACGGTCGGAGTCGATGGGGGCCTGCCCCGTTCGGGAGGACGAAGCCGTGTTGGCGTTTTGAAACCAGAACGAGCGTCCGTCGGGGTTGACGGTCGGCATCAGGTAGAAGGTGCTGTTCGCCAGCAGCTCCTGCACGCGCGGGTTGGTGTCCGCGTTTTCGAGCAGGTACCAGGCCAGGTAGAGCACGGCCTCGCCGCCCTGCACCTCGTTGCCGTGAACGTTGGCGTCGACCCACATGGCGGGCTTGGCGTGGGGGTCGCCCTTCGCGCCTGAAACGACGTACACGCGCAGCTCGCGGCCCTGGATCGACTTGCCCCGGGCGGCCTCGAGCTGCATCAGGTCCGGGCGGGCGGCCACCAGCCGGTCGAAGTGTGCGTAGAGCTCGTCGGTGTCGTAGAGTCGGTTCCAGGGGATTTCGACCCGCGGCGCCTTGCCGGCGGCGGTGCCGGCGAAGCCCTGGGGGCGTGAGCTGTCGGTGTCCTGGGCGCTAGCGGTGCTCAAAAGGACCGCGGCGGCAAGGGAGAGATAGGGGCCCATTACTGCTGGTCCTCGAAGGTGGTGCGAGCTTCGCCCGCGTGGTCGGTGGATGCGTGGACGGTGATGCTCGCGGGATCGGCTCCCTGCACGAGCCAGCGGAATTCCTGGCGCTCGCCGCCATCCAGGTCGCTGGCGATGGTCACGGTGCGGCCTGCGATGAGGGTGGCGCCTTCCGGCAGCACGAGCTCGAGCCTAGGGAGCCTCTGGATTCGCGTGCGCTGGCCCCATTGGCTGCGCAGCGGGAGCCAGCCGGTGTTGGTCATCGTCACGCGCAGGTCGAGCAGGCCGCTTCCGAGGTCCTCGGCCTTGGCGTCCTCGAACGCGATGCGCGCCAGGTCGGGGCCGAGCTGCTGCAGGAACGAACCCATACGCGCGCCGAGTTTCTCGACGTGGTTGGCGCTGGGGTCGTCGAGCACGAAGGGACGATAGCCACCGATGTCAACGGGGCCGAGCTGGGGGTGATCGAAGGTCTTCCAGCCGAGGTGGGCGTTGGGCCTGCCGTTGCTCTCGAGCCAGAGCAGCCGCTTGGCCTCGGCGGAGAGCTCGACTGGCTCGGGGTCGGGTGCTGCATCGGGCTCCGCCTCCGCCTCGGTCGGGGTCTCGGCGGCGGGCTCGTTCTCCGCGGTCTCACCCGGCGGCATCTCTGCATCCGCGGCCTTGTCCTCCTGTTCCGGCACGCTCCAGGGCCGGGTGCACAGGGTCAGCAGTCCCCGGTGGGAGTAGGTCCAAGCCTGGAAGGTGCCTGCTTCCACGGTCT
Source organism: uncultured Planctomycetaceae bacterium (assembly GCA_964459495.1). Lineage (GTDB taxonomy): Bacteria > Planctomycetota > UBA1135 > UBA1135 > CAYWNK01. Next base: position 5,547 of record CAYWNK010000303.1, read on the forward strand.
CCGCGTGGTCCGCAGACTCGAGCTGGGTGGCCTCTTTCCAGCGCTCGGCAAGCTTGGCCAGTCGATCCGCATCGGACTGTCGCAGGCCGTCCTTGGGGACGCGCTTGGAGTCGGGCGCGTTGTCGGCGACGGAGCCGGGCTTGCGCACGAGGTTGTCCTGCTCGCCGATGACGAGAACGGCCTGGATATCGAGGCGACCGGCCACGAACAGCGCGAGCGCCCGGGCTGCGGGTTCCTCGGTGGCATAGCGCCCCGCGCGCGCGGCGTGCTCCTCCCATCCCGCGGCGAAGTTGCGGTTGACCTCTGCGTCGCTGGGGGAGTCTTCGGACGCTTCCCCGTCGCCGTCGGTGTCGAAACCCTCGCGAACTAAGCGCCAGCGCCCGCGCTGCCCTTCTAGCGCATCGGCCTCGACATGGAGCCTGGGCTCACTGGGGTCGACCATCCACGGGCCGTCGGGATCGGGGACGCGCATCCACGTGATGAATCCGTCGCCGTTGACGTCGGCAGGCGGGTCTTCGCCTTCGCGGCCGTCGCGGTCGTTGTCGACGCCAAGCCCCGTGGCGCCATGGGCCAGGCTTGGCTCGGCGAATCGGGCGGCGTAGGCGTCGGGGTTCGCCAGCGGGATGACGATCACCCGCGTAGACTCGAGCAGGTTGGAGCCCAGTAGGCTCGTCGCGAGATCCAGGGCTAGGGGAGCCGTCCACGCCTGGCTCTGGGTCAGGCCGGCCACAACCAGGAGGGCCGGCTGGCCATCCTCGGGTTCGCCGGTGGAAAGCTCAATGCCGTGTAGCTCACGTCCCTGCCGGCTGGTTCCATACACAAAGCCATTTGCGGATGGCTCGGCACCGACTTGCCCGATGCGCGCAATGAGCGCATCGATACCGGGGACGGACACGGGTAGCACCGGATCCTGGGGAAGGGCGAGGGCGAGGATCGAAACGAGAGGGCTGTACATGGGGATGCCGATGAGTCTAGCCCCGCAATCCAGACACGCATGCGCGTGGCCGGGTTCCCGGGCCTTATCTGGTCAGGGACCCGTAAACTAGGGTCGAACCGGATCCTCTTCCCCAGCCCCCTCTCGATGATCAATCCCCTCAACGCGCGCCGTGCCTGGGCCCTCTTGCCCATGTTCGCGGTTTCCGCACCTCTCTTCGCCCAAGACACCGATGTGCAGCCCGTGGACGCGCCCCGGGAGGCGCCCGCGGAAACCGGGCGGATCGAACCCGATCTCATGGAGTCAGAACAGCTCCCCGCCGAGGCGATCACTGTGCGTGGCGTCGAGGGCTGGGACGCGGTCATGGAGCGCATGACGGAGCGAGCTCCGGATGTCGGCATCGGCCGCATGCGCAACGGTGCGCAGGGCACCTGGCAGGTCCCCTCGAGCGGCGCTGCGGAGCGTCCGCACTCGGGGACGCGCCTGATCAACAACCGCTGGGGCGACACCCACATGGGGATCGGGTTCGACGGTGTCGTCGACCTCACCGGCGCTTGGGTCGCGGGCATGGGGCCCGAGGCCTCGTGGTCTCCGGGTCTTCGCGCGATCGGCTACCTCGACGGAGCTGAGGTGGCGCGCACGGCCTGGTTCACGGCGATCGGAGACGAGGCCTCGTACTTCGCCATGAACTTGGAGTCGGTCGATCGCGTCGTCATCGAGAGCCGGG
>CAYWNK010000304.1:0-7198 GCA_964459495.1 uncultured Planctomycetaceae bacterium
TGTGAGCACCTCTTGCGCCACCCGCCGGTCGTCGAAAGGCACTAGGGTGTCCCCCACCCGCTGCCCCGTTTCATGCCCCTTGCCCGCAAGCAGCACCACATCGCCGGGGCGCGCGCACCCGAGAGCGCTCGCGATCGCCTTGCGACGGTCCAACTCGGCGAGCACCTCACAGGGTCGCCCTGAATCCTGCGCCCGTGCTCCCTCGAGCACGGCCGCAGCAATCGCCTCGGGCGCTTCCCCGCGTGGATTGTCGTTCGTCACGATCACCACGTCGCTGTGAGCCGCCGCGACAGCGCCCATGGGCCCGCGCTTGCTCGGGTCCCGATCCCCGCCACAGCCAAACACGCAGATCAAGCGCCCGGAACCGCTGTCCTCAAGCCCCGCACGCAGCTCCACGAGGACGCGCCCAAGCGCGTCGGCGCTGTGGGCATAGTCCACCAACACGGAAAAGCCGCGATCGTTCGGCACGGGCTCCAGGCGCCCGGGGATGGAAAAGGTGGAGGCAAGCCCTTCCGACACGACGTTGGGGCCTGCCCCCATCAGGCGAGCGGCAAGCGCAGCCGCCAAAGCGTTCTCCACGTTGAATCGGCCCCGCAATGGAAGCAGCAGGTCGCACGAACAGATCCCCATCCCTTCGATGACAAATCGCATTCCGTGCGGGTCGGTCCGCAGTGAAGTCGCACTTAGGTCGGCGTCTTGCCGAGCGCTGTACGTCCAGACGCGCGCGCCAGCCCCACGGGCAGCGGCAGTCATGATCTCAGCCGCTGGATCGTCCAGGTGGACGACCGCATGCGAGCCGGGATGAAGCGCGTGGAAGAGGCGCGCCTTGGCTGCCGCGTACCCCTCCATGCTTCCGTGATAGTCGAGATGCTCCGGAGACAGGTTGGTGAAAACCGCCACATCTAGATCGAGACCAGCGTGCCGCTCTTGCATGAGCGCATGGCTAGAAACCTCGGCCGCGACGCTGCGGCCGCCCTGTGCCACGTGCTTTGCCAGCAGGCGCTGAAGCGCGGGGGCGTCGGGGGTCGTGTGACTGGCGGGGGCGAGTTCTTCACCGGCGATGCGATTGCCGGCCGTGCCTAGGACGGCCGGTGCAAGGCCCGCGCCGTCGAGCAGCTGGCCCAGGATGTGCGCCGTCGTAGTCTTGCCGTTGGTTCCGGTGATCCCGCAGACGGTCAGCTCCCTGCTCGGCTCCCCCGCGAGCCTTGCCGCCACCTGCCCGGCAGTGCGCCGCGCCTGCGGGTGGCGCCAAATGCTGGTGCCTTCCGGGACGGCTGGTTGGAGAGAAGCGGCACGGCCGTCATGCTCGTGGGGCATGAGCACAGCAGCCGCACCGCGGTCAACAGCATCCGCTGCGAAGCGCATGCCGTGAATTTGGGTGCCCGGTAGGGCAGCGAAGACCTCGCCAGGTTCCAGCGTCGAAGAGTTCAGACTCACCCCTGAAACCGTCCGCTCGGCATCCCCCTCGATCTGGCCCCCAAAGGCGGCCTGGAGTTCGGCGAGCCGCATCAACGCCCCTCTCCCTGGCCCTGGGTGCTGAGCAACCCGCCGGCGGGCAGTTCCTCGAACGGTACGGGATCCTCCCAGACCCCATCGTTGTCGTATCGCTCCTCGTCCCCGGAGGTCTCCGCGTAGCTCGCCTCGGCATGGGCTTCAGCGGCATCCTGGAACCAGGGCAGCTCGGCGTGGCTGAGGGCCCGGGCCGGCAAGGCCGGTCCGTTGCTCAACCGCTCCACCGCCGGATCGGGAGGCAGTTCGAACGCTCGGCGCAGGATACGCACGGCCGCGCGACCCGCGACATCCGCTCCAAACTTGGCCTTCGAGCGAGCGTCGTCCACCACGACCAGGACGAGGATCTGGGGCCCGCCGGCTTCGAGCTGTCCCACCGCCATCATCGACGACGTGTAACAGGTGTTGCGCAGACCCTTGTGGTCCCGCTGACCGCGCAACCCGGAGCGGCAGGCCTTGGAGCAGGCCGTCTTGTCCGCCTCGTGCTCCAGCGCGTGGGCCAGCTCCACGTGAATGCAAATCTCTGACTCGACCTTCTCCGTGGTTCCGGTCTTGGTCCCCAGGTAGTGGAACTCGGGATGCATCTCGGGGTGGGCGACCCGTCGGCCGGTTCCCTCCGCCGCGCCGAGCGCCATCATTGCTCGAACCTGGGCGCAGGCCTGCTCGCTGAGCACGCGCTCGCCTTGGCCGGGCTTGAGATCCCAGCCATCATCGCCCTGCGACAGTCCGCGCAGCATGCGAAGAGGCAGCGCCTCACCCCCGCGCACGAGGGTCGCGAGGGCTGCGGCGTGCTGCCAGAGCGTGACTCCGATCTCATGACCGAACGAAACGGAAGCGTGGGTGTAGCGCCGCTTCCAGGTTCCCTTGTCCAGCCTGCGCAGGTGACCGCCTCGCTCCGGGCCAAGCCCCGCGCCCGGGCGCGCCCCGTAGCCGAGCTGCACAAGTCCTGCGCGCAGATCCGCAGCATCCATGCGCAGGCCGACCTGCACCAACACCGCGTTGACCGACTGGGCAAGACCTTGACTCGCCGTGATCCATGGCTCCGTGGGCGCGCCCAGCGCCTCACGAATCAAGCGCACCCGCCCCTTGCCGCTGGCCGAACGAACGCGGTAGCCGAGGGGGGCGAAAGTCTGAATCTCCTCGTCCGGGTGCACCAATCCACGATCTAGCGCCATCGCCATGATGATCGCCTTCATGGTGGATCCGGGTGTGAACACGTGCTGGGTTGGAGCGAACCACTTGGAGTCGTAGGCCTGAACGCCATCGACGCTGAGCACCTCGCCGCTCTCCACGTCCACTGCGATGCCCATGGCCAGGGCGCAGTCGAACTCGTCAAGAACGCCCAAGAGCTCATCGTGGGCCATGCGCTGCAGGCCCGCATCGAGCGTGCTGTGGAAGCGCGGAACGGGCGCACCTTCACTGCTCTCGACGAAGTAGTTGGGGACGCGATCGGGCCAACGGGATCGCCGGTCCCGGGATACATTCCGCTCGCGCTTGGTCAAACTGCGGGGGGATTCGTCGAGGGGAAGCTCGTGACGGGCGGCCTCGAGGACGTCCGCGCAGAGCTTCTCGAGCCCGCTCCAGGGGCGCCATCGACGGCCGAGCTCGCCAGCGCGAGCGCGCAGCGGATCGGCGTTTTGATCCCAGTCGAGCAGGTGAGGTGCATTCGCCAAATCCGATCGCGCCTGGCGATCTGCATCGTCCGCACCGAGCACCCCCCAGTGGCCCATCACCGCGAACGGGTCGGCCGCTTGTGCACCGCCCTCCCCCATCGCGAGCACGCCCACGTCCGCCGGTCGCGCGGGATGGCGACGCTCAAGCCGCGGCACGAGCTGCACCTGCCAAGGGGAGACCGACTCCCCCCGCAGCGCCTGGGCGAGACCGTGGGCCAGGACAGGGTCCACCCGGCGCGCGACAAGCCTATAGGTCGTCGGGCAAAGCTCGTTCCAAATCAGGTCGCGCAGGCGTGGCCCGCGCTCGGAGGGAACAAGGCGTTCAAGATCCTCGGTCACGTCCGCGGGCAGGCCGGCGGCGCGCACGAGCAGGGCCAGGTCGCCGAGTAGACGCGTCGTCCAACGCTCCGGTCTGCGACCGAGCTGCTCGCCGATCTGCCGGGTGCGCTCATCGGCGCTAAGCACCTGGGCAGGCGACCAAGCCAGCGTCCAGGATCCGCCGTCGTCCGGGAGCTCCCCCTCCGGGGGGCTCTCGCCGGCGGAGGCGACGCGTCCCTCCGCGGACAGGGGCACCAGCTCGAAGCCGGCCAGGGGTTCCAGCCCCGAGCGTTCGGCCGAGAGCGCATCACCAGCTAGCCAACCTCGCACCCGTTCGAGGTCTTCGCCCTCGAAGCGCAGTAGCTCGGGTTCCTCGGGCGTGATCCAACCACCGGTCCGCTCGGCCTGTGCGGGCAGCATCCGGGTGAGCAGCGTGCCCTCGGCGTCGTCCACCTTCAGGGCCTCTGCAATGGCACGGGCGATACGGGCCGGTGTGTGAGAGCGCCAAAGCGCCCGCGGCGAGACCGTCACATCGAAGCACTCGACGGAGAGGGCCAAAGGGCGGCCGATTCGGTCGACGATCTCGAACTCCGGCCAGGGTGCAGCCGCTTGGACCTCAGCCTGGGGTTGAGCTCCATCGGCAACCAGCGCGAGCTGAGTCGCTCGTCCGGCAACCGCCACCAGCACGGCACCGATGGCTACGAAGGCGCTGGCCGGGCGCAGGCCCGCAGCAGAGGACAGCACGTCCCTGGTGCCGTCGCCCGCGCTCATTGCAGGCCGGGCTCCAGGATCGCCCCGCGAACGGGCTCAGGGTTTTCCGCGAGCTCCAGAGCCTCGTCCGCATCCAGGTAACGCTCGTCCTCCAAACGGGCCTCGAAGGCCTGCCGCTCCAGGTTGGCGCGCAGTCCGGTGATGCGCCGCTCGTACCACTCTGTCTCGGCCTGGAGCTGATCGAGAACAGCACCCTGGTCGAAGTTGGATGCCTGAATCCAGGCGCTGCGCAAACCGATCCCCATGGCTAGTGAGGCCAGGATGAAGGACAGGAGACCGCGCATCACGCGTTCCCTCCATCGGTTCCCGAATCCACGACAGATGCAGGGTTTTCCAGACCCTCGGGACCACGCAGGCGCATCCCTCCGCGCAGGCAAGCCGAACGGGAACGCGGGTTGGTGCGCACCTCATCGCGGGCAGGCTTGACGGGGCCAGGCGTAAGCACGCTCCAGCGCCCTGCGTCCGCGCCACTGGACAGGAAACGCTTGACCACACCATCCTCCCCGGAGTGAAACGAAATCACGGCCAACACGCCCTCATCCTGCAGCCAAGTTTCGGCTGCCTCGAGGCCCTGGTTCAGCTCCTCGCCCTCCTCGTTCACGGCGCGACGGAGGGCCTGGAACACGCGGGTGGCGGGGTGCGTCTTGCCGCTTCCGCCCCCGACCGCCGAGGCCACGACCTGGGCCAGGGCTCCGGTGCGCCGGAAGGGCACCCGGCGGCGCTGACGCACGATCTCGGCGGCGATACGACGGCTCTTGCGCTCCCCCGCCTCGTGGAAAAACAGGTCCGCCAGGTCTTCCTCGTCCCAGTGGTTGACGATGTCCGCGGCCGTGCGCTCCCGCGTGGGATCCATGCGCATGTCCAGCGGACCGTCGGCCTGGAAGGAAAAACCGCGTGACGGCCGATCGAGCTGGAGCGAGCTTACGCCCACATCCATCAACCACCCGATCGGCCGCTCACAGCGGTGCTTTCGCATAAAGCGCGAAAGCTCGGTGATCCGGCAGCGCTCAAGGCGCGCCCGATCTCCAAAGCACTCAAGCCGCTTCGCCGCGAGCTCCAGGATCTCAGGATCCTGGTCCGTGCCTAAGACACGGACTCGCGGGAAGCGCTCGAGCAGCAGCGCTGAATGCCCCCCGGCACCCAGCGTTGCATCCACGATCCACCCTTCGAGGTCATGGTTGTCGCGACTACCCCCCAGCAGCGCGACGACCTCTTCGGGCAGGACCGGGGAGTGCACGGATTCGTCCCTGGACATGAAGCGGGCCCTCGATTGGCGCAGGCCCGAGACGCGGTTATGGAAAGTTGATTTCACAGTGGTGCCTCGGGTCCTGGGGAGCCGCCAGTCAACAGATCTTCGAGCTCATCGAACGCGTCCACGTTGCTGCTCTCGAAGGCCTCCCAGCGGTCGGCCGCCCACAGCTCGACGCGGTCCATCACCCCGACCATGACGACCTCATCCTTGATTCCGGCCAGCTCGCGCAGCTTCTCGGGCAGCAGGAGCCGACCGCTGGCGTCCAGATTCAGGCGGCTCGCGTTGCTGAAGAACATCCGCTGGAGCTTGCGCATGTCGCGCGGGGCAAATGCTTCGGTGTTCATGCGCAGGAGCGCCCGCTCCAGGCCGAATTCGGGGAACAGGAAGAGGCAGCCGTCGAGGCCGCGCGTGAGCACAGCCACACGATTGCCGTCCGCATCCAGGGGCAGGCCATTTTGGAACCGCTTCGGCAGAAAAACGCGCTTCTTGGCGTCGACCTGGTGCCGCGAATCCCCGCAGAACACGAAGGCGCCGGGACTCCCTGGGGAGCCACTGTTCGCCTGCTGTCGTTCTGCGCCACCTGATGCCACCTAGGTATCTTCTTGCCCCACCCGTCGGGCAGCAATGGGCAGGGTCACCTTTCTTGGTGATTTCGGTCAGGTCCCCCTGGGCGGTCCGCGCGGCGTTCAACCTAGCCCGCAGTTACACGTCTGAAACCGTGCCCCGTGGTAGCAGGAGCGCCTCCGACTACCAGATATTGTGCCGATGCCCGAAGTGCCAACCTCGTCCCAGGGACGGTCCTAGGCTGTCGTGGCCTCCTCCGACCGGGCCTCCTCGGGCCCTTCGGCGGGCTGAACTTCCGCGCCACCCAGCTCCCCATCCGCTTCCCCTTCGGTGCCTAGCGCCTGGGGCTCCGGCTCGCCGGCCTGCTCAGTGCCGTCCGAGGTCTCCTGATCGGAGGAATCGGGGTCCTCTGCCGGATCGGGGTCAGGGTCGTCGCTCAGGTGAGCCAACGAGATCCCCTCCTCCCCGTCCGCCCCGTCAAAGATGGCCTGCAGCTCGGCCCGAATCTCAGCCACCCGCTCGGCGTCGAAGTCGAAGACGTGCACCAGGTAGCGTTCCTCCACCCGCGGCCGCTTCACCCGAAAGGACTCGTTCTCGCCGTCCCGAATCACCCGCTCCAGCTTCACCCGCCGCTTGCGCATCAGCAACAGGCACAGCACGTAGCGCAACTCGCGCACCTTCAGCTCCTCCCGGCCCTCAAGCTCCACAAACAGGCGCTCGAGGGACGCCAAGTCCAGCTGAACGGTCTGGCGCTGACGGACTTGGTGCCGGGTGTACCAGTAAAAGAGGCCCTCGTAGGGACCATCATCGGAGTCGGGGCCAGCCTCGGCCAGCTCCGCCTCCCGGGCGGCCTGGGCGGCCTGGACCTTGCGCCAGCAGGTATCACAGAGGTCCTTGCGCGCCAGCGCACCATCCTCCCCGGTGTACAGCTGGGAGGCGTGACGCTCACCATCCGCAAACTCCCGCTCACAAGCCGTGCAGGCACCCTGACGGCGCTCGATTTTCCATTGGGCCATTGCGGGCTAGCGTAGCAGGTCGTGGGTCTTGGGGCGTGGGCGTGGGACGGGGGCGTGGGACGTGGCGGGGAGGGGCGGGGTGGAGAGCTCGGATC
>CAYWNK010000305.1:0-7132 GCA_964459495.1 uncultured Planctomycetaceae bacterium
GGCACGCGCAGGGCCGGGAGCTTGGGGCGTTGGCCGCTTGCGTGCTGAAAGAGATCGAAGTCCGGCGTCTGGTCGGGCTCGGTCTCTGACAGCAGCAGCGGCGGGAGGTCGTCGCCGGGGGTCTTGTCGACCACCAGGACGTGGGTCACCCCCAAAGCCTTGAAGATCTGTTGGGGCGAGTTGCCGTAGCGCTCGGCGACGCCGGGGCGCGGCCACGAGGCGCCATAGCGGTACTCGAACTCGAAGAGGTCGGCGAGGTCGATTGCGTCCCACGCGCCGCCCAGGGTGTCACCGCCGGGATCGATGTCCGCTTCGTACTGGGCAAGGCGCATGCGTTCGCGCGTGCCGAGCTCGCGCAGGGTCGAGAGGCGCTCGAGGGCGACCCGGTTCAGGGGCAGGTCGGGGCCGGCCACGTCGACGGCCAGGCGCGCGTTAGGGCGGAAGCGCTCGAGCTGCTCGCGGATCGCCACGCGGGTGTCGTCTTGGCCGAGCACCCACACCAGGCGCAGGGCCTGCACGAGGGGCACCGCGAGCAGCATCAGCAGCACGGGCTTGCCCAGGGCGCTGGACCACAGGCGCTCTGCGGCCAGCGCCGCGGGCCAGGCCAGCAGCAGCGTGGCGGGCAGCAGGTAGCGGACATGGTCGCTCTGGCCAAACAGGAAAAACGCGCCAGCGAGGGCGGCGAAGAGCGCCATCGGGCGCGTCGATCGCCGCAGCAGGGCGGGGATCAGGCCGGCCAGACCCAGCAGGACCAGGACCGGGTCATAGCCGGCGAGTGCGCGCGAGAGCTTCGTCAGCGTTGCCAGCTTGACCTCGAGGATGATCGGGATGCCGCCCACGACGATGTGGCGACGGCCTGCGAGGGCCTCGGCGCCGATGACGTTCTGGCTCTCGGCCGCCCCGTGGACGAGGTAGTAGGGGTGCCCGGCCACAAGGGCAAGCAGCACGAACGCGCCGACCGCGGCGAAGCCCAGGCCGATGCGCCGCGCGATGGGGCCGGGGCGCCAGGTCCAGGGGCCGAAGAGCCACGCGAGGCCGGTCAGGCCCAGCGCGATCGCGCCGCCCTGGTGGCTGGCGAAGGCGAGGGCGGCGGCCAGCGCGGACAGGATCAGGTGGCGCGCGCGGCCACCGCGGACGAACAGCGCCCCGGGCCAGGCGGCCAGGGCGGTGAAGCTGGCCACCGGGGCCCAGGGGCGCTCGTGGGTCGAGAGGTGCACGTGCAGCAGGCAGGTGCCGACGAGGTAGGCGCCAAACCACGCGCCGGAGCGCAGGCCGGCAGCCCGCAGGCCGCGGTAGGTGAAGAAGGCGGCGGCCGCGCCCAGGGTGGCGATCCACAGGCGCGCAGGGAGGTGCACGCGCCAGGGTTCGGCGGCTACGGTCTGGGCGAACTCGCCCGAGCCCGACCAGGCGCCGGTCGCGCGGCCCAGGGCGTACTGCGTCGCATAGATCGGCAGCAGCGTGTAGGGCAGCAGGTTGGGGTAGCTGGAGTACATCCCCGCCGGCGGGACGGGGTGCTTGTCCTTGGCCATGCCGAGCGCCCCGCGCACGACATGGGTATCCGGCACGTAGTTGTCGGGGAAGCCGTGATCGGCCGCGCCGAGGCGTAGCCCAAAGGGCAGCAGGATCAGCAGGAACAGGCCGAGAGCGCGGCTGGACCAGCCCCAGGAGGGAGCACTCGCGGGGTCGTCGGGCTCACCCGGGCCCCTTGGCTTCTCGGGCTCCGCAGGGGCGCCAGTGGGCCTGGCCGGGCTTCGGAGATCGGGGGAACTCATGCTGGGGGAGGGCGGACCGCGCCGGAAGACTACCGCCTTGGACCCTGCCGGGCTCCCCTGGCCCCCTGTTTGTCCGGCGGCCGGAGGGCGGTGGATCTCCCCGTCAACTTCGGTACGGGTCCTGTAGCCCGGGCTGCAATGGCGGCCTGGCGGCTACTATCGCGGCCTAGCCACCCGTCTCCAACCCGACGACGTCTCCCCATGCGACGCAGCTTCCCCCTCCGCCTGGCCGCCGGCCTCGGCGCCCTCGCCCTCTCCCCCGCGGTGCACGCCGCCCCGACCCTGCCCCAGGGTGATCCGGAGGTCATCGACCGCATCCTCGATGAGGCCCTGAACCGGTCGAAGGTCTTCGAGACCCTGACCTATCTCTCGGAGCAGATCGGCACCCGCCTCACCGGTTCCTCGGGCGTGTATCGCGCCAACGTCTGGGCCCGGGAGACCTTCCAGAGCTACGGCCTGGAAAACGCCCACCTGTTCAAGTGGGGCGACATCCCGGTCGGCTTCGATCGTGGACCCTCGACGGTGCGCATGGTCGAGCCGGCGGTTCGCGACTTCGAGTTCACCACCCGCGCCTGGGACGCAGGCACCGACGGGCCCGTGAGCGGCAAGGTCATCAAAGAACCCGAGACCATGGACGAGCTCGACGCCGTCATGGACGAGCTTGAGGGAGCGTGGATCCTGAGCCGCAACCGGCGCCGCCGCTCGCGCAACGATGACGATGCCGCCAAGGCGGCGCGGGAGGAGCGCGAGAAGATCGCCGAGACGATCAATGCCGCGAACATCGCCGGCCGCCTGAACGCGAGCCGCAACGATCAGGTCACCACGGGCGGTCTGCGCGGCTGGCGCGACCTGACCATGGACACGCTGCCGACGGACGTGAGCATCACGATTCGCCGCAGCGACTACGACTCGATCAACAGCCGCCTTTCCGACGGGGAAGAGGTCACGATCGAAGCCGACCTCGTGCATTACTTCAATGAGGGACCGATCCCGGTCTTCAACACGATCGCCGAGATCCGCGGCACCGAGTTCCCCGACGAGGTCGTGATCCTGTCCGCCCACCTGGACTCCTGGAACGGACCCGGTTCGATGGGCACCCAGGACAACGGCACCGGGTCGTCGGTGATGCTTGAGGCCGCGCGCCTGTTGATGGCGGCTGAGGTCAAGCCCCGGCGCACGATCCGCTTCTGCCTTTGGACCGGCGAGGAACAGGGCCTGCTCGGCTCCCGCGGCTACGTGGACAGCCTCTCCGAGGAAGAGCTCTCCAAGATCTCGGCCTGTTTCGTCGACGACGGCGGTACCAACTACCAGGGCGGGCTCGTCTGCGTGGCGGAGATGCTGCCGATGCTGGAGGAGGCGGTGGATCCCCTGCGGGACGCCTTCCCCGAGCTGCCGGTGGATCACTCGGTGCAGGAAAAAATGCCGTCCAGCGGCAGCTCCGACCACGCTTCCTTCAACCGAGCCGGCGTCCCCGGCTTCTTCTGGCTGGAGAAAGGCTCGGGCGGCTCCGAGGGCAAGAACTACCGCTTCGTCTGGCACACCCAGAACGACACGCCGCGCTACGCCGTCGAGGAGTACCTCGTCCAGTCGTCCGCCTGCTCCGCTGTGACCGCCTACAACCTTGCGATGGCCGACACCCTGCTGCCGCGCTACGTGCCCCCGACTGAGGAAGAGGAAGAGGCCGCCAAGAAGGAGGAGGCCATTGCGAAGGCCGAGGAGAAGGGCGCGCCCGTGATCGACGCGAGCTTCCAGGTGGTCGAGGCGCCGTTCAACGGCGTTTGGAGCGGAGAGTTCGCTGAGACCGGCGGGACGTTCACGATGACCTTGGCCCTTGGGCCGGACAACGTGGTGGCCGGCAGCTACTCGTCTGCCCGCGGCGCGGGGCCCCTGGAGAAGGGCACCTGGGATGCGGAGACCAAGCAGCTCTCCTTCGTCTACGAAGCAGCCAGCTATGGCGAGCTTCCGATCACCGCCACGATCGGCGCCGACGGCTCCATCGCGGGCAAGATGATGGGCACGATGGCCTTCACCGCCAAGCGCGCCGGAGACCTGCCCAAGCCGGGCGAAGCCCAGGTCGGGAAGGAAGAGGCCAAGGCGGACAAGGATGGGACGAAGGCCGATGAAGCCAAAGCCGAGGCCGGGGGAGCCAAAGGCGGAGGCGAACGCTAATTCGGGGAATTCCGATCCTGTGAATGCTGTCCAGCGGGGCACGTAACAAGATTGCCATGATCCAGGAACGCCACGGTTTTCTTCCCCTGCTCGCCATTCTGTCGACGGGGCTCGCGGTACTCGCGGGCTCCCTCTATCTGATGATCCAGCTCGGCATGGGGTAAACGCGGTAGGGAGGCGGAATCCATCCACCGCCTTCGAATGCAAGCCGGCTGCGGGGGCGCAAAGCGCCCCCGCAGCCGGCTTGCGTTTGTGAGGATTGATTCCCACTTCCGTACCGAACTCAACTGGCGTGGGTAGGGTGGAATGAGACCTGGTTTCGCAGATCCCCAATCTTGCACGTCCATGCAATTCGAACGACCGCTGCTCGCAGCGGGCCTTGTCGCGCTTTTCACCGGCGCCGCAGCCGCCCAGTCCCAGTCCCCCGAATTCTTCAAGGTGCCCCTGGAGCATGATTCCGGCGAGCATGCGAGCCCCCAGAACGGGCCCGAAGTGGTGATCTCGTTCCCCGTACAGCTGGCCGGCGCGAGCTGGCTGCGGCTGTACTTTGAAGATGTGGAGCTCGCGGGGGACGTGCTGCTCGGCAATGGCGCTGTCCTGCGCCTGACATCGTGGCTTGACGGTGACGTGCAGGAGCTGAACGCGAGGCAGCTCGAGCAGTGGCAGAACTCAAGCGCCTACCTCAACGGCGACACGGTGCAGGTCGAGGTCCTGGCCTACCCGGGAACCGGCAGCAGCCGCGTGCGCCTGCGGTCGGCGGACGCCGGGCAGCCGGGGCTGAGCGAGACGATCTGTGGGTCGCTCGACAACCGCGTGGCGTCCAGCGACCCGCGCGTTGGGCGTCTGCTGCCGGTCGGCTGCACCGGCTGGCTGATCGACGACTGCGCCGGCTGTTCCCTGACCGCCGGTCACTGTGCAGGGAACATCTCTGTGATGCAGTTCAACGTGCCCCTCTCCAACTCGAATGGCAGCATCAACAACCCTCCGGTTGCCGACCAATACGCGATCGACGTTTCTTCCATCCGCGGCTCCGGCACGTTCTCGGGGCTCGGTTTCGACTGGGGGTACTTCGGCACCTTTCCCAACTCGACGACAGGCCTGAGGGCGGCGGAGGCCCAGGGCGGCACCTTTGTACTCGGCATCCAGCCGGTGACCGCTGGGGCCACGATTCGCATCACGGGGTTTGGGGCGGACGATGGGACGGCCAACCAAAGCCAGCAGACCCACGTTGGGCCCCTGGACGGAACTTCCGGAACCACGATCTCCTACCTCACCGACACCACGGGGGGAAACTCCGGTTCCCCGGTGATCCACGAGCAGACGGGCGAGGCGGTCGGGATCCATACGCACGGCGGCTGCCAGGGGCTCTTCGGCAGCAACCTGGGGACCCAGATCACCCACCCGGATCTGCAGGCTGCCCTGGCCAATCCTGCGGGCGTGTGTTCGGTGGCCGGGGTTGGGCTCGCCGTGCCCGCCCCCGCCGTGATCGCGCCGGGCATGACGACGATCCTCACCATGGAGGCATTCGGGGACCCGGTCCAGGGCACACAGCGGGTCCACTTTCGGGCGAAGCCCGGGGAGCTCTTCAGCAGCTTTCCCATGACACAGGTTGGGGCCGGGTTGTTCCAGGTCGGGCTGCCCGCATTTGACTGCGGCGACGAGCCGGAGTTCTACCTGAGCTCCATCGACGACGAGTGCGGCCTGGTGACGATTCCCACGGGCGCACCGGTTCAGGTTCTCCGCCTTGCCGTCGGGGCCGAGGTCCTTTCGCTGGTGGAGGACTTCGAGACGAACGCCGGCTGGACGACGAGCGCCAATGGCGCGACCGCCGGACAGTGGGAGAGGGGCGTGCCGGTGAACGATCCCAACTGGGCCTACGACCCGGCCGCCGATGCGGACGGCAGCGGTCAGTGCTACGTGACCGGGAACCAGCTGGGGAGCTCGGACGTCGACAACGGCACGGTCTGGCTGGTCTCGCCGCCCTACGACCTCAGTAGCGGTCTCGACGGGGTCTTCTACTCGTATTTCCTCAACCTGCCGGCGGCGGACGGGGTGGATGGCCTCAGCGTATTCCTGCGCAAGGGCAGCGCGGGCCCTTGGGTCCTGATGGCGCGGCACGGGGACGACAACGCTTTGGACTGGAGCCCGGAGTACCTGTCGGCGGCGGATATCACGGCGGCGGGGCTGGAGTTTTCCTCGACGATGCAGCTGGCCTTCGTCGTGAACGACACCGGTTTCCCCAACACGGTGGAGGCTGGCATCGATGCGGTGAAGATCGGCAGGCTCAGCTGCGGGCTCGGGGACCTGGGCACGGCGTACTGCCAGCCCGCGGTGGCCAATTCGACGGGGCTGCCAGCGAAGGTCACAGCCACGGGGAGCCATGCTGTCGTGGACAACAGTGTGGAGCTCCTCGCGTCCGACGTGCCGGTGGGCCAGTTCGGGTTCTTTCTCGCGAGCATGAGCCAGGGCTTTCAGGCCGGTGTCGGCGGGAGCCAGGGCAACCTATGCCTCGCGGGCGATATCGGGCGCTTCAACATGCCCGTGCTGAACTCTGGCGCCGCGGGTGAAATGGTCCAAGCGGTGAACCTCCTGGCAGTGCCCCAACCCCAGGGCTTGGTGGCGGTCACGGCCGGGCAGACCTGGAACTTCCAGCTGTGGTTCCGCGACCTGAACCCCGGCCCAACCTCGAACCTCAGCGACGCGCTGAGCGTCTCGTTTCAATAGTCCCGCTCGGGCTGACAGCGGTCCGGAGGGGGGGGGACAAGTCCGCCGCTTCGAGCGGGATGCTACTCGGACTCCGGCAAGGGATCGGGGCCCGACGTGTCCGTGCGTGCGCGCTCGAGGATCGACTCCGCTACGCGGATCTCGGCTCCGGCGCGCATGCCCAGGGCTAGCGCGTCGCTGGGCCGGGCGTCGAGCATGCAGAGATCGCCACTCGCGCGCCTCAGCACCAGCGCGGCATAGAACGTGTTCTGGCGCAGGTCGACGATGTCGACGCGCTCGATCTCGCCGCCAAGGGCTTCGATGGTGCCGCTCGTCAAGGCGTGGGTGAGGGGGCGCTCGGTGTTGAGGCCAGCGACCACGCGCTGGATCTCCATGGCCTCGGGCGTGCCGATCAAGATCGGAAAGCCGCGCTTGCCGTCCTCCTCCTGGAGGTAGATCCACTGCTGGTCGCTCTTGTCGCGCAGGAT
>CAYWNK010000306.1:0-7108 GCA_964459495.1 uncultured Planctomycetaceae bacterium
GAGTGCGGCATTGCCGAGGGGGGCGGCGGCTCAGCCTGCTTGGCGGTAGAGCTTGCTGTCCGCCTGGCTGGCAACGCGCTTCCACGCAAACTCGGCCTGGACCATCCGCCTTGCCCCTAGGGCGAGCTGGGCGCGGCGCCCGACGGGCAGCTTGGAAAAGCGGCTCAGGGCGGTCGCGATGGCCTTCGATGTCGGCTCCTCGATGACGAAGCCCGCGCTGTACCGGCGCACGAAGCCGCCCAGATTGGTGGCCTCGGTGACGAGCAGGGGCGTGCCAAACGCGGCGGCCTCCAGGGGTGCACCGGGCTGGCCCTCGTGGCGCGAGGGGTGGACGAACAGGTCGAGGCTGGCGAGCAGCTCACGCTTGGATTCGCCGTAGCGTGCCTTCCGGACGCGCACGCGCTGGTGAATGCCAAGTTCGCCCGCGTGTCGCTCGATAGCGGCTCGGTCGGTGCCCTCGCCGACGATCCAGAGCTCACCCTGATCGTGCTCCTTTGCGTACAGGGCAAAACCCTCGAGCAGGACGTCCAGGCCCTTCACGTTGCGGTCGAAGCGGCCTAGATAGCCAAAGCGCAGGTTGCGTCCGCTTGTCGGGGGGGTGACGGGCTCCAGATCCTGACCGTTGGGCACGATGACGACGGGCGTGCGCCCGCTGAAACGCTTGACGTGCGCGGCATCGTCCTCGTTGAACGCCTGGATGCACTGGGCCTTGCGCAGCATGTCACCTTCGACGACCGCCATGTACAGGCTCTTGGTCCAACGGTGACGCTTGTAGGCGGTCGGGTGGTAGGAGCCGTGGGGCGTGAACACGTAGCGCCGCCCCTGCTGGCGCAGGATTCGGGCAACGGCGGCCATTTCCGGCAGGAAGGCTCCGTGCAGGTGCACGCAAACGTCCTTGGGAAGGGTGCGGAGCGCCTTCTTGAGACCTGTGGTCAGCAGGAAGCGAGCCCGCGGCTTGTGGAACGTGCGCAACACGTAGGGCCGGACCGGCGTCGAGGCGTCCGGATCGTCCGTCATGCCCCAGACCTCGACCCGATGACCGGCCTCAAGCTGGGCTTCGGCGAGGTGGTGCACCACGCGGTTCACGCCGTTGGGGCGGCCAGGGTGTGCCTTGCCAAGGACCACATGCACGCGATCGGCATCGCAAGCCTCGACGGGGTGGGGGAAGCTCAGCCCCTCGGACACCACATCCAGGTTGCGCATCAGGTTCGCGGCGTAGGAACTTACTCGGAAGTGCCTGTCCGCCCGTTCCGCACCGGCAAGGCCGTGCTTGGCCCGCAGGAGGGGCCGATCCAGGTACTTGCCGAGGGCCGAGGCGAGCTGCTCTTCGTCCGAAGACTCCACCAGGCGACCGGTGACGCCCTCTTCGACGATCTCGATTGGGCCGCCGCGGTTGGTCGCGACGACGGGCAGCCCGGCCGCCATGGCCTCGAGCAACACCATGCCGAAGGGCTCGGGACGGGTGGAGGGCAAGGCCAGAACATCAGCGGCCGCGAGGATGGTACCCACGTCCTGCTGGAAGGGCATCCGGACGACCGACTCCCACATGCGCAGGTTGTCGATGCGGGTCTGCAGGTAGCCTTCGAAACGATCTTGGCCGGGAGGCGTGTCGCCCGCAACGATGACGCGCAGGTTCGGGTGCGTACGGCGCAGACGTGAGCAGGCCTCCATCAGGATGCCCTGGCCCTTCCATCCATTGATGCGCCCGATGAAGGCGACGACGGGGGCGTTGGGTTCGAGGCCGAGCTGTTCGCGGGCATCGGCCCGTGAGATCCTCGTGGCAATTCGGTTCGGATCGATCCCGTTGTGAACGATTTTGGCGTTGTGCGCGATGCGCGGGCACCAGCGGGTGTAGGCCTCCAGCGTTGCCGCTGAGTTCACCACCACGCGATCAGCGCGGTGCTTCAGCAGGATGGAAAACAGGCGGGCAGCGGCGCGGGGCTTCAGCAGGATCTCGTGCACGTGCCAGAGATGCGGAATGCCCCGGCCACGCGCGAACAGGGCGCCGGCGAGCAACACCAGGGTGTTGGTGTAGATCGTATCGGGCTTGTGGCGCTTGGTGAGCCCTCTGAAGAACCACCAGGCGCGGGGCAGCTCGGCCATCAGACCGAACAGGCCGCGCTTGGAGAAATTCGATCGCTTGCCCACCAGCAGGGGTCCGATCTCGACGGTGGTTCCGTGTTCCTCGAGAGCGTCGGAGAGCGGCCCACGGCGGGGCAGGGCCACGACGGCCTCCCAGCGCTTGGTATCCAAGCCTTGCACGAAGTCGAGCAAAGTGCGGTCGGCGCCGTACAGTTCGGCGGACGGGTGCAGGATGAGCACTTTGCGGGGAGTAGGGTCTTGCATGTCAGGCGGCCTCGCCTTGGGAAGGGGATGGGGCGCGGTGGCGAACGACGCGGGCGGGAACACCTGCGGCGATCGTGTAGGGGGGAAGGTCTTGGCGCACGACGGCGCCTGCGGCCACGATGCAGCCGGTGTGGATGGTCACGCCTGCGAGCACCTTGACGTCGGCGCCGAGCCAACAGTCGTCTTCGATGCGGACCGGGGCGCGCTCGACTCCCTGGGCGGCGATTGGGCGTTCGGTGTCGGTGAAGACGTGATTCTCGGGCAGGATCACAACGCGCGGGCCGAGCAGGACATCGCTGCCGATCGAGACGTGTCCCGAGGCGCCGATCCACGAGAAAGGGCCGATCGCGGTGCGTTTGCCGACCTCCAGTCCAGCGCCGAGATCGGTGCCGTAGTAGCCCGACGGGCGGATCGAGGCACCGCGGCCAACCGTGACGCGGTCCCCGAGAACGACGCCCGCCTTCGCCAGACCGTGCACTTCGCAGCCGGCCTCGAGCTTGACCTGGCTGCCCAGGCGCACGCGGTGGGCGTGTCTGACCTTGGCGCCCGCGGCAACCATGAGGCCGCCGCCGCAGGCCCCGAGGAAGGGGCGCAACAGGAGGCCCCGGGCGCGGGCAGCACCGGCCATGGCAAGGATGGATGCGGCATCGCGCTCGTGGAGCTCGGGCGGATGCCCCTCGCGTTCCAGGTCGCTGCGGGCCCCGGCGACGAGGCGCCCGTGCAGTTTGGCCAGGGGTCCCATCAGGCGGCACCTTTGGTCGTGCGGCCACTTTGGAAGTGCTCGATGGCTTCGCCGTAGATGCGCTCGAGCTGGTCGCCCTTCGCGTCCCAGGAGGCTTGATCCGTGGCCCAGGCTTGGGCTCCTAGGGCCATGCCGTGACGGAGGTCCTCGTCGCTGGCGAGAACACCCAGTGCGCGACCGAGGTCCTCGATGGCCCCATCACGGCTGGCAAGGGATGTTGCTTTGATGCCTGTGCGCGAGTTCACCATGCGCCCCGGGCCACCCCAGTCGAGGCAGACGACGGGACAACCCTGGGCCATCGCTTCGACGACGACCATGCCGGCGCCCTCGAAGGAGGGGAATAGGAACAGGTGCGCAGAGGACATTGAACTGAGGGTATCGACATGGGGGAGTCTGCCTCTGAAGGCGACAACCCTGTCCAGCCCGAGGGATCGCGCCCGGGCTTCGAGTTCGCATCGGCGCGGTCCGTCTCCGACGAACTCGAGGGTGGCATTCGACTGTTCGGTTTGAAGACGGGCGAAGGCCTCGAGCGCAAGGTCTGGGCCCTTCAGGTCGACCAGACGGCCGGCGAAGAGAATGCGCAGGGGGCCGCTGCGGCGTTGTGGTCTAGGCAGTGGGGCGCTTGCATCGACGCCGCAGGCCAGCATGGGCTGCACGCGGGCGGCGGCCGCTGCCGAGAGCGGGCCCGGCAGCGAACCACCAAGGGACAGGATGACATTCGCGCGCTCGCGGGTCGTGCGGGCCAGGGGGCCAAGCGTGGGGAGCATGGTTCGCGCCGCTGCTTTCGCCCACTCTGCGCTGCGGCCAAGGACATCCCAAGGCCTTCGGAAGCGGCCAGGGATCGGGTCGTGATGGCCAACCGGCCCCCAGACGAAAGGAGCATCGACGCGGGCCAGTCCCGACCCGATCCAGTTGGATGCAAAGGTGAGGTGATGGGTGACGTCGAAAGGGGATTCGTCGTCTAGGCGGCGTGCGACGGCGGTGATCCCCCGCTGCCATAGGCTGAAGTAGGCCATGGCGCCACGGGGTCCTCGCTTCCACCGCATGAGGTTCGGCGGCAAGTCGTAGCCGACCACCCGCAGCCGCAGATCGGCTTCTTGCTCCGCGGCGGCGCGGATAGCGTCCACATTGTTGCGGCGCGTGATGAGGACGAGCTCATGACGCTTGGCGATCTGGCGTGCCCAGGACCAGCCGATGCCACCCTCGGAGCCGACGCCTGGCTCGCAGGCGTAAGCGGAAGCGAGTACGCGCAAACTCATGCGGCGGATCTCCTGGTGGCTTGGATCGAGCTGCCCGCGGACCCGTAGGTGACTGCGCCCAGCGAGGGCTGGGCTGTGTTTCCTTGGGCGAAGATCGGTCCAGAGGCGAGCACGAACCCATAGAGCCCATAGTGAAAGTGCATCAGCGGGTTGGGGTGTCCGGCGACACCGAATCCGGTGATGGAGGCGACGGCTACAGCTACCGTAAAGGCGTGGATCAGGGTCCAACCCGCCTGCAGTTCGGGGTCGCCGGAACGGCGGGCCTCCCTGGCCCTCTTGCCGGCGGCCAGCAGGGGAGCGATCACGATGGCGAGTACGCAGAGGAGCGCGGGGATCCCACCCGCAACCAGCGCACCCACGTAGGTGTTGTGGGCGTTATTCCAGACGCGACCAGCGTGCTCGAATCCTCCGCTGCTGGATAGCATGAGGTAGCCAGCGCCACCGAGGGGGGCTTCGGGAACCTGTTCGCGGAGGAGAGCGCTCCATAGGGCAGTGCGGCCCGTCCCGGTGGCGAGATCGGCCGCCTGTTCACCGCGCAGGAGCCACTGCGTCAAGGCGCTCTGGGCGCTGGCGATGCAGGCCAGGATCAGGGTTAGCAGCGCGACCTTGCCGTAGCTGAGGCCGCGTGCGGGCCACAGCACGATGGCGAGTCCGACCAGCAGGGCGGCGAGGGCGGTCCGGCTGCGTGAAGCGTAGACGACAGCCGTGGCTACGAGCAGAGCGCCAAGGGGCAGGGCTTTCGCGGAGAGGTGGCTGTGGGCCTGGGTTCTGACCGACAATTGACGAAGCTCGGAAACCGACCAGAGGCCCAGGATCGCCGCTGCGAAACCCAGGCTGTTGGCGTTGAGGAACTTGTGCCCCAAGCGCCCCAGGCCGGCGGCATCCACATGGCTGGCGAGGCTCGGTTGCCACTGGACAAAGAGCAGGGCGAGTACCGGCAGGATTCCGATCGCGCAGGCGTGCCAGCGAGCGACCTCCGTGACTGACCGATGGCGGGCAGACTCAAGATAGAGTGCGATGCCGGACAGGAAGAAGACACCAAGCTCCGCTAGCCGTGCGGCGGCGACCAGGGGGTCCTGGGCGCGATGGACGAAGGCGAGCGACCAGGCTAGAAGGAGCAGCACGGGCAGATGGCGCACACGCAGGATCGCCTGGACGGCGTGGCGCTGGCGCGCGAGGCAGGCCAATAGGACGGCGCTGCAGGCGGCGCGTACCGCCAGCTTGAAGCGTACGTTCCCGCCGCCGAAACCTCCGACACCGGTCAGGCCACCGGGGGCGGCATCCAGAGTGATGAACGGGACGTACGCGCAGGCGTAGGCCAAGTAGACGGCCGTACGCGCGCCCGAGAGCCAAGAGCAAAGCGCGGCGATGCCCAGGGCGACCAGGGCCGGCGCGGTCATGCGGCCTTGCTCCGCGGGGTACACAGATCCGCCGCTGCTCCGAGCCGGGTCCCGAGCAGGTGGGCCCAATGGGCGCGGGCGCTGCGCAGCCAGCTCGCCTGCTCGTGGCCTGCGGGGGCGATGTCCTGGCTGGCGAGGTCTCGACCTGCGGCGATCAGCACCGCCAGGCCTGCTGCCTCGTTGAGTTCCATTCCAAGTGCGGGACCGCAGGCGAGTTTCATCGCCTCGGGTAACTGGGCGAGGAGCGCAGGCGCGCCGCGCTGCTTGACCAACACACCCACCTGGAGGTGGTGGTGAATGAGATCGAAGCCCGCGGGCAGGCGGGCCTCGGCGAATTCCCAGTCAAAGGCGGTCAGGCCCTCTGAGTTGACCCGCAGGTTCCACGGCGTGAAGTCCCCGTGGGCGTAGGCGATGGGCACGTGCCTTCGGCGGAAGCGTCGCTCGAGGGCTTGTTCGAGCTGGGCGAGGGAGGTCCGTTCCGCTTCAGCAAAGGCATCCGCCCCTGGGCGTGCTAGGAACTTTCGTGCAAGGCGTACCCCAGGGAGTGCACCGTAGTCGATGCCTCCTCCGCGGCCGCTGCCGAGGGCAAGGGCGAAAGCGCCGTGGCGTGAGTCGAGTGTATCGGGTCCACGCGTACCGCCGACGTGGCTCTGCATCAGCCATGCGTTGGGCCCCGTGCCGCCCGCGTCGAGCAGGGACGGTGCGAGCTTGAGCTCGCCGAGCTCGCGCAGGGCCCGTGTCTCCTGGGCGATAGCGGCCGCGGCGGCGGCGCCCATCGCCTGCTTGAGAATGGCGCGGGGACCCTCGGACGATCCTGCGGCGATCACACGTTTGGCGTGGGGCCCGGGGACGCCCTCGGCCATTGCGATGTGGGCCTCGCCGAAGGGCGCGAAGCCTCGGTCGATGGGGTCGGGCGACGAAACGACGAGAACCTCGGGTCGACCGCAGCGATCGATCAGAGTCGAACCCGGTTCCTTGGCCAGGATTTGCGCGAGCACCCGCCAGCGCCGCCGGCCCGCCGGAAGGAGAGCTGTTCCCAAGCTGCGGGCCGCGCCGGCCTCGGCGGGTACGAGGACGTGGGCCCCGCCCGAGCCGGGTAGGACGACAAAGCGCTCGACGAAGGTGCCGGGGGGAAGGCTAGCGATGTCCGTGCGGGCGAAGATGGACCGCGTTCCCACCTGGCGGGGCGCGCTGTCGAAGTAGACGTGCGCGGTGCCGGCGGCGGGTGTCTGGAGGCCGTGGACCTCGAGCTCGGCGATCTCAATCCCGACGGTGGCCCGTAGGCCGCGCATCAGGGTGTACCAGCGCCCGAGCCCGAAGGGGTCGTCGGACAAGGGCGCATCGGGGAGGTTGGGGGGGGC
>CAYWNK010000307.1:0-7098 GCA_964459495.1 uncultured Planctomycetaceae bacterium
CGATGTCGAGCAGCTCCTTGGTGATGTTCTCTTGACGCTTGCGGTTGTAGACACCCCGCAAGGCTTTCTGCATGTCGGTTGCGGCGTCCGTCGCATTCTTCATTGCGAAGCGCCGGCTGGCGTACTCGGACGTCAGCGACTCGAGCAGCACGTTGTAGATGCGCGTCTCGAGGAAGCGCGGCACGAGCTGCTCAAAGATCGTCTGGGCATCCGGCTCAAGGACGACATCGGCACCGGCCTTCTCCCCGTCCTCCTGATCTTCCGGAGCGGCCCCCGAGAGCGGCAGGAAAGGGAGTACGGTCGGCACGTACTTCGCCATCGACTCGAAGGCGGAGTAGATCAGGACGACCTGCTTGTACTCCCCTGAGAGGAAGGCCTTCTGCAACATGCGCGACGTGGTCGCGGCGTTGCGGTAGTCGGTCGACTCCAGGGGCGGCTCGGTGAGGAAGCCCTTGATCAGGAAGTCGCGCGACCCCATGTACTGGTAGCCCTTGCGACCGTAGATGTAGTAGTCCACGTCGCCTTCCTGGTCCGCACGCCACTTCTCCACCGTGCCGAGCAGGTTGGAGTTGTACGCCCCGCACAGCCCACGATCGGAGGTGATCACCAGCGCCAAGGTCTTGGATCCTTCGCCCTGACGGAAAAGCGGAAGGCTCTTCACCCCGTCCTCGCCGAGCACCGCCGCCAGGCGCTGCACGAGACCACTGATCTCGGTCGCATAGGGGCGTGAGCTCGTCGCGCGATCCTGGAAGCGGCGGAGCTTGGTCGTCGCGACCATCTCCATCGCCCTGGTGATCTGCTTGATGCTGCCTACGGATTTAATCCGTACGCGTAGCTCCTTGACGCTAGCCATGCCTAGAGCTGGGCTTTGACCGCTGCGATGGCCTTGTCGAGAACGGCTTTCGTCTCGTCCGGGATGCCCTTCTTGGCTTCACGGATCTGCTGGGAGACCTCAGGATTGGAGTCGACCACCATCTCCAGGTAGAGCTTTTGGAACTCGGGGACCTTGTTGATCGGGACGTCGTCCAGCGCGCCCGAGGTGCCAGCGTAGATCAGCATGACCTGCTGGGTCGCTTCGATCGGCTGGTATTGGGGCTGCTTGAGGATCTCAACCAGACGCTCACCGCGGGTGAGCTTGGCTTGCGTGCCCTTGTCCAGGTCGGAGCCGAACTGGGCGAAGGCCTGCAGCTCGCGGTACTGGGCCAGGTCCAGGCGCAAGGAGCCGGCCGTCTTCTTCATGGCCGGAATCTGCGCCGCCCCCCCCACCCGCGAAACCGAGATGCCGGCGTTCACGGCGGGACGAATGCCCGAGTTGAAGAGGTTGGACTCGAGGAAGATCTGACCGTCGGTGATCGAAATCACGTTGGTCGGGATGTAGGCCGAAACGTCGCCTTCCTGGGTTTCCACCACCGGGAAGGCCGTCATCGAGCCGGCGCCAGCCTTGTAGCGCGGGTTGATCTCGGGGGCGTTCTTGGCCAGCTTGGCAGAGCGCTCGAGCAGGCGGCTGTGCAGGTTGAACACATCGCCGGGGAAAGCCTCGCGGCCGGGCGGACGACGCAGCAGCAGCATCACCTGGCGGTAGGCCAGCGCCTGCTTGTAAAGGTCGTCGTAGAAGATCACGACGTGGCGACCTTCGTCCCGGAAGCGCTCCCCCATGGTCGTACCGGCGTAGCTCGCCAAGTACTGCATCGAGGCCTCGTCGATGGCCGACGCCGTCACGATGATCGTGTAGGGCATCGCGCCTTCGGCCTCGAGGCGGCGGTAGATGTCGACGATGGTCGACTGCTTCTGGGCCACGGCCACATAGATGCAGATGACCTGCTCGGGGTTCTCGGGGTCCCCTCCGCCGGTGAACTTCTGGGACAGGATCGTGTCCAGGATGATCGCCGTCTTGCCGGTCTGGCGGTCGCCGATGATCAGCTCTCGCTGGCCACGGCCCACCGGGATCATCGCATCGATGGCCACGATGCCGGTCTGCATCGGCTCGTGCACCGGCTCACGCTCCACCACCGAAGGAGCGGGCTGCTCGATCGGGCGCAGGTCGGACTCAGCAGTGCCCAGGGGCCCCTTGCCGTCGACCGGGTCGCCGAGCGCATTCACCACGCGGCCCAGCAGCTGCTTGCCCGTGGGCACCGAGATGATGCGGCCGGTCGAGCGCACCGTGTCGCCCTCGCGCACCTTGGCTGCATCGCCAAGGAGCACGCAGCCCACGTTGTCCTCTTCCAGGTTGAGCGCCACGCCGCGAACCCCGCCGGGGAACTCGAGGAGCTCGTTCATCATGCAGTCGTCCAGCCCGTAGACGCGGGCGACTCCGTCGCCCACCGAGAGCACGGTTCCCACGCTCTGCATCTGGCTGGTCCCACCGTAGCTCTCGATCTCTTTCTCCAGGATCGAAGTGACTTCTGCGGGTCGAAGGTCCATGGTTCTGGTCGTCTCTAAGGAAAAGGACTGCGGGTCGTTGAGGGGGGGGCGGTTTGGGCTTGCCGTTGCCTAGGAGGGCAGCGGGGCTTCCACCATTTTGCGGCGCAGGGACTCCAGGCGCCCCTGTACCGATTGATCGATCATGTTGGCGCCGATGAACACGCGCACGCCTCCGACCAGGTCGGGAACGATGCGCTGCTCAAGCTGCACGCGCTTGCCCATACGGGCACCTAGGGTCTGCTCGAGGGACTGCACCTGGGAATCATCCAGGGTGCGCACGGTTTCCACATGTCCCTGGACGATGCCCTCACTCTCCAGCCGCCGGGCACGGAAGGCCGCCCCTAGATGCTCGAGAACGCCGACACGGTCCTTTTCGAAGAGCAGACGCACGAAGTTGGCGACAAGCGGGCCGCAGGACCCGAGCACAGGCTCGAGCTTGGCCAGCTTTTCTTCGTCGGCAACGCCACTGCCCAACAGGTAGGCCTTCACCGGCTCGGAGGCCAGCTCCGCTTCCAGCTTGGCGACGTCGCCACCCACCTCGTCGACCTGGCCCTTGTTCTGGGCCAGATTGAACAGGGCGGAAGCCCAGCGGGTGGTCACGGGATCCGTGTGGATCAACCCTGACCGCCTCCTTGGCCGCTGACGAGGTCGCCGACAAGGCGACGGTCATCTTCGGAGCCAACCGTGCGGCCAAGCACCTTGCTGGCGGCGTTGAGGGATAGGTCCACCACCTCTGCGCGGATCGTGGAGAGTGCTTTCTCCTTTTCCGTCGAGATGGCCGTCCGTGCCTGCTCGATCATCGCGTCCGCTTCTTTCTTGGCGTTGTCGACGATGTCTCGCTCGCGGATTTCCGCGCGCTCGCGGGCTCCGCTCAGCAGCTTGCTCGCTTCTGCCTGGGCTTCGCCCAGCGCGACCTCGACCTCGGCGCGTGACTTCTCAGCCTGCTCGGAAGCACGCTCAGCAGCCAGGATCGCCTCGTTGGCCTTCGAATCTCGCTCGTAGAGGGCCTGCGTGATCGGACCGAACACCACCTTCCACATGAAGGGTAGTGCGATCACGAAAATCACGAGGGTCCAGATGAAGTTGCCAGCACCACCCACGTCGAGCGGATTGAATCCGCCTTCGGCGAGGGCCAGCACAAACGTGCCTTGCATGAAGGACTCCGGAACGGGGCTCTAAGGGTTTTGGGGGTCGAGGGTGAGGGGTCGGGGAGCCTCGTCCACCCGGGAGGATCGATGAATCGATCCCCCCGAGCGACGCTGCGGTCCCGAGGGCTGTCTCGTCCTACTTGAGGGCGATCAGCAGGGTTACCACGACGGCGAACAGCGCGACACCCTCGATGAGGGCCGCCAGAATGACGGAACCTCCGCGGATATCGCTGGCCGCTTCGGGCTGACGGGCCATGCCTTCGTTGGCGGCGGTACCGATCTTGCCGATGCCAAGGCCAGCGCCGATGGCGACGATGCCAGCGCCAATCGCGGCACCGAAGTACGCAAGGTCAAGTCCTTCCATGTCGTCTCTAGTCTCCGGTTGCCCCCGATATGGGGACCGCAAAGGGGGGAGTTGGGGTTGGATGTGGCCGTAAGTGACCACGGGGGTTGGTTTCCCCCGCCGCTAGCCCTCCGAGGAGGTACCCGGGCGACGGGTGATCGTTGTGGATCCTGACGGAAGCGCTGCGTGCCTGCGCACGAAGCTAGTGCTCCGGGTGGACCGAGGCGCCCACGAACATGATCGAGAGCTGGGTGAAGATGTAGGCCTGGAGCATCGCGACAAAGCCCTCGATGATCATGATGAACACCGCGAAGCCAACGGCGATCGGTGAGACCGCGTAGCCCAGGTTGGAGAAGTCGTTGCCCGCGAAGAAGAAGATCAGTCCCATGAAGGACAGGACCACCATGTGGCCACCTGACATGTTCGCGAACAAACGAATCATCAGGGCGAAGGGCTTCACGAACAGGCCGAGCAGCTCGACGATGAACATCAGCGGCACCAGCCAGGGCGGAAGCCCGTGGGGCACCAGGTTCTTCCAGAACTCGAGCGGGCCCTGGGCGGCCATGCCGCAGCCGACCATTCCTAGGAAGGTGGTCAGCGCGAGGGCTGCGGTCACAAAGACGCTGGCCGTGGCGGTGGCGGATCCGGGCACGAGGCCCATCAGGTTCATCAACAGGATGAAGAAGAACACCGACAGGAAGTACGGGAGGAAGCGTCGGCCGAAATGCCCGTGCATATTGGGCTCGACCATCTCGTCGCGGATGTAAAGGCAAAAGCCCGCGCCGAGACGGCTGATCGCGTCGCCCCGTCCGGTGCGCAGGTAGCCTGCAACTCCGCTGAAGGCGATCAGGACGAAGAGCACGGCTGCGATCTGGAAGATCTGCAGGTTCGTAATCGCGATCTGGGTCCCCTCGTGCGCGGGGTCCATGTCCATCGCAGCCGGGAGAGGCAGCGTCGGAGCGAACAACAGCTCACCGTGGTGAGCATCGGCACCATGAGCATCAGAACCGTGCCCAGCCACCGCATGCGAATTGTCCGCGCCGTGACCTTCGTCCCCGTGACCTTCGTCCCCGTGCCCATGGCTGCCCGAACCGGGCATTTCGAGGGGTGCGGGAACCAGGTGCATGTACAGCGCCTGGAAGGCTTGATCGTTCGTGGCGGCGTGATGCTGCGAAAGCGTCATGGACGCGTAGCAGGCGCCCACGACGATGGCAAGGAGCAGCAGGGGACGAAGAAGGCTCAAGCGACCGACCTTTCCTTGAGGGCTGCGGCACTCTCCACCGTTCCTGCCAGCAGGGGCACCAGTGCCCCCACGGCGTAGGCCACGACGAACAGTTGCCAGTCGACGACCTCCTGGGCCGCCGGAACAAAGCGCACGGACAGCGCCGAGATCAAAAGCCCGGCGAGCAGGAACAGAAACCCTTCCACCGTGGCGCGCATGGCGTCCTTCGGCCGGTGGCGCACCGTATGGTGCAACCAAAACGCGGAGACCAGCCCCACGAGCGCGCCGAAAATGGCTCCGCCCCACACACCCTGTCGCTGCAGAGCATCCAAGCCGGCGGATCCGGCACCGATCACGCCAAGGCTGGCGGCGGTAAGGAGCAATGTGCGCGGCACGGGAGGATGGAGGGGAAGAGAGTTGGAGTGGTTGGTAGGTACCGGGCTCGGAAACCAGAGTGCGCGGAACGCCTGTGCGCCGCGCAAAGCCTTCCCTATCCCACCTTGCGAATGATCGAGAGGGTACCGCCACCTGCTCCGACGAAGACGCCGAGGAGCAGGAAGAGCGGCAGCGTGCCGAGTTTCTGGTCCAGCGCGTAGCCGGCCCAGGTGAACACGCAGATGGTCACCGCCAAGGTGAGCCCGAGTCCTGAGTAACGGCCGAGGTCGCGCATCGCTTGATGACGCGCCCCATCCGCCGTGGGCTCAACGGGCTTCCGACCGGGCGTGCGGCTGGAGGGGCCGCTATCCGGATCGGGAGGAAGGCTCTGGTTTTCCAAGGAACGGGATGCGTTCGAGCGGAGTGCTCCGGCCGCGATCTGGCCCTTACGCGCGAAACTGTAGAGTCAGACCAGTTCAGGTCAAAGGATTCGCGGAGTGTTTCTGCGAGCATTGCTATCGCTCGGCCCTGCATGTGCGACCCCCTGCCGCATGCCCTGCGGCTCCTCCACCGCCCCCCTTGCCAGAACCGGGCCCACAGGCGTATCGTGCCCCGCCGAAATCGGCCCGGAGAACGCTCTTCAGGCCACTTCTGGCGCCCCGAATCCCCTCCCCACTCCCTAGGAAACCACCGTGGAACGAACCCTGGTGCTGCTGAAGCCCGACACCGTCCAGCGCGGCCTGATCGGCGAAATCCTCAGCCGCTTCGAAAGCAAGGGCCTCAAGCTCGTCGGCCTCAAGATGCGCAACTTCCCCGAGGACATGCTGCGCAAGCATTACGACGTTCATAAGGAACGCCCTTTCTTCGGGAACCTTGTGTCCTTTATGACCTCCGGACCCGTGGTCGCGATTTGCCTGGAGGGCAAAGACGCGATCGCGGTCGTGCGCCGCCTCGTCGGCAAGACCAACAGCCGAGAGGCCGAGCCGGGCACCATCCGTGGCGACCTGGGTATGAGCTTCAGCAACAACCTCGTGCACGCCTCGGACGCCCCCGAGACGGCCGCCAGCGAGCTGGCTCTGTGGTTTGCTGACGCGGCAGAACTTTGCGACTGGTCACCTGTGACCGAGCCCTGGGCCTACAACGTCGCTGAGGAGCTCTCCTGAACTCGCGCCTCGCCGCCCGGCATGTGGGGGAGCTCTGCGCCGAGCTGAGCCCCCTGCTGGCGGGCGCGCGGGTCAAGGACGTGGCGGCCCTGCCGCCCCGGGACCTGCTCCTCGTGCTGGAGCCGCCCCCTGGCCTCCAGGGGGCCCCCCCGGTCCTCCGCTTAAGGCTATCGTCCCATCCTGAGGCAGCTCGCCTGCACCTGCAACAGGGCCGAACGTTCCGGCACGACGGCCCGATCGGCCCCTTCTACGAGGGCCTGGCCAAGGAACTGACCGGCGCCGAGCTACGCAGCATCGAGCAAGTCCGTGGGGATCGCATCGCCTTAGTCGAATTTCGCGACACAGCGTCCGGCAAGCGACGAGCCCTCGTCCTTGAGCTCTTCGGGCGGCGCGCCAACGTGCTGCTGCTCGGCCCGAACGACGACC
>CAYWNK010000308.1:0-7078 GCA_964459495.1 uncultured Planctomycetaceae bacterium
GCCCTTGGCACTGGGCGGCGCGGAGACCTCGGATCCGAAATCAGAGCCAGCGGGCCCGCTCGTCGTCCGGCCCATTTCGCGGGCCATCTCGGCCTCCCCAGGCTTCCATCCACAGTGGGATGGAGAGCTAAACAGGGCGGAGAGGAGCGCTACGCCTTAGTTTGGGGCGGGCTCCGTATCTGTGGATGGGGCAGGGCGCTACACTCCGCCCATGAGCACCGAGACACCCCTGGAGCGGCTGCACCGGCTGCGGGACGAGTCGCGCCTTGGCGGCGGCGAGGCCCGCATCGAGCGCCAACACAAGGCCGGCAAGTTGACCGCCCGCGAGCGCGTGGAATTCCTGCTGGATGAAGGCTCGTTCGTCGAGCTGGACCGGTTCGTGACCCACCGCTGCACCGACTTCGGCATGGAGGATCAGAAGATCCTTGGCGACGGTGTCGTGACCGGCCACGGCCGCATCGACGGCCGCCCCGTCTACGTCTTCAGCCAGGACTTCACCGTATTCGGCGGAAGCCTATCGGAGACGCACGCGGAGAAGATCTGCAAGGTCATGGACCAGGCTCTCAGCGTTGGCGTTCCCGTGCTGGGCTTGAACGACTCCGGCGGAGCGCGAATCCAAGAGGGCGTGCGCAGCCTCGGCGGCTACGCGGAGATCTTCTGGCGCAACACGCAGGCGTCGGGCGTTGTGCCTCAGCTTTCGGCCATCCTGGGGCCCTGTGCCGGCGGAGCCGTCTATAGCCCGGCCATCACGGACTTCATCCTGATGGTCGAGGGCACCAGCTACATGCACATCACCGGGCCCGACGTTGTCAAGACGGTGACTCACGAAGAGGTGACGTCGGAGGAACTCGGCGGCGCCGGGGTGCATTGTTCCAAGAGCGGCGTGGCCCACTTCTCGTCCCCCGACGACAAGTCCTGCCTGCTGCTGCTCCGCCAGCTGTACTCCTACCTGCCCCTGAACAACGCCGAGGAGCCACCCTTCGTGCCCACCGACGACCCGGTCGATCGGCGCGACGAGGGCCTGGCGAACGTCGTCCCCACCGATCCCGGCAAGCCCTACGACATCAAAGAGGTGATCGTGCCCGTCGTCGACGTGGATTCCTTCCTCGAGGTGCAGGCCGGCTGGGCCGGCAACCTGGTGGTGGGCTTTGCACGGCTCGGCGGCCACGTGGTTGGCATCGTCGCCAACCAGCCCGCGGTGCTCGCCGGTTGCCTCGACATCCAGGCCTCGGAGAAGGGAGCTCGCTTCATCCGTTTCTGCGACGCGTTCAATATCCCCATCGTGACCTTCGAGGACGTGCCCGGTTTCTTGCCCGGCACCGCCCAGGAGTACGCGGGCATCATCCGCCACGGGGCCAAGCTGCTCTATGCCTACTGCGAGGCGACCGTGCCCAAGCTCACCGTCATCACCCGCAAGGCCTACGGCGGGGCCTACGACGTGATGGGATCCAAGCACGTGCGGGCAGACCTGAACGTGTCTTGGCCGGGCGCGCAGATCGCGGTGATGGGGGCTGCTGGAGCCGCCAAGATCATCCACCGCCGGGATATCCAGGCCTCCGACGACCCCGCGGCCACCGAGGCGCAGCACGCGGCCGACTATGAGGAGAAGTTCGGCAATCCTTACCGCGCCGCGGCCCGGGGCTTTGTCGACGACGTGATCGAGGAGCGCGACACACGCCCCTATCTGATCCGCGCGCTGGAGCTGCTGCGCACCAAGCACGAGTCCGTGCCCACCCGCAAGCACGGGAACATCCCGCTTTAGGGGGCAGATCATGTTCAAGCGCATCCTGATCGCGAACCGTGGGGAGATCGCCCTACGCATCATTCGAACGGCCCGGGAGATGGGCATCGAGTGTGTGGCCGTGTATTCCGACGCCGATGCTGGCGCTCTGCATACGCGCATGGCACACGTCGCGGTGCCCCTGGGCGGCAGCGCCCCGGGCGAGAGCTATCTGGTCATGGACAAGGTGCTTGCGGCCGCCAAGGCCACGGGCGCCGAGGCGATTCATCCCGGGTACGGCTTTTTGTCCGAGAACGCGGTGTTCGCTGAGAAGGTGAAGGCGGCAGGCCTCGCCTGGATCGGTCCGCCCTCCCAGGCAATCACCTCGATGGGGGACAAGATCATCAGCCGGCGGGAGATGGAGAAGGCGGGCGTGCCTGCCGTCCCCGGACTCACCGACCCCGTGGATGATGCGGCTGCCGCGGTGAAGGCTGCGGAGGCAATCGGCTACCCGATCGCGATCAAGGCGGCTGCCGGCGGCGGCGGCAAGGGCATCCGGGTGGTGCGCGAGCCGGAGGGCATGGAGAGCGCCTTCCGCACGGCCTCCGGCGAGGCCCAGAGCGCCTTTGGCGACGGCCGACTGTACCTCGAGCGCTATCTCGACAGCCCGCGGCACATCGAGGTGCAGGTTCTCTTCGATACCCACGGCAACGGGGTGCACCTATTCGAGCGTGAATGCAGCGTGCAGCGTCGACACCAGAAGCTGCTCGAGGAGTGCCCTTCGCCGACCATCGACGAGGCCACGCGCCAGGCCATGGGCGAGGTCGCTTTGCGGGCCGCCCACCACGTGAACTACGAGGGCGCTGGCACTGTCGAGTTCCTCTGGTCGGCCGGCGAGTTCTTCTTCCTCGAGATGAACACCCGCCTGCAGGTCGAGCATCCGATCACCGAGATGACGACCGGCGTCGACTTGGTGCGCGAGCAGATTCGGGTCGCGGCGGGGGAGGAGTTGGGCTACACCCAGGACGATCTCGCCCAAACGGGTCACTCGATCGAGGTGCGCATCAACGCCGAAGACTCCTACGGTGGCTTCCTGCCTTCGACGGGCGTATGCCGCAACCTGCGGGCCCCGGGCGGACCCTGGGTGCGCCTGGACAGCGCGATGTATGACGGGCTGGAGGTCGGCCTGTCCTACGACCCGATGCTGGCCAAGCTCATCGTTTGGGGGCAGGACCGCGACCAGGCGATCGCGCGCATGGAGCGGGCGATTGCCGAGACCAACGTGGGCGGGGTCAAGACCGGCCTACCGGCGGCCCTAGCGGTGCTGGGCCATCCCAGGTTTCGCTCGGGCGACTACGACACCCACTTCTTGGAGTCGCTCACACTCGAGCCGCCGGCGGAGTACGACGAGCTGGTCGCTGCGGCGGCCGTGCTCTATCGGCGCAAGCGCAACGAGCGCAGCGCGATGTCCCCGGACGCGGCGGACCGCAGCGGGTGGAGCGAACGTTCCCGGCGCGACAGCAGCGCCTATGCCAAACGCCGCCTTGAGCGCGGAGGTGCCCGATGAAATACACCGTCGAAGTCGCTGGCCGTACCCACGAGGTCGAGCTCATCGAAGGGTCGGCCGGGCCGAGCATTCTCGTCAACGGCAAGCCCTTTGATCTGGGCTACCGTGAGATCGATCGTCACGGCCAGGTGGTCTGTCAGCTCGACGGCAATTCGTATGCGTTGTCGGTCGAGGGCGACGGGCACCGTACGCGTGTCACCCTGGCGGGGCACGACTATCACCTGGAGATCGAAGACGAGCGGGAGCGCGCTGCCAACCTGGCGGCTCGCGCCGCGAGTCGTGGCGGTGGTCCGGTCAAGGCCGTCATGCCGGGGGTCGTGGTCGAACTGCTCGTGGAGCCGGGGGCGGAGGTGACCGAAGGGCAGCCACTCCTGATTCTGGAAGCCATGAAGATGCAAAACGAGATCGGCGCCCCAGGACCGGCCCGGGTGTCCGCCGTGCACGTGAACGCTGGACAAGCCGTGGCCGCTGGGGATCCCCTGGTGACGCTGGAGGCCATCGAGGACGGATCGGATCCCACGGGGGCGTAAGACGCCGGTAGACCCGGGGCCCCCGATTCAGCCGATTTGGGGGCGCCGAGGTAACCTTGTGGGATGCTGCATCCCCGTCTTCGCGCTTTCGTGGCGCTGTCCCTAGCTGCGTTGCTGACCGTCAGCAGCGCATCGGCCACCTGGTCGATCGTCGTCATCAACACGCGCACGCGCGAGGTGTGTGTGGCCTCGGCGACCTGCATCCCCAACTTCAACCTGCGCCGCTGGCTACCGGTCGTACGCGTGGGTCAAGGGGCGGGCGCGGCTCAATCGGCCGTCGACGTCAACGGAAACAACCGCGAGATCATGTGGGATGGATTCCAAAGCGGGATGACGCCCCAGGAGATCCTCGACGTTCTGGCGCAGTCCAGTTCCCACCAGTCGCGCCAGTACGGAATCGCCAGTTTTGCGGGGCCCTCCGCGACCTTCACTGGAAGCGGAGCCGGTTTGGCAGCGACTGGAGTCACGGGAACAGTCGACGATCTCGTGTACGCGGTTCAGGGCAACGTGCTTACCGACAACAGCGTGGTGTTTGCAGCTGAGGCCGCGCTGCGCAACACGGTGGGCGATCTGTCCCAGCGGGTGATGGCTGGCATGGAGGCGGCGCGCGCGCTGGGCGGCGACGGACGCTGTTCCTGCAGCCAGTCCGCGCCCACCAGCTGCGGTGCTCCGCCCGCCGGCTTTACGAAGTCGGCGCACACCGCCTTCATCGTGGTGGCCCGCCTGGGGGACACCGACGGTCCGTGCAACACGAGCTTCGGCTGCGCGGATGGCGACTATTTCCTGCGTCGCCAGTTCAACGGGGGGGTGAACTCGATCGACCCGGTGCTCGAGCTGGCCACGAGGGTGGGCAACTGGCGGGCGGCCCTGTCCGGTGTCGCGGACCAGCAGCTCTCGGTGGTTCAGGCCGGCGCCCAGGAGCTCCAGGCGGACGGAATCTCGAGCACCTTCGTCACGGTGCGGCTCGTGGACATCGACGGAGTGCCGCTTCCCGCGGGCGGGCATACGCTCTCCATCGATCCCCAGCACATAGGCCCCGAACCCGTACTGGTCGGCCCCGTTTCCGACCAGGGCGACGGGACCTATGAATTTGAGCTCACGGCAACAACGACCGTCGGCCGCACGGCGTTCCACATCACGGTGGAAGACGGCCTGGGCAGCGAAGTCTTGCTGTGGCCGCCGCTCAGCGTGAACGTGGTGGAGCCGACAGACTTCCACACCAGCCACTACGACATCTCCGCGTCCGAAGGCGCCCAGGTGCGCAGCATCATCACCCACCCCTTGGGCGCTGCTGGGACGGGGCTTTCCTACACGGTGTTGGCTAGCCTTGCGGGTACCACGCCGGGCACCAACCTGGGCGGGGTCTTCGTTCCCCTCAACCAAGACCGCTTGTTCGACATCACCTCGATGGGGCGCGCGCAGCCCCCGGTGTTTGAGGACTTCATGAGCGCTTTTGGTCCGAACGGACGGGGCCAGGCGAAGTTCTTCGTGAGCCCCGAGATCGGCAGCGTGTTGGTGGGGACGAAGGTGGATCTGCTCGCGATCTACGACGACGGCCAGGGCGGCGTGGCTGTGACCTCCGGCGACCATTTCGAGGTGCTCCCGTAGGGAAAAGGGGCTGGCCTTTCCCGTGGCTTGCCCCGGCGACTACAG
The DNA here is from genome assembly GCA_964459495.1 of uncultured Planctomycetaceae bacterium. GTDB lineage: Bacteria > Planctomycetota > UBA1135 > UBA1135 > CAYWNK01. The sequence goes on from CAYWNK010000308.1 coordinate 5,471, forward strand.
TGCGCACCATGCAGGACATGGTGCGCACGCTTCGCGACTGGATTGAGATTCCGTCGGTGACCGGGGAAGAGGGCGACTATGGGGACGCCCTAGCAAGATCCCTGGCTGCTGCTGGCTTCGCGGTTGAGCGCCAGGAGGTGGAGCCCGGTCGCTCGAACGTTCTCGCCCGGGCCGGGTCCCCAGACGTGGTGTTTTGCACCCACATCGACACGGTTCCGCCCTACTACGGCTCCAGCGTTTCCGATGGATTCGTCCACGGCCGCGGATCCTGCGACGCCAAGGGGCAGGCGGTGGCGATGCTCGCGGCGGGTCGGCAGCTGCTGGGCCAGGGCGAGGACCGCATTGGTTTTCTCTTCACCGTGGGCGAGGAGACGACCAGCGACGGGGCCAGTCGGGCCGACGAGCTCCTGGCGGATCCTTGGAGCCCGCGCTTCACGGTCGTCGGCGAGCCCACAGGGGGGCGCTTCGTGCGCGGCCACAAGGGCATCTTCCACTGCCACCTGGTGGGCCACGGCGTAGCGGGACACTCGTCCCAGCCCATCGGGCCTTCAGCGGTCCACGAGCTGGTTCAGGCCTGCAGCCGAATCCTGGCTGCGGACTGGGGTCAGCACCCCATCCTGGGGGCGGGCACGGTCAACCTTGGCGAGATCGCCGGTGGTGTCGCGGCGAACGTGATCGCGGATCGGGCTGAGGCTTCCCTGCTGCTCCGCGCGGTTGAGGAACCGGCGGTGATCGAGGCGCGCCTGCGGGATCTAGTCGGTGAGCATGTCGAGCTCGTCCTGTCCGAGAACCTCTACGGACCGACCGAATTCCACGTGCCTGCCGGCGAAGAGGCGGACGTCGTCGCGTTTGGGACCGACGCACCACACCTCCAGCGCTGGGGCACACCGCTGCTCTACGGAGCAGGAGAGATCTTGGACGCCCATACCGATCACGAGAAGGTGGCTATCGCCGATCTTGAAACCTGCGCAGCGCGCCACGTACGGACAGCCACCGAGCTGTTGGCCAAGTGATGGGTGCCCATCCCGAAGGCGAGGAACTGCTGGCCCTGCTCGAAGCAGGCGAGGTGCGCGCGGCCAGTCCGCAGGGCAACGGAGAAAGCGCGAACGGAGCGGCCAGCTGGGCGATTCACGGCTGGGTTAAGGAAGGCATCTTGGACCTCTTCCGATCCAGCGCGAACGTGCTTCAGGGGGTGGAGCTGCCGATCTCCTACGGACCGACGAGCCCCTTTCGAGACAAGTCGGTTATGCCGGTTCGGCGCTTTGGCCCGGACGACGATGTGCGCATCGTGCCGGGGGGATCGTCCGTGCGGCGTGGGGCACATCTGGGCCCGGGGGTGGTTTGTATGCCGCCCATGTACGTGAACGTGGGCGCGTTTGTGGGAGCCGGTTCGATGATCGACAGCCATGCGCTCGTAGGATCCTGCGCCCAGGTGGGGAGCGGGGGGCCCGTCCCCTGTCTCTTAAACACATCCCCGAGCCCACGAGACTAAGGCGAACCCCGTATCCCGTCTTTGGCTTGAAAAAAAAAAAAAACATATGCACTGACCTCAGCTGTGGCACCTGAATTGCTGATGGTTCGGCTGGAACTATCAGACGCATAATCTAC
>CAYWNK010000309.1:0-7060 GCA_964459495.1 uncultured Planctomycetaceae bacterium
GGAGACTTCCTTGTTGTGCCCAACCTCGGCGGGACCCAAGAAGAGCAGCGCCTTCGTCCACGTCCGACCGAGGAAGCCGCCGGGATCCGCGGCGATCGCATCCATGGCTTTGCTGCGGAAGATTGCGTCCACCTCACTGTGCGTGGGCGCCGGCTTGCCAGCCTCCCCTAGGCCCCGAACGATCGCGGCGTAGTCGAAACAGGTGCGGAAGCGGCCGAGGCCGAGCTCCGACAGGTCGGAGTCCAGGAACGCCGTCGCGCCAGGCCGGTTGCCCAGGTAGAGGTTGATTCCCCCCGCGCTCGTGATCAATACGGGTTCCCCCGACGCGGCCACGTTGCGCAGGGTTGCCGGGGCAATCCCCAGGGCACAGCCGGCCGCGAGACTCGCGAGCGCGATCCCGGGCAGACGGGCACCCGAAGGTTGCTCCTGCCTCCGGCCACGCCACCAGCGCCATCCCAACAGCAGCCCGATCGCGGCCAGGGGCAGGAGCGCCCCTTGCCGCGCGGTGGCCGCCAGCCCCCCGAGCAGGCCAGCTGCTCCGGCGAGCCAACCCGGCCGGGCGGCTCCCGCGAGCAGCCCCTGCACGCAGAGCGCCATGCCCAGCAGCAGCGGAATGACGAGAGCCGGAGCGTGCAGCTCACCCTCGAAGTAGACCGGTGCCCAATGCAGGCCAAAGAGCAGGGCCGCTAGGAGGGCGGGCCCACCGCCCAGCGCCCGGCGGGCGAAGCACCAGACGAGCGCGACTGCGAGCAGGCCAAGGCCGTGTTGGACCACCCGCGGCGCCGCATAGCTGCCACCCGTCACGCCGTAGATTCCCGCCAGGAACCAGGGGTAGAGCGGCGGGCGCAAGCAGGGGTGCTCACCGATCGCGGGATCGAGCTCCCCTGTCGGAACTTCTGCCGGCAGGCCCGCCAGGCTCCGTGCCCAGTAGTCGTGGTAGCCGGCATCGACCACCGGCTGACGATAGTCGGGCTGAGCGCTGCGCTCGACGCCGTAGCCCGCGCGCAGCAGCAACGCGAGCAACAGGGCGAGGACCAGGCCGCCGCGGCCGCCGAGCGATCGGGGGAATTCCATTCCGGGCAGCGTAAGCCCATCGCCGCGATCATTCACCAGGTATAGAGGACCGAGGGCCCAAGGGGCCCGCGTTGGCCGCCGCGCGGAGACCGTGGCTAGGGACCGACGACCTGCACCGCAACGCCACGGATCTCGGTGCGATCCCCCCGACCGTAGGGCAACCAACTCGAGGGCCGGGCCTTGCGCAGCCCGGTAAAGTGCGCGGGCAAGCCCGGTACCACCGACGCGAGCGTCAGGTCCACCGGGCCGACGGGCGGCACCTGGAAACGCACCTCCAGGGGTAGGCCGGCCTTCGGCAGGCCGGCGATCCGGCAACGCTTGCCCACCCCCACCTGCACGCCGTCCAGCCAGTACGTGCAACCGAAGCTGCCGTCCATGGTCAAGGAGACCATCGCCCCAGGTGCTCCCGGACGCAACCAGCCCTGGATCCGCCCGGGCGCGAGCGCAGTGCCTCCGCCGAGCCCGTCGGGCTGGACTTCGAAGGCGGGCGGCGCGACGTCAAAAGGCGCGGCCTCCGAGCTCGCCCAACCCTGCCGTAACTCCCCAAAGCCCCCGACTTGGGCCACGACCTCAGGCAGCGCGCCCCCCGGACAATGGACGAGCAGGCGGGCGGTCTCGTCACCCGGCTGCATGCGATAGATCAAGTTCATGTGCCCCGGGTCCTGCTCGCTGCGGGCCCCCGACACCGCCCCCAGAAACAGGCCACCGGACCAAACCAGCAGACCGCTAGCCATCCAGGTGCCAAACGCTGCCCCCCGGATCCCCGCGAGCTGCGGCAGCAGCCAGGTGCCCAACCAAGCGAGCGGAACCACGGTCAGCGCCGTGCGATCCGGCCCAAAAGCGTCGCTGATGCCGAGCTGCACCGGAGCCCAAGCGAGGGCTGCGCATGGAAGCGCATAGAGCGCAGTGCGCGCAAAGCGCTGACCCAAGTTCGAATCCAGCCCGGGCGCCAACGCCACACACGCGGCGATCACGGAGCCGGCGAGAAAGAGGTGCGTGAAGGCGGGCAGGAAGAGGCTCGCGCAGAAGGAGGCAAGGGACCAGAGAAACGCCACGCCCAGGGCGAGCCGCTCCGCCGCGAGCTCCCTGTCGCGCGGACCCGCGAGCCGGGCCGCCCCCCCCAACGCTAAGGCCGTCGCGCCCGCTAGCGCGATGTGCCCTGCCCAGCCACTCGCCCACCATGGCTGCGACATGTGCGCCGCCTGCTCGGCAAGCCAGCCGGTACCCGCTCCGAATGCGCCAGCGAGCACAAGACCGAGCAGGGGCACGGCCAGGCCAGGGACCAAGCCCATGGCACCCATCCGGGACCGGCGCAGGTCTCGCCCGATGCCCCAGGTCACCGCCAAGAGCACCAGCAGGGATGCAATCCGCAGACTGCGCCGCCCGAGGCTCCAGGGCATGCGGCCAAACAGATCGCCATAGGCCCCCTCGGCCGCGGGGTTGGGCTCCAGGGGTCCGGCGTCCAGGCCGCGCAGCACAGCCACCAGATTCTCCCCGTGATGTTGAACGCTCGCTGGGGAGAGGCGCTCCAGGTCGTCCAGCGGCGTGTGGTAGGCGGACCAGTCCCCGATGAACGCAAAGTTGACCCCGGGCACCCCCGCGTCGATGAACTCGGTGAGGTCAGTGCCGTTGGGCATGTGCGCATAGATCCAGGACGACACCGAGCTCATCGAAGGCCGGTCGGATCTCTCGCCGTAGCGCTCGACCAGCTCCAGCGACCTGGGTCCGGTCTGGAAAAGGCGGCTCGGACCGCTGGCACCGCGCGCCTCAAAGTTGATCGCCGCGCCCACGTCCGCCATCCAGGGATCGTCCCGCACAAAGCCGCGCGCGCCCAGCAGACCAGCCTCCTCCCCGTCGGTGAACAGCAGGATCAGGCTCCGCCGGGGCAGGCCCCCGGCCAGATGGGCTCGCACGCCCTCGACCAGCGCCGCTACCCCGGCGAGATCGTCCGCCACCCCGCGGCCCGCGGCCACCGAATCGGTGTGCGCCATCGCCACGGCCGCCGGCCAGTCCGGCTCGGTGCCGTAGATGCGGGCGACCACGTTGTGCACAACGCCCGCCACGGGCTGGTCGTCACTGGCGGGAACTACGTGCCGGCGCACTTCCGGAAAAAGCCCCATGCGCTCGAGCCGGGCCACGAGTCGTTCGCGCAGGACCGCCGCTGCCTCCGACCCCATGGGCCGTGGCCCCAGGTCCTTGGTGAGGTCCGCGGCAACCTGAATCGCACGCTCCCCGGAGAAGACCGTTCGGGGGGCGGTGATGGGCTGCGCGGGCGGCGGTGCCTGGGACCAGGCGGTAGCAGCGTGGACGGCCCCCCAAAGGAGCAGGGCGGCAAGCAGGCGGGTCCCGAGACCACCGAGCTTGGGGGAACGGGCAGGGCGTCGAGCGGGCATGTGTCCAGACTAACCGGGAAGGGCGGGGCGGTTTCAAAGCGGAGCCCAGCCCAAACGGGCTGCTGGCGCCAACGCGGGCTCCAAGCAACCGTAGCCAGGGCGCGCGGGCCTGGAGTCCAGGGGTCGATCGAACTACCGTGCAGGACCAGCCGGGATCCCCGCGGTCTCCGAACCCTCCCTTCCCAGACTGTCCAGCCCGCCTGCGCTCCGCACCGATTCCCGCCAGAACTGTCGCCTCTCCCGCTGCGCGACAGGACAAGGCGCGGACCTAGGGTTTGCCCCCTCCCATCCCAGGCCCAAGAAACCATGAAGCGCCGTACATCTCGTCACCTCACCCCCGCCCTTCTCGTCGGAATGATCTGGGCCCTGGGGGGCTGCGGTGGCTCGGCCGACCCAGCTGGTCCGGGCGCCGGCCCCACGGACGCCCAAGGGACCGATGGGCCCCTCAGCCAGGCCCAGCTCGACGCCTTGCTGGCCAGGGAGCGGGCGGCCCACCATGCGGCGAAGGCCGAATGGACCCGCGCCCGCACCGAGTTTGCCCCCCTCGTTGCCGACGGAGCCCAACCCAGCCCCGACGACCTCGCGCAGGCCGCCCTCATCGAACTCCAGGCCTATGAGGTTCCAGCCGCCCGGGACTACGTGGCTCGCGCCCTAGAGGCCGCCCCCAATCACCTGGCCGCCCTCTACCTCAAGGGGCGCATCGCGTCCCTCGATTTCGACACGATGGGCGAGGCAGAGGAAATCTACCGGCGCCTGACGGAGCTCGCGCCCGAGGACCTGGCCACGCGCTACGTGCTCGGACGCGCGCTGGAAGAACAGGATCCCGACTCGGACGCCGAGTACGAAGCCAACCAGGCCGAAGCCGTGGCGCTCTACAAGAGCATCCTCGACGCCGGGCTGGAGCACGGAGGCTCCTGGTATGTGTCGGCCGCGTTCCGGCTGTACACCCAGGCCCTGCAGGGCGACGACGAAGAAGCGCGCACCCGCGCCACGGCCCGCTGGAAGGCGCTTGAGGAGATCGGCGGCGTCGCCGTCGGAGAGCCGGTCATGAACGCAGGAGAACTGGCGCGCCTGACCCCGCCGGTGCCCGCAGGCAATACCGCCAAAACCCAGGCGACCGCGCCGCTCTATGCGCTGGCCGAGACGGTCGTCCCTGAGCTCGCCAGCGCGGATTGGATCCAGCTGCACGACCTCGACGGCAACCGCAGGCTCGACGCACTCGGCAGCAGCGCGGCCGGGGTGTTCGCAGCCATGCAGGACGACGCGGGTGCGTTTGCGGTGACGCGCCTCTCGGAGACACCGGCCGCGGCGGCCGCAGCGCTCGACCTCGACCGGGACGACACCTGGGAACTGGTGCTGGCCCAGGGTCAGCGGCTCGTGCTGGTGGAGCATGGGGAAGCCGGGTTTGCCGCTCCCCAGGACGTCGCCGAACTCAGCGGGGACATCCGTGACATGTGCACCGTGGACTTTGACCACGATGGGGATCTCGATCTGATCTGTGCCGGTGCGTTCGGCCTGCGCCTCCTGCGCAACGACGGCGTCGGCCGCCTACCCGAGGCCCTGGCGGCAGCCGAGGAGGAAGGCGGGACCCTCGCCCCCCGCGGCGCGTTTGTCGACGCCAGCGAAGCGACGGGACTCAACCTCGCAGGCCCCTTCGAATGGTGCGCGATCGAGGACGTCGACGAGGATCGCGACGTTGACCTGCTGGCTGGCGGGCCCGATCGAACATTGATCGCAAGCAGCCTGCGCGGCGGCCGCTTCGAGGACGCCACGACAGCGTTCCTCGGCGCCGTGAAACTGCCCAGGGCCCCCGCCATCGCTGACCTGAACGGCGATGGACGCACGGACTTCTTCGTTCCCGGTGCCTCCGGATCCCAGCTGCTCCTGCAGACCGGCGACGGTCGCTTCGTGGCCAGCACCTTGAACGCCGAGGTACCCGTCGGCACGCGGCCATCCGTTCAGGATCTGGATCAGGACATGCTCCCCGACGTGGTTTGGGCCCAAACCGGCCACGCCTTGGCCGGAGTCCTGGCGGTGGCCACCCCCGACGCTCGCGCCCCCTTCACCCTCGCGGAAGCAGAGGGAAGCGGACCGGTCGACGTGGGCGAGCTGGACCTCAGCCGGGACACGACGATCGCCCAGGAGGTCCTGCGCGCGGGCCCGACCGGCCTGGAGATTTGGCGAACAGAATCGCAGGTCGGCAACGCTGTGAGGCTGAAGTACATCGGCAAGAAGGACAACCGCCAGGGCATCGGCGCGGTGGTCGAGCTGCGCGCCGGTCCACGCTATCGCCGCATCTTTTGGGATGGCGATGAGCTGATCGTCGGCGTCGACGACGCCGAGTACGTCGATGTGGCGCGCGTGACGTGGCCGAACGGCGTCACTTCCAGCGAGCTCGACCTCAACCTGGGCGACCAGTTTTTCCTAGCCGAGGGTGAGTTCGGAGAACAGCCCGAAGGCCTGATCGGCTCGTGCCCGTTCCTGTACACGTGGAATGGTGAGACGTTCACCTTTATCTCGGACGTCCTGGGCGCGACGCCCCTCGGTCTGCCGATGGCGCCGGGGATGTTGGTCCCGCCCGACCACGACGAGTACGTGCTGGTTCGCGGCGACCAGCTTGTGCCCAAGGACGGGTTTTTTGAGCTCCAGTTCACCGAGGAGCTGCGCGAGGTCACCTATTTGGACCGCGCCCGGCTCGAGGTGATCGACCACCCGATCGGTAGTCGGATCTATCCCGATGAGCGCTTCTGCTTCCCCCCCTTCCCCGAGTCCCACGTGCACACGGTGGAGGGCGCCCTGCCCCCGCTGCGCGCCACCGGCAGTGACGGCGAGGATTGGACCGCGGAGCTCGCTGAGATCGACGACGAGCACGCGCGCCCCTTCGTGCCCTACCGCGGTCAGTTCCTGGGCCTCGCAGACTCCCACTGGCTCGAACTCGAGTTCGACGCCGAGGCCGTCGCTGCCGCGGATCGGCTGCGCCTCATCTGCACGGGCTGGTTCTATTGGTCCGATGCATCCGTGAACATGGCGGCCGCCCGTACACCTGGCGTGGACTTCGTTCCTCCAACGATTCTTGTGCCGGGCGAAGACGGCTCCTGGATTCCCGCTGGCCCGCCCCCCGGCTTCCCGGCCGGCAAGACCAAAACCATGGTCTTGGATTTGGACGGTGTCCTGAACCCGCTCGACCCGCGCATCCGTCTGACCAGCACGCTCTCCCTGTACTGGGACGCCATCGAGCTGGCGGTCTGTGCCGACGACGCGGAGCAGATCGTGCAGAGTCTCGAGGTTGCAGACGCGGTGTTGTGGCCCCGTGGGTTCAGCAAGGCCACCCCTTCGGGACGCGAGGATCTGCCCGAGCGCTTCGACTGGAACGAGGTCGAGAGCCGGCCGCGCTGGCCCCAGCATCCGGGCATGTACACGCGCTACGGCGATACAGCCCCGCTGCTCGGCGACGTCGATGATCGCTTTGCGATCCTCGGCTCCGGGGATTGCCTCACGCTGCGCTTCGATGCCAGCACTCTGGATCCGGTGCCGGCCGGCTACACCCGCGACTACCTCGTCTTCTTGGACGGCTGGGCCAAGGACCGCGACCC